>NZ_JBQFMJ010000002.1:0-449783 GCF_056531785.1 Ruegeria sp. K7
GGCGTAAGGACGCTAAGTTCAGTAAGCATCTGTTTTTGTTTAATTTAAGTGGTGCCCGGGGGCGGAATCGAACCACCGACACGAGGATTTTCAATCCACTGCTCTACCCCTGAGCTACCCGGGCACGGGAACGACTTTCGTCGTTGGGTGGAGGCCTTCTATGACTTGCACCACGCAGTGTCCAGAGGCTTTTTGAGATTTTTTCAATGCGGCCTTGGCGGCTCGGAATTCTCCCCGGAGACATCTGCCTCTTCGTCCTCTTCCCGCTGGGAAGCGACCGCATAGGAGCCGTTCAGCCACTTGGCCAGATCGATGTCGGCACAGCGCTTTGAACAGAAGGGACGGAACCTGGTCACGGTGTCTTCACCACAGATCGGACAGCTCATTTCAGCACCTCGGACAGGGGAATGCGTCCGCGTTTGCGTTGCAACTCATAGTGGCCCAGAGGCGTCCAGCCCGCCAGAGTGGTCTCGATGCCGTCGGCTTTGAATGCAGCGCGCAGAGCCCCTTCGAAGCCTCTGCGATCCTTCTTGGGCATGGGGGCGAGATCCAGCGTGATCTGCCCACCCAGACCGCGCACGCGCAATGCGCGCGCCAGTGTCTTGGCACAGGCGAAATTGGCTTTTGTTCCGGCTGCAAGCGACGTGTCGGCCCCGGTATTCACATCCACCGCCACCAACGCGCGTGTCGGTTGAATGTAAAGATGACCACCACCGGGAAGTGGTTCGGAAATACCGCGCGCTACATCCAGCGCGTCAAGCACACCATGGGTTTCGAAGCTTCCGGACTGGGTTACAACCTCGGCCGGATCAGTCCAGTCGCGCCATGCCAGAACGTGTGGGCTGTCGCCTTCCAGCAGCAACTCCGGCTCGGTCCCGGGGTCGTTCATGACCTGGTCGGCATTGGCCAGCATGGCGCTGATGTCTGCGGCGATTTCGTTGGCGTTCTCGCCCTGGCAACACGAGCGCAGGATGAGGCCGTAGTCACTGCCGTCCATGCTTTCATGCGCGATCTCCAGAAGCCGATCGCGCTCATCCTCGTCCCGGATCGAGCGCGAGATGTTCAAGCCCGGCGCATCGGGCGTGATGATCGCATAGCGGCTTTTGAACAGGACGCGGTCCGTAACCGGCAGCGCCTTACCCGGTTCCGCATACCCTGTGACCTGCACCAGCATCGATGTGCCGGGGGCCAGACCTTTGACCTGACGCAGAAACGCGGGGCCGTCGGGCGTGGTCAGGAACATTCCGCCCTGCCCTTTGACCGGGCGGTCGGCACGTGCGCGGTAAATCGTACCCGGCACGGGGGCGTCTGCGGCAATCAGGAAATCGTCCAGCTTGCCGTCTACCATCAGTGCGGCAGCCTCGCGGTCGTCGATGTGATCCAGAACGATGGTACGACCCTTCATGATACCTCACGATACAGGGGATAGCCGATGCCTTGCAAAAGAGCGGCGGTTTCGGAAAGGGGCAGGCCGACGATACCGGTGAAAGAGCCGGAAATCCACGGGATGAACGCCCCGGCAGGACCCTGAATGGCGTAAGCGCCAGCTTTGCCCTTCCAGTCTCCGGTCGCCAGATAGGCGTTGATTTCAATGTCAGACAAACGCTTGACCTTGACTTGGGAAACCACGTCACGCTGCAGGATCCGCTCTCCGCGCCGCACGGCGACCGAGGTGATCACGCGATGGCGCCGACCGGACAGGGCGTGCAGAAATTCAGCCGCCTGCCCCACATCCTCGGGTTTGCCCAGAATGCGGCGGCCCAGCGCCACGGTGGTGTCCGCGCACAGGGTGACGTCATCGCTATCCGATTGAACTGCCTGCACTTTTGCGCGAGTGATGCGGCTGCAATAGGGAATCGGCAATTCGCCCTTCAGGGGCGTTTCGTCGATATCGGGCGCGCGGATGGCATCGGGCTGCACGCCAAGCTGGGCCAACAGGTCCAGCCGTCTTGGGCTGCCCGATCCGAGAATAAACGCCATTGCGGCAGGCGTTATTTGAAGCGGTAGTTGATCCGACCCTTGGTCAGATCATAAGGGGTCATCTCGACCTGAACCTTGTCGCCGGCTAGAACACGGATGCGGTTCTTGCGCATCTTCCCTGCCGTATGTGCGATGATTTCATGGCCGTTTTCCAGCTCGACCCGAAACGTCGCATTAGGCAGGAGTTCCTTCACGACACCGGGAAATTCGAGCGTATCTTCCTTGGCCATGTTGTCTCCATCATTACGTTGCACCTGCAGAATCTACAGGGATGTGCGCTTAAATGAGCCTATTTCGGCCTTATTTCAAGGGCGGAATCATCTAAAGGCTGGATATTGTGACCGATTCGGCGCGGGGTGGCTGTTCGTCCCAGTGGGTTCTGTTCAGAACATGGCCATCGGCGCGAACCTCGGCAATGGCGGACAGATCGATATCCGCATAGGTCCAACCCGGTTGGTTCAGGGTGCCTTCGGCCAGCACTCCGGTCTGGGGAAAGCCCTTGTCGGGCGGGCCGAATATGCCACCTGTGCCGGTGTTCATGTCTACCGCCTCGGACCAATCGTTACGCCCAACCAGCGACGACATAACCGTAACACATTGATTTTCCAACGCTCTTGACATCGCACCGATGCGAACGCGCCAATATCCTGACAACGCCTCGGTGCAGGATGGCACCAGGATAAGATCGGCTTCGTTCAGGGCGCGACCCAGCAGGGGAAACTCGCTGTCATAGCAAATGAGGATACCGATTTTGCCAAGTGCGGTGTCGAAAAGCCTGAGCGGACCACCGGGGGCAATGTCCCAGATCTCACGCTCGAACCGGGTCATGATTTGCTTGTCCTGATGCGCGACACCACCGTCCGGCGCATAGAAAACGGCCCGGTTTACGGGGCGGCCCGGACCGTCAATCACCGGGGCGGATGCGCCCAGAATGTATGTTTTGTACGTCTGCGCGAGGCGGGTGTGCAGGTTCTGTACGTCCTCCATCCGCCCGGACACCGCCTGGATCGAGCGTTCCAGATCACCGGCCACCCCGGCCCCGTCCAGCGTCGACAATTCCATCGCGCCGTATTCGGGAAAGACCAGCAGGTCGGCGCCCTGCCCCGTGGCCTCGGCGACCCAGCGGTCCAGCTTGTCCTCGTACTGGCTCCAACTGGCGAGCCAGTCGAGATCGTATGCGGCGGTTGCGACTTTCATCGATGTGTCCCCGGTTCAAAGTTGCTGGGACATTAGATGCGGAGGTGGCGGACTGTACAGCGCAATTCCTTCGAATTGTCGAACTACGCAACCACTTAGAGCCGAGACAGGAAGGCAACGATTAGCGGTCAGATCACCCGACCCCGCCATAGCGCGCTGTACTTAGGTGTCGGCCATTCCGAAAAGAACCCACTGGATGCCGGGTTCGGCCTCATGAGCTGGCGCGGCGTGGCAAATGAGACATCGGCTGCCTTCCTCGAAGGCATAGCGGCGATTTGGACGAGTAAGCTCAGCCTGAACAACTGGTCATTCACCGCGTTGGCACGATGAATGGCTGTTTTGTCGGCAAGCGACCAAAGCGGCCTACAAATCCCTGATCCAGAATTGCAAAGGCTTCTGGGTCTCGCCCTTTTCCCCGATATCCTTCCACGAAAACTGCGCGATGGCGCCGGAAAGCGGTGCGTATCCGCGCGCGTGCCAGAAGGCGTCGAGCGGCCGGTATGTTTCGGGGCGCATCGGGTGGTCGGCAGGACGCTGGACGCCGCAAAACGCACATTTGGAAAACCCGTGGCTGCGGGCGTGGGCTTCGCGCAGGTCGAAGAACTTGTGGCCGACGCCCTGCCCGCGATAGTCGGGCAGCAACACGGATTCCGCACAATAGAAGATGTCGCCCAGATCCAGCCCGGTTCCTTTGAACGCCGCCGCGAAATCGTCGGCGTGGTCGGTCAGCGGTGCGCCGGTCGATGCGCCGATCAGGCGGTCGCCGTCGAAGGCGCCGACCATTATGGCGCGGTCGCTGTCGCGGTAGGATTGCAGATACTTTCGTTCGTAATCCAAATCACCGTCATAGAGATAAGGCCAGGCGCGGAACACCTGTATCCGAAGGCGCGCCACATCATCCAGCGCGGCCTCCAGTGCCGCGCCGGTCAGAGTGCGGACTTCGCTCACCTCAGGCATTTGCGACCTGACGGGTCCAGTCGGCGAGATTGTAGAAGGTGGTAACGCGGGTGATTTTGCCGTCCTTGAGGTCAAAGAAGGACCCTGCGGGCAGGCGGTAGGTCTGGCCGCTGGCTTGTGGCAATCCTTCATCCGTTTCCAGATAGGTGCCGTTGACGATGAACTCGGCGGCGGCGCGGGTGCCACCCTCGGCCTCGAAAACCACGATATCGGTCAGGTTCTCGCGGTAGCAGCGGTTCATATGAGCACAGAAGGCTGCAAATTTTTCCTTGCCGACACGGATCTGGCCTTCGTTCACGTGATGGGCCACATCATCGGACAAACAGGCCAGCATGCCGTCCACGTCACCGGCGTTGAAGGCTTCGAAATAGGTTTTGACGGTCGCGTTCATGATCTCTCCGTTGGTTCGCCCCAGCGATCTTTCAGATGCTGAATGATCTGATCGCGGGTCTGACGGTAGTGATGTAGCTTTTGTTCGCGTGTCTCGCCCAGTCCGGTAGGGTCCATTATTGGCCAATAATCGACATCGAGGTGAAAAACACGGGTCAGTTCCAGCGCCTTGCGTTGACTGGCAGGCGACAACGCCACCACCAGATCGAAGGAACTGAGGTCATCGCCCCATTCTTCCATCTCGTCGAACGACCGAGAGCGGTGGCGCGACAGTTCGACATCGATCTCCTGACAGGCGGCAATGCAGAACCCGTCGATTTCCAGATCGTTATGCACGCCGGCAGACTGAACATAGGTGCCGGTGCCATAGAACTTTTTCATGATCCCTTCGGCCATGGGAGACCGGACCGCGTTGTGGTCGCAACAAAACAGGACCGACTGCGGCAACGGCTTCACGCGTCAGCCTCCGAAATGCAACACGCAGATCAGCGTGAACAGGCGGCGGGCGGTATCGGTATCGATGTCGGCCTTCCCTTCCAGCCGTTCCTGCAGCACGCGGCTGCCTTCGTTGTGGATACCCCGCCGGGCCATGTCGATGGTTTCGATCTGGCTGGGCGGCAGGGTCTTCACGGCATCGAAATAGCTTTCGCAGATCTGGAAGTAATCCTTGACCACTTGCCGGAACGGCCCCAGCGACAGGTGAAACTCGGCCGCCTTTTCGCTGGCCTCGGTTTCGATGTCGAAAACCAGCCGTTTGTCGCGGATCGACAATTGCAGGTGATACGGGCCGTCAGGCACGGTACGACCGTCGCGCTGTGGCAGCGTAAAGGTGTTCTCTTCGAGCAGATCATAAATCGCGACCTTACGCTCCTGCTCGATCTCGGGGGTCGGCGGAGGCAGGTTTCGGTCATCCAGTTCGATATGCGAAATGCGGGTCATAGATCATTTGGTCCGTTCAGGTCTGGCCAGACTTATCGTAAGAATTCTGAATGGGCAATGCGTGGGTTCGGATGCCGCGAGCCCTGTCACAAAGGGTGGTCCGAAGGGTCGATTCCGTGCTTGCGCAGCAGCGTGTCGACCAGTGATCCCGGATTGATCGGGCGCCCCGAGAAGATCCTGCGGAACCACGATCCAAAGAAATGGACCGACATCTGCTGCTGCCAGTTCAGGGCGTCCAGTTTGGACAGGTCCGGTTCGTTCCACAGCGACCGGTGGCGCAGCGGGATCGGGTAGAGCAGCGTACGGGGAACGCTCATCTCGTGTTCGGGTGTTTGGAAGATGTAGTGGAACAGCATAGGCGGGCCGAAGCTGAAGATGGGCAGGCTCCAATGCGTGGATTTGCCGTAGAGTTCCAGGTAAGTGGTCTTTTGCTGATCGCTCCACCAGGGCGGAACCAGATCGCTGTCGAAAGCGAAATCGCACATGTTCCGCAAGGCCGGGCTGTCGCCGGGCAAGGCCAGCACGCCATTCATGATGCGGCGGGTTTTGCGGTTGGCCTTGGGGAACAGGTAGCCGTTTTCGGTTTCAAACGGGCGCAGGGCGTAGGCGTCGGTGTCAGCCCAGATGTAATCTGTCTGCTCCAGCAGTTTCAGCCGGAACAGATCGGCATGCACGGCCGCCGACCGGGTGACTGGGTCACGGATAATCTCGGGGGTATCGAATATCTCGCGCGCGTCGCGGGCTTCGATATAGTCCGGAATGTCCCGCAGATCGCCGTAATGGTAGACGATCGGCGTCTGATCCACGTCGGCGAAGGATTTCAGGCACAAATGTTCCAGAAAGCTGAACCGTTCTCCGATCCACAGGGTCGCCACACGTTCCAATAGACTGATCCTTGCTGGTCGGTGAACGGTTTAGCGGTCAATCGAGCGCCCCGGAACCCGTCCCCGGCCAGGGTCGGGTCGGCTGTGGCCCGCAGGCCATAGCTTTACCCGTTCAGCCGCCTGAGGCGGGCCGTGACGGACAGCCCGTGCGCCTCGAGGCTTTCCGATGTGGCCAGTTGCTCGGCGGCGGGTCCGATCGCGCGCAGGGCTTCGGGCGTCATGTGGCTGAGCGTGGTGCGCTTGAGGAAATCCATAACACTGAGACCCGAGGAAAACCGGGCGGAACGCGCGGTCGGCAGCACGTGGTTGGGGCCGCCGACATAATCGCCAATGGCCTCGGGCGTGTATTGGCCAAGGAAAATGGCACCCGCGTGAACGGTTTTCGTGCTCAGCGCCACCGGGTCGGCCACGCAAAGCTCAAGATGTTCGGGGGCGATGCGATTTGACAGCGCGGCGGCCTGTTCCAGATCGCGCACGGTAATGACGGCGCCGAAATCGCGCCAGCTGGCCCCGGCAATCACGCGGCGCTGCAAGGTCTGGAGGCGCTTTTCGACCGCCTGCGCGACCGCCTGCCCGAATGCGGCGTCGTCGGTGATAAGGATCGACTGCGCGCTTTCGTCATGTTCGGCCTGGCTGAGGAGGTCCAGCGCGATCCAGTCGGGGTCATTGTCCTTGTCGGCGATCACCAGAATCTCGGACGGGCCCGCGATCATGTCGATGCCGACCTTGCCAAAGACCCGGCGTTTGGCCGCCGCGACAAAAGCATTGCCCGGACCGGTGATCTTGTCCACGGGCGCGATGGTCTTTGTCCCGTAGGCCAGCGCGGCAATCGCCTGTGCACCGCCGATGCGATACACCTCGTCCACACCGGATAGTTGTGCGGCCAGCAGGACCAGCGGGTTCACCTGCCCGTCCGGTGTCGGCACTACGATGGCCAGACGTTCAACCCCGGCGACCTTGGCGGGGATGGCGTTCATCAGAACAGATGACGGATAAGACGCAAGCCCCCCCGGCACATAGAGCCCCGCTGCCGAAACTGCTGTCCAGCGCCAACCCAGCGTCGCCCCGGCCTCATCGGTCCATTGTGCGTTCTGTGGAAGCTGTTTTTCGTGATAGGCACGGATGCGATCCGCCGCCAGTTCCAGCGCCGCGCGGTCGTCGGCCGAAACCTGTGCAACCGCTGCTGAGATTTCAGCCGCTGAGAAGGCCATGGTTTCCGGTGTCAGGTCCAGCCGGTCAAACTTTGAGGTCAGCTCGATCACCGCCGCATCGCCCCGGGTGCGCACATCGTCGATGATCTGCGCAACCACCGCATCCACATCCGGACTGTCCTCGCGTTTGGCGGACAGCAGGGTCTGAAAAGCGCTTTCGAAGTCGGGCGCGGTCGTATCGAGGAAAACGGGCATGATCTGGCACTCCGGACGTTTGACGCGGGACATATCGCCGGGAGGGGCGGGCCTCAACCCTCAGTCGCCGGGGTGCAGCGATTTGCGCATGGCAAAGCAGGACAGATCCATGCGGTCGCAACACTGCCCGGTGGCCTGCCAGCCGCGGCGCAGATAGAAATCTTGCGCGGTTTGCGTTGCCTCAAGTCGGGCTTCGGAACATCCCGCAGCGATCAGTTCCTGTTCCATGCGGTTCAACAATGCCGAACCAAGACCACAGCCGGTATGATCCGGATCGATGTAAAGCAGAGTGATCTCTCCGGTTTCAAACAAACCGCCAACGGCTGCCACCTGCCCGGCCCGCTCGGCCAGCCAGATCTGCGAACCGGGTTTGATCCAGCCTCGGATCGTGGCCGGGTCCTTGTTTTCCGTCCATTGCGCGATGGCCCGGGGGTCGTTCTGATGATCTGCCGTGCAGAGCAGGGTGATCGACCGGATCAGAACCCGGCTGATGTCGAACACGCCAAAAACGGTAGCGCGGCGCAGAATGACACCTTCTGGAGCAGCAGAAAACGCCTGAGATATGCCGCGTTTGTTCTGCATCTATTCGGGATGGTGCGGGGCATGCCCGGACGGGGCGCGGTAAGGGCGCGTGACGTCCTTGAGCGTGGCATCCAGCGCCTCGACCGTCAGACGGATCGCACCGTCCCCGGCCAGCGTCAGCAACACCTGACCCGCGCCTTCTTCGCCCGGTTCAAAATCGACCGACAGCAGTGACATCACTGTATCCTTGTCGCTGCGGTCGACACCCTGGCTGGCAACGGACAGGACCGAGTCGAACACCAAAACGGATTGCACGCGCTCAAACGGGCGGCCCCGGCGGTCGGCTGCGTCCTTGTCTTCCCAGCGGAAGCGGTTGAGCAGCAGACCAAAGCGGCGCTGCGAAGGTTGCCATTTCATCTCGGTCGCAGGGAAAACCGCGTCCTGTGCAAGGGTCGAGATCACCTGCAGGTCATCGCCGTCCTCGGCCCCCAGATTCAGCGGCGCCTCGCGCCCGTCTTCGAAACTTGCGTCTGTCATTCGCCCTTGATCCGTTCAATCTTTGCGCCCACGCCTTCCAGCTTGCGCACCACATGTTCATATCCGCGGTCCAGATGATAGACCCGGCTGACCGTTGTTTCGCCTTCCGCCGCCATTCCGGCAAGGATCAGCGACACCGAGGCCCGCAGGTCGGTCGCCATGACCGGCGCCCCTTTGAGCTTTTCAACACCAGTGACGGTCGCCGTGCCGCCATGCACCTCGATATGCGCGCCCATGCGGACCAGTTCGGGGGCGTGCATGAATCGGTTCTCGAAAATCCGCTCTTCCAGGATTGAGGTGCCTTCGGCCGTGCACATCAGCGCCATCATCTGCGCCTGCAGGTCGGTGGGAAAGCCCGGGAAAGGTTCCGTGACAACGTCCACGGCGCTGACGCGGCCATTCTTGCGCGCGACCTTCAAGCCCTTTTCGGTCTCACTAACGTTGATGCCGGCCGCATCCAGCTTGGCCGCGAAGGATTCGACCAGAGACATCCGGCCGCCCAGCAACTCAACCTCGCCACCGCAGATCGCGGGGGCCAGCATGTAGGTGCCCAGTTCAATGCGGTCGGTCACCACCTGATGCGTCGCGCCATGCAGCCGGTCGACGCCCTGGATTTCGATGGTCGACGTGCCCTCACCCGAGATTTGTGCGCCCATCTTGCGCAGGCATTCGACCAGATCGACGATCTCGGGCTCGCGGGCTGCGTTTTTCAGGACCGTGGTGCCCTTGGCCAGCGTCGCGGCCATGACGATGTTTTCCGTCGCACCGACCGAGGCGAAGCGCATCTCGTGCACGGCGCCTTTCAGGCCGCCCGGCGCACTGGCGTGCAAGTAACCATCTTTCAACGCGATCTCGGCGCCCAGCGCTTCGAGCCCTTCAACGTGCAGATCCATGGGCCGCGCACCGATCGCGCAGCCGCCGGGCAGCGACACGACCGCCTCGCCAAAGCGGGCCAGCAACGGGCCAAGCACCAGGTTCGAGGCGCGCATCTTACGCACGATATCGTAGTCGGCGACATGACTGGTCAGGGTGTGACTGGACATCGCGATCACCTGACCGTCCTGCAGCGCGGACACCTCGGCCCCCAGCGATTGCAGCAGCGTGGTCATGGTCTTGATGTCGCTCAGCCGCGGTGCGTTGGTCAGCGTAAGCGGTTCTTCGCTCAGCAAGGTTGCGGGCATCAGCGTCAGACACGCGTTTTTGGCCCCCGCAATCGGTATCTGACCATTGAGAGGGCCGTTGCCCGTCACCAGAATCGAATCCATCTGCTCTTATCCCTCTTCCTTGTCGGCATTGTCATCGGATGCCGCACGCGCCTTGGCCTGCGCCTTGCGCCGCGCCATATTCGCCTTGAGCGCCGCTTTCAGTCGCTCTTCCCGCGCGTCCCCGGAATTGCCGCGTTTTTTGGGTGATTTGTTTTCTGCCATGACCTTTCTCTACAGGAGGCGAAAAAAACCGTCCAGACACCCTTGCGCCGCGTTTCGTTTGAGTCTAATCACCCGCCCACAGCGCTGCTGTAGCTCAGAGGTAGAGCACTCCCTTGGTAAGGGAGAGGTCGAGAGTTCAATTCTCTCCAGCAGCACCATAACTGCCTGATAATAATTAAAAATTAGGCTTCTCCCAAATAGTCAAACCGCAAGAAAGCACTGCAAAGTGCTGCATTCGCCGGCAAGATTGTTTCTGCAACGTGCAAAATGCGTGCAAATGCGGTGCAGCCAATAAGCGTCATTTCGAGAGGGGAATCCGTAATTTGCGGCGCTTCCAGAAAATGGAGAGTGCTCAAGATAGCAGAAATCCTTTTAGCGGGCGTTTCGTTTACCGCTTTGCTTCAAACGGCGTGCGGGCTCTGGACCCATGAAACGATCAGAATAAGCCACCCGCCAATGGTGCTGCAACAACCAAGCTGACCTTCTTTGCTTCCGGCATTAGGGTTTATGTCGGCAAAGTCCGGTTAATCCACGGATTAGTCGGGGGTTAATCAGGAACGCATGGGCTGACGAGGTTTCTATTTCATGTTCAGGAAACAGCTTCACAGAAGCGATGGCAACAAAAGATCCGAGTGACTCATGGTTTTCTGGCTATAAGCCAGTAGGTTACGCCCAGCGCAAGACCGATTGCTGCGTAACCAAGAAAGTACTGAGGTTCCAAATTTTTGTCGTCTAGCGTGATGATTTTTCGAGCTACAGCCATCAAGGCTGTTGCGACAACAAGCTTGATGTGGATGACGTCGGCGGTCAAATATAGTGTAATATTTGTATAGATTTCTATCGCAATGAGAACGACCAGCACGGCGCTGAAAACCGTGAGAAGGTCACTGACTTCCAAGATGTAGACAGGCGGTTCCAGCAACTTTTGGTAGGTTGTGAAACCGGCGTCAATAATTGCCATCAGAATGATTCCGAGCATCAGCACCGACAATGCCCTGACACCGTGGCGGATCATGCGGTTGCACCACCGAACAATGGCATCTTCGTGATCGGGGTCTAGTTCCACATGTGCTGGGATGGGTTTGTTCTCTTCACCACTCACTGTAATCTCCAATTCCGACTTCATTCGCAAGCGTGAGAAATTTCATGGTGTTGCATCGCTCACTTCGGCTTGGACCGAGTTTTCCCATGAAACGCGTGTAGTCTTCCAGGCCGATCTTTAGGTCTTCAAAGCACTCTGTTGGGCTCTGTGAGTTCATTTTCTAATCGGGGCAAATGCCTCTTTTCGGGATAAGCGGTCGACGAGCCTCGGTTCATTGACGGCGGTTCTCCATTGTCACCGCGTCTGGTTGGATTTTTGAGCCCTCTCACTGCTATTCACTGCCAAACTTTCGTACTGAGTGTGTACACCTACCACGGACTTGACTGAATCTTGCGTTCAAATCGTACATTGCGTCTGAGGGGCCGCTTCACTCAAGACTGTTTTTGTAGATCACACCATCCTTCATGATAACTGAGAAGTTGGCCTCTGGATCGACCATCAGAGTGATATCCTCCACCGGGTTGCCATCCACCAGCACAAGATCGGCATAAGCCCCGGGTTCAATAGCTCCGAGTTTGCCTTCGTGGTAAGGGTTTCGTGGCCCGGAGAGGGCAAGGAGTTCGGCGGTATTATATGTCGCTTGCTGCAAAACTTTCGCTCCTGACCACCATCTTCCGCGACGCTCGAACTCCAGATTCTGCATAGCAAGAAGCGCCGGTGAGCCAAATAGGTCGACCCCAAAGGCAATCGGCAAGTCGTACTTCTGGATGAGCGAGACGAAGGTCTCCACATTGTCTCGGACTGGCGCGCCCTTGGCGATGGTGTCCGGGTCTCCTCCTGCAAGCATCTCATCGTCTGGTGTGAAGATCAGGAACTGTGGATTGAGGATGGCACCCGCATCTCGAATTGCTGCGATGGTCGCTTCTTCCTTGATCAGATTGCCATGATCAATGCTTTTTACACCGCCGGCCAGCGCTCGCATAACCGACTCGTCTGAATATGCGTACACCAGAACATAGGTATTCCAATCCTCGGCCGCATCCACCGCAGCACGGATCTCCTCGACTGAGTAATGCGTGGTATCCAGTGGGTCATAGGGGCTGGAGTTGCCACCTCCCAGGCTTAGTTTGATTTGGGTCGCCCCTAGCCGCAACGCCTCGCGGGTCATGGCACGAACTTCCGGCACACCGTCTGCAATGAATGACCACTGCGTCTCGAAAAAACTACGCTCGCCACGCTGCCTCGGGTGGGTTTCGTTGTACAAACGAAGGTCAAAATGCCCGGACGTCTGCCCTATGAAATGCCCGGAACAAAATATGCGCGGCCCAGGTATGATGCCTTCATCAATGGCCTGAGCAATACCGTAGCAAGGCCCTCCGGCGTCCCGCAGGGTCGTGAAGCCGCGCATCAGCATGGCCTCAGCCTCCCGCGTCGCCAACGCGCCGACATAGGTCCAATGCAGATTGTAGGCGAGTGCAATGGGACTGGCACCCAGCATGATGTGATTGTGCCCATCGATCAGACCGGGAACGAGCATGCGCCCGCCGCCGTCAATTACAGTTGCGGCTTCGGGTGGCAACTCAGTGGTCGAAACCTCGGCGATAAAGTTGCCCGTGACCCGGACGTTAGCATTTTCGATCACAGTTGCATTTCGACTGTCAAAAACATCGACGTTTAAAAAAAGAGTCGAAGACTGAGGGGTTTGCCCGATCGCAGGCGAAAAAGCTGTCACCGCGGTAAGTAGGCTCAATACATTTGTAAGCTTAATCAGCATTATTTCCCTATTTTCCAGTTCACAGAGCGCGAATGTCTCCGTTCGCACACCATGATACACAGTTTTTCGATGAGCATTCAAAACTGGCCAGAAGTGCATCCGAAGAGGTGCTCCGCTTTCGTCAAAGTTTCAGACCTGATCCTCCTTATTGTTGATCAGCGTTTGTGGGATTGTTCATCAGCTCGGCGCAGTGCAACCTTTTCTGCTTTGCGGCGGTGAATATTCTCTAACTCGGCCCTGATCCATTCTTCGGCGCCCCACAAACTCTGGGCAGGAATATCCCGGCCAAAGAAATTGAACTTAAAGGCCAAATCTTCTTGCTCGTCCGAATTTTCCTTAGCCGATATAGCTGCAGTTGCCAGGCCTGTCAGAAATCTTGGTGGCAGGTTCCAATTCTCTCCCACTGGAAGCCGCTCATAACCACCCTCAAAACTAATGCGCTTACTGAACTCACCTTCATGCACGATGGGGTTTCTAGCCAATTTCCACATCGCTTCCGGCATCGTAAGGCCTTCAAATTTCGTGCCTATTACTCTGACACTGAAGGCAATCTCCCAAACGATTTCCTCTTGGTCTTCCAGCAGCTTTTTGAACCTATGACCTGATCCTTTTGACGGGTATCGCTTTTTCCCCGTCGCATCAAAAGCCTGGAAGATTGCTGTCACCGCGTTCTCGTAGTCGCCAACGGCGATGTCCCTAACTGCTCTTTTCAAACGCCTACCAATTCCACTCATGATATATCCCTACTTCGGCCGTCGCGCGCTCGACCCGTTCGCCTTGATAACCTGATCGCTAACCAATGATCGGGCACCTCAGTGCCACGACTTCACGCACTTGCACCACAAAAGAGCTGCGCTTCGTTTCGGGAGATGGCCACAGCGAAACAATTGAAGCGACCTGCTGAAATCAAAAGCGAAATTTATCCGCCACACACAGGAACACCTAATTGAAAGCGTATGTCGCGCCGATCAGCAGGCCGGACTGGCTGAAGTCAAAGTCGTTACCATTCACTTCGTGATCAAACGAAATATGGCGGTATCCGCCTCTGATCATCCATCGGTCGTTTATGGCATAATCCGCCGTCAGCAAAATTTGCCAGGTCTCGCTGCCACTTCGGAACCCTCCGTAGTCCAGAAAGGCCGTACCGGACCAGCGATCAGAAATCGCATAGCGGGCGCGGAGACCTATGACAGGGTCTGTCCAACTGGCGTCTACGGTACTGGTCGTCCCAGGCAATGCCCCCGGGGACAGCGTGAATTCGGTTTCCGTGTTGAACCACCTGAACCCTCCTGCCAGATCCAGTTTCAAAGTTGGGTCTTCGTAGGCGCGGTAACCAACGTAGCCGCTCAGGAACTGCGTCTTGAGGGACGTTTCCACGCCGGAGAACGCAGGCCCGGACAGGTCGTTGTCAATGGAAAGCTTGGTGTAGTTGTAATCAGTCAACAGACTCCACCGGCCGTTACTGGCCGCGAAGGCACCCATGAAGGCGAGGTCCAACTTGCTGAGAGCGTCCGAAAAACTCAGCGTTGCATCGATGTTGCCGTTCGGCGAATCCAGTGACGTTTTTGTCTCTGGCATGAACAGATAAATCGTGGCTTCGTAATTCCAGTCGCTCGACTGGGCTGCAACAGGCAGCGCTGGAACTGCCCAAGTGGCGAGAGCAGCTGTCCATGTGGGTAATCTTTTCATAAATTCCTCCTATCACATGCCGACTGCATGAACTTTCACAGCAGGGAGGGGCCAAAATCGCATTCTGGTATTCTTGTGTGAATGATGGCGATGGCGGTGATCCGAGTCAAAAGGATTATCTGATCGGGCTTCGTTCAATCAGCATTTCAACCAATGGCTTATCTGGCGGGCTACTCTTGAACCTACATATCTGAGCGGACCCACGGTTGTGCTGAAGAAACGGAGAACCAAGAGGGACGTCTATTGCCCGGAAAGATTCTCTCTGAGCGCTGAGGTTGAAGCTTCGAAAGTGTCCAGGATGTTTCGATCGGGCGCAACCTGCAACCGGATGTCCGATGCCTGTCATATACACTTTGGTTTTGGGAAAGGGTTGAGGGGCTGGCATGAGTGAGGGGGTCTATTCGGCCAGCCCCCCGTGTAGTGTTGGACGGAGGTGTGTGTGGTTGCTCCGTTATCTGATAACTAACAAATCGAGCGGGGCTGCGGTATTGGGGGTTCCCCGTAGTTAGGCAAATTAATCCTCCCGACATAATTCAGACAGAGCGCGGGGCTAATCGGCAGATGTGGCGCGTTCTGGTGTGTTCTGCGATTGCTGATGGGTACGAGTTTGGCGCGTCACACCACAGCACCCAGGGCGACATGACACTGCGTGGCAAATTCGCGCGGAAGCCGGAACAGGTCAGCTCTTGGGCGGCGTTGGGCGGGTCGATGCAGGTTGTGGTATTCTGAAGGCATCCACCGGCGGCATTGTATTGAAACCGCTTGGGGTCCGTTCTTGTTTCGGAGTGTCCTATGAAATTTATCAATTCTTCCACACTCATCCTTTGCGCCGCCGTATTGCCGACATCTTGCAGCACCATTTTTCACGCGGATTTCGAGAGCGGGACGCCCGGACAGTCGCCACTGTCCAACCCGCCAGGGCCACCCGCCGGCGACAGTATCAGTGTCGGATCAGAAGAGTTCTTCTTCGTATCCGCCGAAGACGCCATTGCTGGCGATCTTTCCCTGAGTATCCGTGAGCGGCCACCTGCAACAGAGACGTCCGGCGACCATATCACTTTCCGGACGTCACCGATCAGCGACGAAACCGCGCCGATCTACATCACGTGGCAGGGGCAGATTCTGGATGATGGCGGAATGATCGTAGATAGCGGTGTCGTGGGGCGGTATTTCGGCCGGATCGTTTTCAACAATGGCCAGATTTCCATGTTTGATACACCGGTGGGCAGCTACAGCATCGGCGACAGGCACACGGTTCTGATCTCGATGTTTCCGGACGACATGGTTTATCGCCTCGCAGTCTTGGGTGACGCTTCATTAGAGGCGCCATTTGCCGAGGCGAACCTGCGCGACCTTGACGGCACTCCTGACAATGAAGGGTTCGTTGATGTTTCCGTCAGCGCCTCGGCAGATCAGAACAGGTTCTATGTCATGGATGACGTGACAGTGTCGCTGCGTGATCCAGGCGATTGATTGGGGGCATTCAACATTTTGCAGCGCCGGCGGCGGTGGATGGCCGGTCGCAGTTATTGCGCCGGATGAGAGGGCAAGTTGGGCATGGGCACCCACCCCGGCAGATCATCCGGTGAAACCGACACGTGCAGATGTTCCGAGCGGTCCCGACCGACCTTGCGATGCTTGCGCAGAAGGAAGATCTTGCCCCAGCCCCTCCATGTCCCGACTGATCTGGCGGACGCATCGACCGGGAAACGCTCGCGCCAACCGTCCGGCAAGGGCAGACCATGCAGTTCTGCCTTGTCCAGCATCCAGATCAGGGAGATGTTGCTGAGTGGGCGCGCCTCTTCAAAGCCGTTCAGTTGCCCGCCGACATCGCCATGGGTGCCGCGGAACCAGACCTGTTCGACATGGCCGCGGAACTCGGGCGTACATTTCCACAGGACCGGTTCGAACACTTCGCGCGTCTCATCCAGCGCCAGGGCGTGATAGCCGTGGCGGGTCGAGGGACCAAGCTTGTGGTGGTGAAAGGCGTGCCGATCCTCGGCCCAACGCCACAGCATGGGCAGGCGCAGGCCCAGCGCCTTGACCGTATCCCAGACGCCAACCATTTCTATCGCAATTTCGTCATGGCAGAACTTGCGCCGGAAATCACCTGCCGCTGCTCCACCTGGATTGCATTCATAATGGCGATAAGCCTGTTTGATGTTGCGTTCGGTGGCATGCTCGGCCTTGAGCAGGCCAATCATGTCGATGACACCGGCAAGACTACGCACACCGTACGCGCCACGGGAATATCCGATGAAGTAGATCCGGTCGCCGGGCTTGTACCGCGAGGCAAGATAGCCGTAGGCACGCCTGATCTGGCGATTGATGCCGCGCCCCATCATCACATCCAGCGAGGACTTCCAGCTTTCCCATTGCACACCGGATTCGTAAAAGACCGAGACTTGGCTGCCCATTTCCCGACACAGGCGATAGGTCTGACCGGCATGTGTCTCAAGGCCCGGCTCCAGCGTGGACATGGTGCCGTCCAGAATGATGACATGGCTGATTGGCTCGCGGTGCAGCGCCTCGGCCGAGTGCTCGGAGCGAAGCGGCCGTCCGAGCCATCCCAGAACCTTTCTACTCAGCCGCGACAGAACCATGTGTCAGCATCTCCCATACTCTGTGAGGTGTGAAAGGCATGTCCGCCTGCCGTACCCCATGATCCCAGAGCGCATCCTGAACCGCGTTTGCAACAGCGGCCAGCGCGCCCACGGTCCCGGCCTCACCGCATCCTTTCATCCCCATCGGGTTGGAAGTTGACGGAACCGGCGCCGAGGTAAACTTAATCATGGGTATCCCGGCGGCACGGGGCAAGGCGTAATCCATCAACGAAGCCGTGAGCAGTTGCCCCTGCGCATCATGCACCACTCGTTCGTTCAGTGCCTGGCCAATGCCCTGCACCACCCCGCCATGCACCTGCCCCTCGGCCAGCATCGGATTGATAAGGTTGCCGAAATCATCAACCACCGTATAGCGGTCGACCCAGGTTTCCCCGGTGAAAGAATCGATCACGACTTCGGCAACATGTGCGCCGTTGGGATAGCTGCGCGCTTCCAGATCGGCGCGTGCCGTGTGTTGCAACAGGTCGGTACGGCCATCGGCGCGGGCCATCTCGGCGGCCTCGATCAGGGTGGGTGTCAGGTTGGACCCCGGCGCCCGAAAGGTTTCGTGGTCAAAAATCACTTGGGTTTCCTCGACCCCCACCTTACCGGCCAGATAAGGCGAGAATGCGGCGATCATGACGTCGATTGTGGCCAGCGTTGCCGTGTTTTGCACTGTCACCGAGCGGGATCCGCCCGTCCCGCCGCCATGCGCCAGACGGTCGGTATCGCCCTGGACCACCACGATCCGGTCCATTGGTATCCCGGTCTGATCCGACAGGAAGTGAGTGTAGGCCGTCTCGTGTCCCTGCCCATTCGATTGAGTGCCAACGCACATGTTCACCATTCCATCCTCGCGGAACTCGATCTTCGCGTTTTCGGAAGGGTCGCCCAGAATGCTTTCGATATAGTAACAAAGCCCCTGCCCCCGGATCAGGCCGCGTTCAGCATCGGCGGCCTTTCGGGCGGCAAAGCCTCGGGTCTGCTCACCAGCGCGGCTGAGAACCATGTCGAAATCGCCGACGTCATAGGTTTCCCCTGTTGCGGTTTTGTAGGGGAAGTCCGCAGGTTTGATGAAGTTCCTGCGCCGCAGTTCCCACGGATCGACACCCAGTTCGCGCGCGGCGCGGTCCATGACCCGTTCGAGGACATAGATCGCCTCGGGCCGGCCCGCGCCGCGATAGGCGTCGACCTGCGTGGTGTTGGTGTAGAACCCTTCGACCCGCAGATATGTGGTCTGAACATCGTAGACACCCATCAGCACCTTGCTGAACAGGCTGGTCTGGATGGCCTGCCCGAAATGACTGTTATGGGCGCCAAGGTTGACCTTGCTGTGGACCCGGTACGCCGTGATCCTGAGATTGTCGTCGAAAGCCAGTTCGGCCAAAGACGTCAGATCGCGGCCATGATGATCGGACAGCATCGCTTCGGACCGGTCGGACATCCAATGCACGGGTTGCCCCAGTTTCATGGCGCCAACGCAGACACAGAAATACTCGGGATAGGGCATCACCTTCATGCCAAACCCGCCACCCACATCCGGCGTGGTGACACGGATCGCCTCGGTTTCAAGCTTCAGTTTCTGCGCCAGTTGCCCCCGCATCGCCCAGACACCCTGACCGCCATAGGCGAAGTGCAGCCGGCCGTCCGACCAGCTGGCCTGACAGCCGCGCGGCTCGATCGAATTGATGATGACCCGGTTGTCCGCCACATTCAGCGCCACGGTATGGGCGGCGGACTGAATGGCGGCCTCGGTCGCGGCTTCATCGCCCAGCCCCCAGTCAAAGGCGCGGTTATCCGGGGCTTCGGGGTGCAGCGGCTCTCCGCCCGCATCCACATCCAGCTTGGCGGGCAGGTCCTCGGTCTCCATCCAGATCAGTTCAACCGCGTCCTGCGCCTGAAGCTGCGTCTCGGCAATCACTGCAACAACGGGCTCACCCACAAAGCGCACACGGTCTTTGGCAAGCATGTGCCGCTTTGGCGCCGCGCCTTGCGAACCATCCCGGTTGGGCATGATCGCCGCGTTCATCACCGTGTCGATCCCGGTTGCGGCCAGATCGTCCAGCGTCATGACCAGGCGGACCCCATCCGCCTGCTGCGCAGCATCCAGATCCAGCGCTATGATCCGCGCATGCGCAACCGGGCTGCGGAAGAAGGCCGCATACAAGGCATTGTCCGGCACGGCATCGTCCATGTAGCGCCCCTGCCCGGTCAGAAAGCGGTGATCTTCGGTCCGTTTGACCGGCTGGCTTTTGCCGAACTTTTCCATTGCTGTCCCTTTCAGGCTGCTGTGGCTGCGAGGTTAGTTCCCGCGTATGCGATGTCCAGTCGGTCGCGAAGAAATTCGATTTCCAGCAGCATCCCAATGGTATAGCGTCGGCGCCATGACCTGGACACATGACGCCGTATTCCCGTTCACCGCCCCTATCAGCACAGGCACAGAAACCACGCATGACGTTTATGTCGGGGGCGAAGGTCCACCGATCATGATCCTGCAGGAACTGCCGGGGATCGGGCCGGAAACGCTGGAACTGGCGCGGCGGCTGAACGACTCGGGGTTCCGGGTGTATCTGCCGCACCTGTTCGGTACGTTCGGCAAAACTCAGACGGGCAGGAATTTTGCCCGGCTGTTCTGCGTCCGGCGCGAGATCAACATGTTCATGAAAGGCCGCCAAAGCCCGGTTGCGGGCTGGATGCGGGCGCTTGCGGGTCATATCCGGGATCAGGAAGGCAGCGCGGGCGTTGGTGTCATCGGCATGTGCCTGACCGGCAGCTTTGCCCTGACCCTGATGGCCGACGACGCGGTTCTTGGCGGCGTGGCCAGTCAGCCCGCATTGCCGATCTTTGGCGGCGACAAGCTGCATATGAGCGCGCAGGACATTTCGGATGCACGTTTGGGCATGGCGCAAAAAGGTCCCGGTCTGGCCATGCGGTACGCCAAAGACAACCTGTCGCCCCAAAAACTGATGCAGGCGCTGGAAAACGCCTTTGGCGAGAACCTCGAAACGGTTGAGTATCCGGGCAAGGCCCATTCGCTGCTGACGCTGGATTTCCACGATCCGGCCTATCAGCGCGTTGATACCTATTTCAAAGACCGATTTGAGATGGCCGGGTAGCACAGACGCCCTTCCCCTTCCTGCGTGCATTCGCTATTGCAAGCGCTGACCCGATTTTGTTGACGCAGGACGCATCCCATGGCGATGGAAAAGACATTCAACGCGGCCGAGGCCGAGGCCCGCATCTACAAGGCCTGGGAACAGGCCGGAGCCTTCAAGGCAGGCGCAAACCGCTCGCGCGACGAAAGCTTTACCATCATGATCCCGCCGCCCAATGTCACCGGCGCGCTGCATGTGGGCCATGCGTTCAACAACACGCTGCAAGACATCCTGACGCGCTGGCACCGGATGCGCGGTTTCGACACGCTGTGGCAGCCCGGTCAGGACCACGCCGGTATCGCCACGCAGATGCAGGTGGAAAAGATGCTGGCCGCCACGCAGCAGCCCGGCCGCCGCGAACTGGGGCGTGAGGCGTTTCTGGACAAGGTCTGGGAATGGAAGGGCGAATATGGGGGCACGATCATCGAGCAGCTGAAGCGCCTGGGATCATCCAGCGACTGGTCGCGCAATGCCTTCACCATGGCGGGCGCGCCGCGCGACCCGCGCACGGGGCACGAAAACTCTGCGAATTTTCACGACGCGGTGATCAAAGTCTTTGTCGACATGTACGAAAAGGGCCTGATCTATCGCGGCAAGCGGCTGGTCAACTGGGACCCGCATTTCGAGACCGCGATCTCGGACCTTGAGGTCGAGAACATCGAGGTCGCGGGTCATATGTGGCACTTCAAATACCCGCTCGCCGGTGGCGAGACATATGAGTATTTGGAAAAAGATGAAGATGGGAATGTGATCCTCCGGGAGGAGCGGGATTACATTTCAATCGCGACAACCCGGCCCGAGACTATGCTGGGCGATGGTGCGGTTGCGGTTCACCCCTCGGACGAGCGGTATGCACCCATCGTTGGCAAGCTCTGCGAAATCCCGGTTGGCCCGAAAGAGCACCGCCGCCAGATTCCGATCATCACCGATGACTACCCGGACCCCGATTTCGGCTCGGGCGCGGTGAAGATCACCGGTGCGCATGACTTCAACGACAACATGGTCGCCAAGCGAGGCGGCATTCCGATGTATCGCCTGATGGACACCAAAGGCGCGATGCGGGCCGATGGGGCTCCTTACGCCGAAGAGGCCGACAAGGCGCAGGAATACGCACGCGGGCGTGAGTTTACCGAGAACGAGATCGACGCGATCAACCTGATCCCCGATCACCTGCGCGGGCTCGACCGGTTCGAGGCGCGCGCGAAAGTGGTGGAAGAGATCACCAACGACGGTCTGGCGGTGATGACCCGCGCAGATGACCCGCGTCTGGGCTCGACGGCGCTGAAGCCCGAGCACGAAGGCGCGGACAAGCTGGTGCCGCTGGTCGAGAGCAAACCGATTATGCAGCCCTTCGGCGACCGCTCGAAAGTCGTCATCGAGCCGATGTTCACCGACCAGTGGTTCGTGGACGCCGAAAAGGTCGTCGGCCCCGCGCTGGATGCGGTCAAGGACGGCACGGTGAAGATCATCCCCGAGTCGGGCGAGAAGACCTATTACCACTGGCTGGAAAACATCGAGCCCTGGTGCATCTCGCGCCAACTGTGGTGGGGGCATCAGATTCCGGTTTGGTATGGTCTCGATCTGTCCGCCGAAGACTTCATTGACGACGAAAACGACGGCAACCTTGATCTGGTCGAGATGGGCCGTTTGCTGAACGAAGGCGGCATGCTGCACCGTGGCAACGTTATGGAATGTGCATCCAGCCTTGAAGCGGTAACCGAGAAATTCTTGGACGACAATGCTAACATCCCCAGCCCTCTGAGCCACGCGACAGTTATTGAAGTCGCCGACAAGCAGGAGGCGATTCATCAATTCGCCGAAAGCCTTGCACAATATGCAATCGAACAGGACCCGACCAAGCTGGTTTACCCGGTCTGGCGCGACCCTGACGTCCTGGACACCTGGTTCTCCTCCGGCCTCTGGCCCATCGGCACTCTGGGCTGGCCCGAGCAGACCGAGGAACTGGAACGCTACTTCCCCACGGACGTTCTGATCACCGGCTTCGACATCCTGTTCTTCTGGGTCGCCCGGATGATGATGATGCAACTGGCCGTGGTCGATCAGATCCCGTTCCACACCGTCTACCTGCACCAACTCGTCCGCGACGAGAAGGGCAAGAAAATGTCCAAGACCACCGGCAACGTCATCGACCCGCTGGAGATCGTGGACGAATTCGGCGCCGACGCGCTGCGGTTCACCAACGCCTCGATGGCAGCGATTGGCGGCGTGCTGAAACTGTCCAAGGAACGCATCACCGGCTATCGCAATTTCGGCACCAAACTTTGGAACGCCGTCCGTTTTGCCGAGATGAACGAGGTCTTCACCGACGCCGTGCCGCAACTGGACGTGGCCGACCTGAAACCCAAGGCCGCCGTAAACCGCTGGATCATCGGCGAAACCGCCCGCGTGCGCGAAGAGGTTGACGCGGCGCTGGAAAGCTACCGCTTCAACGACGCGGCCAACGGGCTTTATGCCTTTGTCTGGGGCAAGGTCTGCGACTGGTATGTGGAACTATCCAAACCGTTGCTGCAGGGTGATGATGCTGCGGCTCAGGCTGAAACCCGCACCACCATGCGCTGGGTTCTGGATCAGTGCATGGTTCTGCTGCACCCGATCATGCCCTTTATCACCGAGGAACTCTGGGGCCTGACAGGCAACCGCGCCAAGATGGTGGTCCACGCCGACTGGCCGACCTATTCTGCGGCCGACCTGATCGACGCGGATGCGGATCGTGAGATGAACTGGGTGATCTCGGTGATCGAAAACACCCGCTCAGCCCGTGCTCAGATGCGGGTGCCTGCTGGTCTGTACGTGCCGATGCTGGTGACCGAGATCGACGCCAACGGCCAGGCCGCATGGGACCGCAACGAGGCGCTGATCAAGCGCCTTGCGCGGATCGACAGCCTGACCAACGCAGAAGATCTACCCAAAGGCACAATCTCGATTGCCGCACCCGGCGCGTCCTTCGGCCTGCCGCTGGCGGATATCATAGATATCGGCGCGGAAAAGGAACGACTTGAGAAAGCCAAGGCCAAGCTGGCCAAGGAACTGGGCGGCCTGCGTGGGCGCCTGAACAACCCCAAATTCGTGGCTTCGGCCCCGGAAGAAGTGGTTGAGGAAGCCAAAGCCAACCTCGCCGCCCGCGAAGAAGAAGAAGCAAAGCTGAACGAGGCACTTGCCCGTTTGGCAGAAATCGCCTGATCTTCATCTTTTCCCAAATACTCAATTCCTGAACCCCGCCACCTGTCGGCGGGGTTTTCTTTTGGTGACGCGGCTTTCCCCTTGTTCCCGACCGCTTGCGATTGTTAGCAAGTTGTCCAAACAACCCCGAGGCAGAAATGGCGCATTCCCATCCCCCCGTGCAGACGATTTCGACCGGCCTGGTGGTGGCGGTGGTCGGGTTTTTCAGCTCGTTCCCGATTGTGTTACAAGGCCTTGCCGCTATGGGTGCCTCGGCAACTGAGGCTGCGTCCGGCCTGATGATGGCTGCGGTTGCGATGGGGCTGGCAGCCATAGTCCTCAGCCTCTGGTATCGGCAGCCGATAAGCGTGGCTTGGTCCACGCCCGGCGCTGCGTTGCTGGCGGTTTCTGCCACCCCTGCCGCCGGTTTTTCGGGGGCTGTCGGCGCGTTTCTCTGCGCCGGAGCCCTGACCGTTCTGGCAGGCCTGTGGCGTCCTTTGGGGCGGTTGGCGGCTGCGATCCCGACAACGCTGGCTCAGGCCATGCTGGGCGGGGTTCTGCTGCCGCTGTGTATTGTGCCATTCAAGGCGGCGGTTGAGCTGCACTGGCAGGCGTTGCCGGTCATCGTAACGTGGTTTGCCGCCGGCCGGATCAGTCGGTTAATCGCAGTTCCTGCTGCGGTTATTGCGTCGGCGATCGTCGTTTTTCTGAACGCGGGCGACAGCCCGGTTCGGCCTGAACATCTGGTCGCCGCGCCGGTCTGGACTATGCCGACATTCTCGGTGGCCTCTGCCATAGGCATCGGGCTTCCGCTGTTCATCGTGACCATGGCCACGCAGAACATCCCCGGCATCGCGGTGATGCGCAGTTTTGGTTATGCACCGGACACTGGCAGGCTGTTCTCGGCTGTCGGCGGGGCCAGCATTCTGTCCGCGCCATTCGGAGCCCCTGCCACCTGTCTGGCCGCCATCACCGCGGCCATGTGTTCGAACGAGGACAGCCATCCGGACCGGGACCTGCGCTACTGGTCTGCGGTCATGGCAGGCTTATTCTACTGTCTGCTTGGCGTTTTTGCCGTGGCGATCACCGGGTTTGCCGCCCATGCCGACCCGCTGCTGATGGGAACGCTGACCGGGGTTGCGTTGATCGGTGTCATGGCAAACGCGACGTTTGCGGCGCTGGAAGTTCCTGCCGAACGGGAAGCGGCGATCCTGACATTTGCGATCACTGCTTCCGGTATCACCGTGTTCGGCTTGGGCGCGGCGGTCTGGGGTCTGGCGGCAGGCGGCATTGCTTATCTGGTTACGAAACGGACCCGGTGAACGCTTTCGTCTGCATCAATGGTCGCGTATAATCCTGCCATGCTTGGATCACTTGGAAAACTGGTGGAACGCCAGATCAAAAAGGCGCAGGCGGAAGGTCAGCTAGAGGGGCTGAACGGCGAAGGTCAGCCCTTGCCCGATCGTTCGACCGAGGCCCAGAGCGATCCGGCCATTGCGGCCGGGCACCGGATCATGGCGCAGGCCGGTGTGCTGCCCGAAGAATTCAGCCTCAGGAAAGAACTGGACGCGGCCCGACAGGTCTATGCCGGTCTGACCGATGCCGCAGACCGAAAAGCGGCCATGGCGCGCATCGCCGATCTTGAGATGCGTTACAACATGGCCCTTGATGCGCGCCGGGCGTTCATGCGGTGATCACTTGAACTCGGGCTTGCGGCCCTGCATCTGGGCCGAGATGACCTCGATCTGATCCGGTTTGCCGATCAGTTCCACCTGTTCCGCCGATTCCTCCATCAGCACCTCTGCGCGGGCCTTGCATTCGGCCACTTCGATCAGTCGCTTGGCGGCACGGATGGCCGAGGGGCTTTTGCCCGCGATATTTTCGGCCAGAGCCAGCGCCTCGGTCATTGGATCATCCGACAGTCTGGTAACAAGCCCCCAATCGGCGGCTTGCTGGGCACCGATGGGGCGGGCTGTATAGGTCAGCAGGCGCAACACGTCCGAGCGGACAAGTTGCGGCAACAGGACCATCCCGCCCATGTCGGGGATAATGCCCCATTTCATCTCCATCACGGCCAGCTTGCTTTCGGGATGGGCGATACGGATATCCGCGCCCAGAGCGATTTGCAGACCGCCGCCATAGGCCACGCCCTGAATGGCGCAGATCACCGGCACCGGCACCCGCCGCCAGATCAGCGCAAGCTCCTGCATCTCGTTGGCGTCATGGTGGCTGCGCGTCATCAGCCATTCGGTCGGGTCCATATGGGCCATCTTGGCAAAGCTTGCCATGTCGAGACCTGCACAGAAGCTTTTGCCTTCGCCCGACAGAACAACGGCCCTTGCGTCCGAGGCCGCGACTTCCTGACCGGCGGCCAGGATGGCTTTAATCATCGCATCGTCCAGCGCGTTCATCTTGTCGCCCCGGGTCAGCGTGACGTGGGCAATGTGGTCTTTATATTCGACGGATACGCGCGCCATGCGAGGCCTCCCAGATCCTGTTTCGCCGATCATGCCCTGAAAGGCATGGCCAGTTCCACCACGACGTGAGGGCAGATCATCTGACCTGATGCTTGCCCAACCCGCCGCCCTGCGCTTATCTGCGCATATGACTGATCCGCGCTACACCCCGCTTGCCCGATCCCTGCCCGCCACCGTCCCGTTTGTCGGGCCCGAAACGCAGGAGCGTGATCGCGGTGCCCCGTTCGTGGCCCGACTGGGCGCGAATGAGAGCGTGTTTGGTCCCTCGCCCCGCGCCATTGAGGCGATGCAACGCGCCGCGAGCGAGATCTGGATGTATGGCGATCCCGAAAACCACGATCTGCGCCACGCCCTGGCCGATCATCACGCCGTGTCCGTGAAGAATATCGTGGTGGGTGAAGGGATCGACGGGCTATTGGGCTATCTGGTTCGGCTGCTTGTCGAGCCGGGGGATGCGGTTGTGACCTCGGACGGGGCCTATCCGACCTTCAATTACCATGTCGCAGGCTTTGGCGGCGTGCTTCACAAGGTGCCTTATGCAAAGGATCAAGAAGATCCGGTGGCGCTGTTTGCCAAGGCGGCAGAAGTGGATGCCAAGCTGGTCTACCTGGCCAATCCCGACAATCCGATGGGAAGCTGGCATGCGGGTGCCGATATCTTGACCGCGCTGGACGAATTGCCCGATGGCTGCCTGCTGGTGCTTGACGAGGCCTATGTCGAATGTGCGCCGGAAGGAACAGGGGCACCGGTCGCGGCGGACGATCCGCGCGTGATCCGGATGCGGACTTTTTCTAAGGGGTATGGAATGGCCGGGGCACGGGTCGGGTACGCCATTGCAGCACCGGGGCTGATTGCGGCCTTCAACAAGGTGCGCAATCATTTCGGAATGAACCGGGCGGCGCAGGCCGGGGCGCTGGCGGCGTTGCGGGACGACGCATGGCTGTCCAACGTTCAGGGGCGGATTGCCGAGGCGCGCGATAGGATTGACGCAATCGCGCGGGAGAACGGGTTGGTGCCCCTGCCATCGGCCACCAATTTTGTTGCCATCGATTGCGGGCGGGATGGGGTTTTTGCCAAAGCGGTTCTGGATGCGCTGGTGGCGCAAGGTATCTTTGTGCGGATGCCCTTTGCCGCACCACAGAACCGCTGCATTCGGGTTAGTTGCGGCGCGGCGGCCGATCTGGATGCCTTTGCGGCCGCGCTGCCCGGGGCGCTTGCAGCGGCTAGGGCGGAACCGGCCTGAAGCGCTGTGCCAGGGGGCTGTCTGCCCCCCAATCGCGCCCTAGGCGCGATCCCCCCCGAGGATATTTTTGGCCAGATGAAGGAGCGGATCTTTTCGGACTAGCCCGCCAGCGTTGCTGCCGCAGCTTCGAGCGCCCCTTTGCCGCGCGGGATATTCAGGGCGGCCATGGCGGTTTCCATTCCGCCCAGCATCGCCATAACCATCTGAGCGTTCACATGGCCCATGTGGCCAAGCCGGAAACAGCCGTCCCAGTCCTCCATCCCCAGACCGATCCCCAGCGTCAAACCCAGCTCTCGTTCGGTAAAGCTGCGCAGCGTCGTGCCCTGACCGTCGGTCAGGCGCAGGGCCGTCACCGCGTGGCTGCGAAAGGCGCGGTCGGCGACATTGAGCTGCAGCGCACCGCCCTGCGCCCAGATTTCACAAGCGCTCCAGATCGCGTGTGCGAGGCGTTCGTGGCGGGCCCACACCTGCTCGATACCTTCTGCGTGGATCAGGTCCAGCGCGGCGCGCAGACCGTAAAGGTGATGCGTCGGCGCAGTGCCGTTGAAATACTGGTAGAACAGGTCGGGATTGGCCCGCGGCTGCCAGTCCCAGTATTGCGACACGCGCGGCATGGCTGCGCGTTTGGCTTGTGCTTTGTCATTGAAGAAAACAAAGCCCGTACCGGCAGGGGTCATCAGGCCCTTTTGGCAGGCCGTGACCATGACATCGACCCCCCAGTGATCCATCTCGAACCGTTCGCAGCCCAGCGAGGCGATGCAATCGGCCATCAGCAGCGCGGGGTGGTCAAGTTCGTCCAGCAGGGCGCGAAGGGCCGGGATGTCGTTGCGCACTGAACTGGAGGTATCAACATGAACCGCCAGCACCGCCTTGTAGCGGTGTTCAGTATCGGCGCGCAGAGCTTCGGCGATGCGGTCAAAATCCCACGGAGAGGCGGTTCCGAACTCGATCAGGTCGACCTGCGCTCCGATGCCCTCGGCCATTTCGGCCCAGCCATGGGTAAACCGGCCCGACGCAGGGGCCAGAACGGTTTCTCCCGGTGCGATCACATTGGACAGTGCGGCCTCCCACGTGCCGTGGCCGTTGGCGATATAGATGGACACGTCATGCTGCGTGCGCGCGACGCGGCGCAGGTCGGCGGTCAGCGCCGGCATCATGTCGATCAGCTCGCCGTCGTAGATATTGGGCGATGGGCGATGCATGGCCTGCAGCACCGCATCGGGCATGACCGAGGGGCCAGGAATGGCCAGATATTCGCGCCCCTGCGCGAGGGAAACTTGCTGTGTCATGGATCGCCTTGCCTGAATTGGCGCCTAACCTAACGCAGGTTGCGGCCGCGTCAATCCACCAGTTGCGAGGCCTCGCGCGCAAGTGACTCGATACCGGCCCAGTCGCCATTCAGCACCATTTGCTTTGGCGCAACCCAACTGCCGCCAGCGCAGACAACGTTGGACAGCGACAGGTAATCGCGCGCATTTGCGGGCGAGACGCCGCCGGTCGGGCAGAAGCTGATCTGCGGCAGGGGCGCACCGATGGCTTTCAGCGCAGACGCGCCGCCCGAGGCCTCGGCCGGGAAGAATTTCAGCATGTCGTAGCCCTGTTCCAGCAGGCGCATCGCTTCGCTGGCGGTGGCGGCGCCGGGCAGCAGGGGCAGGCTTTCGGCCTCGCAGGCGGCGATCAGGGCGTCGGTTGCACCGGGCGAGACGCCGAACTGCGCGCCCGCTTCTTTCGCCGCACGAACGTCATCGGGTGTGACCAGCGTACCCGCGCCAACAACACCGCCGGGCACCTGCGCCATGGCGCGGATGGCGTCCAACGCGGCAGGCGTACGCAAGGTAACCTCGAGCGCGGGCAGACCACCGGCCACGAGCGCTTCGGCCAGCGGGCGGGCCTGTGCCGCATCGTCGATCACAAGTACCGGGACAATGGGTGCCAGGGCGCAGATTTCGCGGGTACGTTGGGTTTTGGATGTCATGGCTCAGGCTCCGAAAATACTAGCGCCAGCATCGGCTGAGCCGACGTTGCCGCGGAACGCCGCAAACAGGTCCCGCCCGGTGCCGTGTTGGTTGGCCGAAAGGTTGGCGGTGACTGGTGTGCGGTCCAGAACGCCGGGCGTCAGAATCTCCAACTCCCCCTTCACTGCGTCGACGCGCAGCAGGTCGCCGTCCTGCAGATACGCGATGGCACCGCCATCCAGCGCCTCGGGGCAGACATGGATCGCAGCGGGGACTTTGCCGGACGCACCGGACATGCGGCCATCGGTGACCAGCGCCACCTTTTGTCCCCTGCCCTGCAGGATCGACAGGATCGGCGTCAGCGAGTGCAGTTCGGGCATGCCGTTGGCCTTTGGACCCTGAAAGCGGACGACGACAATGACGTCACCGGTGAATTCTCCGGCCTTGAAGGCGGTTTTGACCTCGTCCTGATCGTGGAACACGCGGACCGGGGCCTCAACCACCTGGTGTTCAGGGGCGACGGCGGAGACCTTCATGACGGCAGTACCCAGATTGCCGGTCAGGCGGGACAGGCCGCCAGTGGGCTGGAACGGGTCTTTGGCCGGGCGCACGATCTTTTCGTTCAGGCTGTGGCCCGCGCCGTCTTCCCAAATCAGTTCGCCACCGACCAGCTTGGGTTCTTTGGTGTAGTTGTGCAGGCCCTGCCCCGCAACGGTCAGCGTATCGGGATGCAGCAGGCCGTCTTCCAACAGGGTTCCGATGCAATAACCCAGACCGCCTGCGGCGTGGAAATGGTTTACGTCGGCCAGACCGTTTGGATAGACCCGCGCAACCAGGGGAACGACGGCGGAAATGTCGGAAAAATCCTGCCAATCCAAAACGATACCGCCTGCCCGCGCCATCGCGATCAGGTGGATCAGCAGGTTGGTCGAGCCGCCGGTGGCCATCAACCCGACGATGCCGTTCACAAAGGCGCGCTCGTCCAGGATCTGATAGACCGGCGTGTAGTTGTTGCCCAACTCACTCAGCGACAGGGCGCGACGGGCGCCTTCTTCGGTCAGGGCGTCGCGCAGGGGTGTGTTGGGATTGACGAAGCTGGAGCCCGGCAGATGCAGGCCCATGAACTCCATCAGCATCTGGTTAGTGTTGGCGGTGCCATAGAAGGTGCAGGTGCCGGGGCCGTGATAAGCGGCCATCTCAGCGGCCATGAGCGCATCGCGCCCGACCTCGCCGGCGGCGAATTGTTGGCGGACCTTGGCTTTTTCGTCGTTGGGCAACCCGCTGGTCATGGGACCGGCTGGCAGGAAGACCGCCGGCAAATGGCCGAATGACTGCGCACCGATCACCAGACCGGGGACGATCTTGTCACAAACACCCAGAAAGACGGCTGCGTCAAACGTGTTGTGGCTGAGGGCCACACCTGTGGCCAGCGCGATGACATCGCGGGAAAATAGCGACAGCTCCATTCCGGCCTCGCCCTGCGTGACGCCGTCGCACATGGCCGGTACACCGCCCGCGACCTGCGCCGTGCCACCCGCTGCGCGGATCGCGTCGCGGATCAGGGCCGGGTAGCCTTCGAACGGCTGATGGGCGGAAAGCATGTCGTTATAGGCGGTAACGATCCCCAAATTTCCAGCGGTTCCGGTGACCATGGCCTGTTGATCCGGTCCCGCGCCCGCATAGGCGTGGGCCTGACCGCTGCAGGACAGATGTGCGCGGGCCGGGCCCTTTGATCTTGCCTGCTCCATCCGATCCAGATGAGGACCGCGCAGGGGCGCGCTGCGGTCAATGATCCGTTGGGTGACATCGGTGATGACAGAGTGAACCATGTTTAACCTCCGATCTGACGCCAGCGGCGGCCATCGCGATGCATCAGCATCAATGCTTCCTCGGGGCCAGAGCTGCCCTGATCGTAACGCGCCGGGCGGTCGCCGCGGTTTTCCCAACCCTGTATGATCGGGTCGACCCAGGCCCAGGCGGCCTCGGCCTCGTCCCCGCGCATGAACAGGGTCTGGTCGCCGCGGATGACGTCCATCACCAGACGCTCGTAAGCGTCCGGCGCTTGTGCTTCGGCGCCCAGGGCGTCAGCAAAGCTCATGTCCAGCGCCACATCCGACAGGCGGAAACCGCCCGGACCGGGATCCTTGATGGTGGTACGCAGGGTGATACCTTCGTCCGGTTGCAGGCGGATCACCAATACGTTGCCGCGCAAGTGACCGACATTGGGGAAAATCGTGTGTGGCGGGTCACGGAAAAATACCGCGATCTCGGATTCACGGGCGCGCAGGCGTTTGCCGGTGCGCAGATAGAACGGCACGCCCGCCCAGCGCCAGTTGCCCAGATGGACCTTCAGCGCGATGAAGCTTTCGGTGCGGCTGGCGGGGTTGCCAACATGATCGACATAGCCGCCTTTGCCATGAACCGCCCGGTATTGACCGCGGGCAATGTCGGCCGGTGCGACGGGTTCCAGCGCCTCGATCACCTTGACCTTTTCGTCACGTACCGAATTGGGTGAGAATTTCGAGGGAGGCTCCATCGCCGTCAGGCACAGAAGCTGGACCAGGTGGTTCTGGATCATGTCACGCATGGCGCCGGACTGATCGTAGTACGCACCGCGCCCCTCAACCCCTACCGTTTCGGCCACGGTGATCTGAACGTGATCTATATGGGTAGAGTTCCAAAGCGGCTCGAACAGGGAATTGGCAAAGCGCAGAGCCATCAGGTTCTGCACGGTTTCCTTGCCCAGATAATGGTCGATCCGATAGATCTGATGTTCCTCGAAACAGGCGCGCAGCCCCTCGTTCAGGGCGCGGGCCGAGGCCAGATCGTGGCCAAAGGGTTTTTCCACCACGATACGGCTGTCCGGTGTGGCCAGGCCGTTATCCTGCAGCCGCTGCGCAATCCCGGCAAACAGGCTGGGGCCCACCGACAGATAGAACGCCCGGACAACATCGTCGCGCAGGACCTTGCCCAGCTTGTCCCAGCCCTTTTCACCCAGCGCGTCGACTGGTACGTATTCCACCCGCTCGAGAAAACGATCCAGCGTTTCTGCTTTGAACTCGGGCGCGAATTCCTGCATCGATGCGCGCACCTGATCGCGGAAACCGTCGCTGTCCATTTCCGTGCGGGCGGTGCCGATGATCCGCGCCTCGTCCGGCATCTGCCCGACTTCGAAACGGTGATACAGGCCCGGAAGGATCTTGCGCTGCGCCAGATCGCCCGATGCACCAAACAGCACAAGGTCGAACGGGTTGACGGGAATTACGCGTGAAACCATGACCGGGCTCCTTCAGAACACATTCGGATCACCTTAGCACCAGATCGCTGCAATACCGGTATCGTAGGTTATGTTATCGCTAACACTCGTGAGGTGAATAGGCAAAGCGGGCTCAAAGATCAACCCTGATTTCGCAACCATTCCATAACCGAGGGCCGCACCGACTGTTCGCCGCGATGCCGGGCATCGGCGATGATCTTGCGCACTTCCTGCAGGTTTGCCCGCAGCAGAACGCTTTTGACCGGGCCGATCGAGGCAGGACGCATCGACAGCGACCGGATGCCCATGGCCGCAAGGCACAGCGCCTCGACCGGGCGCCCGGCGTCCTCACCGCAGAAACTGAGCGGTGTGTTCGAGATGTTGCAACGCTCGACAATACGTTCGATGAAGCTGAGGAAGCTGACGTTCAGCGTGTCATAACGGCGGCGCACCAGTTCGTTTTCGCGGTCGGCCGCAAAGAAGAACTGTTTCAGGTCGTTGCCGCCGATCGAAATGAAATCGACCTCGTCAAAGAATTTTTGCGGGGCGAAGGCCAGCGACGGCGTTTCAAGCATCGCGCCCACTTCAAGCGTCTCAGGCAGGACATGGCCCAGACGTTTTTCCCGCTCGATGGTCTTGTTGACCTCCCAGCGGGCTTCGCGGAATTCGTCGGCCTGCGCCACGAACGGGAACATGATGGTCAGCGGGCGGCCGTTGGCGGCGCGCAGCAGCGCCTGCAGCTGCATGCGCATCACGCCGCGCTTGTCCAGACCCACGCGGATCGCACGCCAACCCAAAGCCGGGTTCGGTTCGGCCACGTGCTTCATGTAAGGCAGAACCTTGTCGGACCCGATATCCAGCGTGCGGAACACAACGCGCTTTTCCCCCGCCGCATCCAGCACACGCTGATATTGCGTCACCAGCTCCGATCGTTTGGGCATCTGGTTGCGGATCAGGAATTGCAGCTCGGTCCGGAACAGGCCCACGCCTTCGGCCCCGGAATTACCCAGCGACGGCAGGTCGGCCATCAGGCCCGCGTTCATCACCAGATGGATCCGCTCTCCATCGTGGGTAACGGTCGGGGTATCGCGAATCGAGGCATAGCGTTCCTGCGCCTTGGCCTGCATGGCGATCTTGTCGCGGAAGGCGCTGACTACTGTGTCTTCGGGGCGCAGATGCACGACGCCGTTGTCGCCGTCGACCAGAATGTGGTCTCCGTTCAGGGCCTCGGTCGTGATGCGACCAACATGCACCACAAGCGGAATCGCCAGTGCCCGGGCGACGATGGTGGCGTGGCTGCCGACAGAGCCTTCCTCGAGAACGATGCCTTTCAGCGACCGCCCGTATTCCAGAAGATCGCCTGGACCTATATTGCGGGCAATCAGGATCGGATCGGGCGGCAGGTCCGCCCCGTTGGTATTGCCCTGCCCGGTCAGAATACGCAGCAGCCGATTGCTGAGATCGTCAAGGTCGGCAAGCCGCTCGCGCAGGTACGGGTCTGTCACCTGCTCCATCCGCGCGCGGGCCTGAGACTGTTCCTTTTCCACCGCAGCTTCGGCGCTGAGACCGCGGGCGATGTCTTCCTCCATCCGGCGCATCCAGCCCTTGGAGTTGGCAAACATGCGATAGGCTTCCAGAACCTGTAGCTGTTCCTTGTCGCCGCCCTGCGAGATTTCGAGCATCTTGTCGACGCCCACGCGCAATTCATCGACCGCTTCGGTCAGGCGCTCGCGTTCGCGGTGGGGATCGTCCGCGATCGGGTTTGTCACGACAACGCGCGGTTCATGCAGCCAGACATGGCCTTCGGCAGATCCTTCCTGCGCCGGACCACCGGTCAGCTGGACCGATTGCTGGTGCAGCGGCGACAGGGCCGCGCCCTCGCCGACAAAGGCGCCAAGCTCGGCCATTTCGGCCAGAACCATCGCAACCACTTCCAGCGCATAAATCTCGTCGGCGGAAAACTCGCGCGCCTCGCGTGATTGCACGACCAGCACGCCCAGTTTTTCGCCAAGCCTTTGCACCGGAACGCCCAGGAAGGACGAAAACCGCTCTTCACCCGTTTCTGGCATGTAGCGGAAGCCCTTCGCCGAAGGGGCGTTTGCAGTGTTGACCACCTTGCCCGACTTCGCCACCCGGCCCACCAGACCTTCGCCCATGCGCATGCGGGTCTTGTGCACCGCTTCGGGCGACAATCCTTCGGTTGCGCACAGCTCCAGCGTTTCCTGATCGCGGAACAGGTAGATCGAGCAGACCTCAGCCCGGATACTGTCGGCGATCAGATGCGTGATCCGGTCAAGACGTTCCTGACCGGCGGCCTCGCTCGCCATTTCTTCGCGCAGCCGCCCCAGCAGCTTGCGGGATTCAGTTTCGGTGCCGTCCGCCATGGCCAAACCAATTTACGGTGTCAGGCAAAACCCTTGGCTGAAATGCTCAGGCCGCCTTGTCCAGTTCAAAGGCATCATGCAGTGCCTGAACAGCAAGTTCCATGTATTTCCGGTCGACCAGAACAGAAATCTTGATCTCGGAGGTTGTAATGACCTTAATGTTGATCCCCTCATCCGAGAGTACCTTGAACATTTTCGCTGCCACACCCGATTGCGAACGCATACCGATACCGACAACCGATACCTTGCAGACGTCATTGTCGGTGACCAGCTCGGCGTAGTTCAGCTCGCCCTTTTCCTTGATGGCATGCAATGCCTTTTCGGCGCGGGCAACCTGGTCGGTCGGGCAAGAGAACGTCATGTCGGTCCGGCCTTCGTCCGAAATGTTCTGAACGATCATGTCGACATTCACGCCCTCGTCGCTGAGCGCGGTGAAGATGGTCGTGGCGATGCCGGGGCGGTCGGCCACGGACACCACGGTCATTTTGGCTTCGTCGCGGGAATAGGCCACACCGGCCACAACATTGGATTCCATGATATCCTCCTCGTCGCAGACCAGAGTGCCGGCCTCGTCGGATTGTTCTTCGAAACTTGAAAGAACGCGCAGTTTCACCTTGTAACGCATGGCCAGTTCGACCGAACGGGTCTGCAAGACCTTCGCCCCCAGCGAGGCCAGTTCCAGCATCTCTTCGAACGCGATCCGGTCCAGCTTGCGCGCTTTTTCACAGATGCGCGGATCCGTGGTGTAAACCCCGTCCACGTCCGTATAAATGTCGCAGCGTTCGGCATCGAAGGCTGCGGCAAAGGCCACTGCCGTGGTGTCCGAACCACCCCGGCCCAGCGTGGTGATCCGACCCTCGGGGCTGATGCCCTGAAAGCCTGCAACCACGGCAACCTTCATGCCTTCGGCGAATTTCTGGTTGATGTTGCCGGTCGGAATGTCTTCGATCCGGGCCTGACTGTGTGCGCTTGTGGTCAGCAGCGGAACCTGCCATCCCTGCCAGCTGCGCGCGGGCACGTCCATTTCCTGCAGTGTCAGCGCCATCAGGCCAGCAGTAACGTTTTCCCCTGAAGATACGACCGCATCATATTCGCGCGCGTCGTACAACGGCGATGTTTCGTCGACCCAACCCACCAGTTCGTTGGTCTTGCCCGACATGGCCGAGACAATGACGATCACGTCATAGCCCTTTGCCACTTCAACGCCCACGCGCTTGGCCGCGCGGCGGATGCGGTCGAGATTGGCAACCGAAGTGCCACCGAATTTCATCACGAGTACGGGCATGGGGGCAGGTGTCTCCGCGCCTATTATTTCTGGTCCCGAGCCTCATAAGCGAGGGGGGGCGCAAGGGCAAGGGCGCAAAGATGTCCTGATTGGCGCGCAGGCCGACTTTACAATGAGTTCCTGCGGTGCCAGCCTGCGTCTGACACATCCTTCACGAGGTTTTTTCATGTACCGTCTTGCTGCTGCCTTTGCCCTTTTGTCCTCGTCCGCTCTTGCTCAATCCGCGACACTGGCCGGAACCGATGGCAAGAACGCACTGGGTACCGTTCCTTGCGCCGCCATTGCCGGTGAACCTCTGCGCTCGTGCAACGCCGAGCTGCGTCGCCGCGACGATGGAACCGCGACACTGGCCGTTCAACTGAGCACCGGCGAAGTGCGGCAGATCTATTTCACCAATGGCGAACCGGAATCCAGCAGCTCGACATCGAAAATAACCTCCGAAACGCGTGGCGACATGATGGTGATCTTCATCGATCCCGGCGAGGTTTACGAGATTCCCAAGGCGGCGCTGGCCATTCAGTAAGGGTGCGCCTGACCGTCATAGGTTTCAAAACACCCTGAACTGTCCAGATTCAGCGTGTCGAAACGTTCGATCAGGCCTTCAACGGCCTGATCCACGGTGATGGCGGCCGCCGAGCCACCCATATCGGTCTGCACCCAGCCGGGGTGATAGATGCCGACGGCAATGCCCTCACCCTGCAGATCTGCCGCCAGATTCCGCCCCAGATTCAGCGCGGCGGCCTTGGATGCACGGTAGATGTAGCTGCCACCGGGCGCGCGCGTGTGCGAAGCCATTTGCGAGGACAGAATTGCGATCCTGCCTCTGGCCGCACGCAGGTTCGGCAACAGGGACTGGACCGTCAGAAAGACGCCGGTGACATTGGTCGCGAATGTCTGCGCCCACATGTCTGCCGGATATTTTTCGATGCCATGTCCTTTGTCGAGATAGACGCCTGCATTGCAGATCAGCAGATCAACAGGTTGACCAATCAGCCGTTCAGCCATGGCAGCGTGATGAGCGGGTTCTGCGACGTCCAGCTTAATCTGCGCACTGTCATCGCGCGCGGTTCCGATGACGTCATCACCCCTGTTCCGGTACCTTTCGGCCAGCGCCTTTCCAATACCGCGATTGGCCCCGGTGATCACAACGCGCACCGGTCAGTTCGTCTTTCGGCTGGGAACAAATGGCAGCGGGGCGACCGGAACACCGTCCTCGATCAGGGCCTTGGCCTCTTCCGCCTTAGCCTCGCCATAGATGGCACGGTCGGGCGCTTCGCCGAGGTGGATCTTGCGGGCCTCGGATGCGAAGTCCTTACCGACGTAATCCGAATTCTCTTCTACCTGGCGGCGCAGTTGCGTCAGGATCTTTTCGATCTCAAGCGATGGTTTTGCAACATTGATCGGCGCGGGCTCGGCCGGCGCGGGTTCCGGGCGCGCCACGGCATTGCGGGCGGGCCGGACACGGGGGGTCATGATCGCCTTTTCCACCTGCACACAGCCGCAAACCGCGCATGTCACCATGCCCGCAGCTGCAAGTTTGTCGTAGGCGGCGGCCGATTGAAACCAACTTTCAAATGTATGGCCGTTGCTGCATTTCAATGCGTACTGAATCATGTTTCGCCCAAAATACGTGTTACAAAATAGATACCGACCAATACCGTAATATCAAGCCCTTCCGGCCAGAAGTTGGCAGGGATATTGCCCAAAATCCCGCAACAATACGGAAAGTTCCGGCGAATTGACCCTTAAAGCAGCCTTTTCCGGAACGCACCATTCCCGCTTGCGCTCGTCGCTTTCCGGGAAATCCGAAGCCAGTGAGCTTACCAGCATCGCGAACACATCAACTTCGCACAGAAGTGTCCGTTTCTTGGAACGGTGCTTGATGTAAGTATACCGCCCCATCGCCTTTTTGTCGCACCGACCGACAGCGCCCGCTTCTTCCCACGCCTCCCGCTCGGCGGTTTCTGACGGGCTGAGCCCCAGGATTGGCCAGCCTCTGGGTATGATCCAGCGCCCGGAGCGGCGGGTGGTGATTAAAAGGATCTCGGGCCGGTTTTGATGGATCCGGTAGCACAGTGCTGCCGCCTGTGAATGGACAGGACAAGCCCCGGCCTTGCGCCGAGAAGTTGGCGAATGCTTCGCGTTGTTCACGCTACCGCCTTTCAAATGGTATTAACGCCTGTTTTTCAGACCGAATTTCTGCTCTTATTTTGGGTCTGCTGAGGGTAAACATACCACATGATGCGGTACTTACCAAGCGGGACTGCAAAAGTCGGGCGTTATTTCATTCGCGAAGCCAAGCGGCGCACAAGTTCGTCATGCGGGATGTCAGCATCCACCGCCAGTCGGCGCAATCCGAAATGGACACGGGCAATCTGTTGATAGTAACGGGAATAGACATAGTTCGTGCTGCCTCCGGCCAAAGCACCCAGAACCGGAATGGACTGGGCCGCCAGTTTCTGGCCCAGAACCACCGACAGGCGCGGTGCAACCGCCGCGATCAGGCGCTGCATGGCCGGTCCGGTCAACGTCAAGCGCACGGAATAGAACCCCAGATCAGCCCCGTCATCATCTGAAAGGGGCCCTGCGGCAGACAGGACCCGGACGCAATCGAATTTCACACCTTCCTCGGACGGATCAAATCCTTCGCGGGCAGCGGCCCCCTGAATGGCGCGCAGCAGCATGGCCGTTGTTGCGGGCAACTCCATCAGGGCCGTCGACAGACCGCCCATACCACCTGCCGCTCCCATGGCCGTGCTGACGACGGTATTCACCCAAGGTTGCTGGTCGGGTATCGCCCGGCGCGATCCTTCTGCGGCATGCATGGCAATCCAAAGCGCCTGCTCCGTCGCGCCGGTCAGACCCAGACGCACGGGCTCAGGCAACTGATCCAGCAGAGATTCTGCTGATCCGCCAAGCGCATTAAGCAGTTTCACCCCCGCGCCACCGGCGGACCGGTAATGCCCTGCAAGCCGATCCAGTTCAGCGTCGGCATCCAGTTCTTCAACAAGAACCACGTTCTGCATCTGCCTCCTCCTCAGTCAGAAAGATCGGCATTCAGCATGGCCGTTTCAATAGTTCAGCGGGTCCAGCGTGATACGAGGCCCTGCACCCCGCCCCATTTTCCGGGCACAAGTTCCAGCCCCAAAACACGGTCAGGATTTGTTGGCGGCGGCATTTCCACATGCTTCAGCAGCGAAAAACCAAACCGCGAGTAATAGGGCGCGTCCCCCACCAGCATGACCCGCGCCCAGCCTTTCTCGCGCCCGGCCTGCAACCCCTGGTGGATCAGGAAACCGCCAAGACCCTCGCCCTGATGGGTCGGGTGAACCGCCACTGGACCCAGCAACAATGCATCATGATCGCCGACATGGACCGGCCAGAACCGGATCGCACCGGCCAGAATACCCTGCCCGTCGCGGGCAACAAGCGACAGGCCCGCCACCGGTGGCACATCATCGCGCAGACGATAGGAAGACAGAGCCTCACGACCGGGTGCAAAGCACAGGTCATAAAGCGCCTCGACCTCCCACCAGTCATCCGGCTGTTCCGGCCTGATCTTGAATTGCTGCACGCGCGCCCTCTTTTCCTTGCTGGAATTCGCCCTAGCACTTCGATACGCCTTGGGCAAACGCTTGGAGACCTTGATGTTCTATCGCCCCGAAGACGGCCACGGCCTGCCGCACAACCCCTTCAACGCCATCATCACCCCCCGCCCGATCGGCTGGATTTCGACGCGCGATGCGGATGGGATCAACAATCTAGCGCCCTATTCCTTCTTCAACGGGGTCGCGTACACGCCGCCTCAGGTAATGTTTGCCACTACCGGCACCAAGCACGATCAGGACGGCGGCAAGGACAGTATTGCCAATATCGAGGCCACCGGCGTTTTCTGCGTGAACGTTGTGGCGCATGCCGATCAGGATGCCATGAATGCCAGTTCGGCAGGTCTGCCGAAGGAAATTGACGAATTCGCCCATGCCGGGCTGACACCGATCGAGTGTGAAACCATCCCCTGCGCCCGGATCAAGGGCGCGCCTGCGGCTCTGGAATGCCGATTGACAAAGATCGTGACCCTGCCCGGAGAGGCCAACCGGGTGGTGTTCGGAGAAGTCATCGGTGTTCATCTCGATGACGCGCATATCCGCGACGGGCGATTTGACGTCACCTCGTTCAAACCGCTGGCCCGTCTTGGTTATCGGGACTACTCGGTTGTTACTGAGCTGTTCGCGCTCGAACGCCCGGACGATTGAGGCCGCACACAAAGGGGGGCGCTGCCCCCGCCGCGGCAAGCCGCGACTCCCCCGGGATATTTTCGGCCAGGTGAAGAAACGGATCCTTCATTCATCTGGCCCCAAATATCCCGGAGCGCGAGGCAGAGCCTCGCAAAAATCAGTGGCCGCCCAATATACCGGTACGAACCGAATAGTCGACCGCCAGTTCGTAATCCGGGTCGTCGTCGCTATCGACCATCAGATGTCCGGCTTTGTTGAGCAGTTTGTGGCAATCCCGGCTCAGGTGGCGCAGCATGACCCGCTTGTCTGCCGCCTCGTATTTGGCCGCGATATTCTCGATGGCCTGCAAGGCGGACTGATCCACAACCCGGCTGGCGGCGAAATCGATAATCACGGTTTCGGGGTCGTTCTGCACGTCGAAGATTTCAAGGAAGCCTTCCGACGACCCAAAGAAAAGCGGCCCCTGAATTTCATAGACCTTGGCGCCTTTTTCAGTCTCGGAATCGCGGGTGACCGCATGGATGCGTTTGGCGTTGTTCCAGGCATAGGCCAGCGCCGAGACAATCACGCCGACGACAACGGCGACCGCAAGGTCCTCCATCACTGTCACGACAGTAACCAGTACGATCACAAACGCGTCTGTCAGAGGCACTTTGCGCATGATGTTGAACGAGTTCCACGCAAAGGTGCCGATCACGACCATGAACATCACACCCACCAGTGCCGCCAGCGGGATCTGTTCGATCAGGGGGGCGGCAAACAGAATGAACACCAGCAGGAACAGGGCGGCCGCGATCCCCGCGACACGTGTGCGCCCTCCGGATTTCACGTTGATCATCGACTGGCCGATCATTGCACAGCCGCCCATGCCGCCGAAGAAACCGGTCACGACATTGGCTGCGCCCTGCGCGATACATTCCTGCGAGGCGCCGCCGCGCTTGCCGGTTATCTCGCCCACGAGGTTCAGGGTCAGAAGAGATTCGATCAATCCGATCGCCGCCAGAATGACTGCATAAGGCAGAATGATCTCGAAGGTTTCCCAGTTCAACGGCACCATCGGGATGTGGAAGGCGGGCAAGCTGCCTTCAATCGAGGCCAGATCGCCGACGCGCGGCACGTCCAGCCCAAAGCCGATCACCAGCGCGGCGACAACCACGATGCCAGCCAGCGGGGCCGGCACAATACGCGTGATACGTGGCATTACCCAGATGACCGCCATGGTCAAAGCAACAAGACCCAGCATGGTATAAAGTTGCATGCCCGACAGCCATTCACCGCCGCCCATGCCGTGACCGGTGTTTTCCATGGTTCCCGGCACCTTGAACTGCCCCATCTGGGCCAGAAAAATCACAATCGCCAGTCCGTTCACGAAGCCCAGCATCACCGGATGCGGCACCAGCCGGATAAACCGCCCCCAATGCATCGCCCCCGCAATGACCTGCAGGATACCCATCAGAACAACTGTGGCGAACAGGTACTCGACCCCGTGCTCCGCCACCAGCGCGACCATGACCACGGCCAGAGCGCCGGTTGCACCCGAGATCATGCCGGGGCGGCCGCCGATCAGAGCGGTGATCAGACCGACAAGGAACGCGGCGTACAATCCGACCAGGGGGTGTACGCCAGCAACGAAGGCAAAAGCCACGGCCTCGGGCACCAGTGCCAGGGCGACGGTCAGCCCCGAAAGCAGCTCGATCCGGATACGCGACAGGGTGAAGCCTTCGTCCGGCATCCAGCGCAGATCGGGTATGGCAAGGCGATTGGCAAAACTTGCCAGCAAGGCTCGGGGCATTGGACGGTCCTGTCGGTTTTGATTGGTTCGCGCGAAGCGCGCCTTGTACCCGCCATTTCCACCGCGAGGTACAGCATCTGGCGGGAACCTGCCATGCGCTGAGCACATAGCGAGATCACGGTCCACAGGGTCAGGCGCACAATCGGTTGAAACCACTTGTCAAATGGCCGCTGGCGCCTCAGAAATTTCAGGAAAGAAATTTTGGATCGGAGAAACGACGTGACCCAGACAAAGATTGCCGTCATTGGCGGATCGGGCATTTATGACATTGACGGGCTGGAAAATGCACAATGGGTCAGTGTCGAAACGCCATGGGGGGCACCGTCGGACCAGATTCTGACCGGATCTCTTGAGGGGATCGAGATGGCGTTCCTGCCCCGGCACGGACGGGGGCATGTGCATTCGCCGACCGAGGTGCCCTATCGCGCCAATATCGACGCGCTCAAGCGGCTGGGTGTGACGGATGTGATCTCGGTTTCGGCCTGCGGTTCGTTTCGCGAACACATGGCACCCGGCGATTTTGTTATTGTAGATCAGTTCATTGACCGAACTTTTGCGCGCGAGAAGAGCTTTTTCGGAACCGGCTGCGTGGCCCATGTCAGCGTTGCCCATCCCACCTGCCCGCGTCTGGGCGATGCGTGCGAGACCGCAGGCAAATCGGCTGGCATCACCGTGCATCGCGGCGGCACCTATCTGGCGATGGAGGGGCCGCAGTTCTCCTCGCTGGCGGAATCGAAGATGTATCGCGAGCACTGGGGCTGTGATGTCATCGGCATGACCAACATGCCCGAGGCCAAACTGGCCCGCGAGGCCGAGCTTTGTTACGCATCCGTTGCCATGGTCACGGACTACGACAGCTGGCATCCCGATCACGGCGAGGTGGACGTGACCACGATTATCGCCACCCTGACCGGCAATGCCGAAAAGGGCCGCGCGCTGGTCAAGGGGTTGCCGGCCTTGCTAGGGGCCGAGCGTGCGCCCTGCCCGCATGGCTGCGACCGGGCGCTGGAGTTTGCGATTCTGACCGCACCGGAAAAGCGCGACCCTGTGTTGCTTGCCAAACTGGATGCGGTCGCCGGGCGGGTCCTCTGACGTCAGTTTTTTGTCAGGCTCTGTTCGACCACGTCCCAAAGGCCGCGCGACCAGAGATCGTTATGCGTACCGTCGGGGATCACATGAAGCTGCGCCGTATCCCCGGCCAGAGCCGCCAATGCCTCAGCATGATGCAGCGGGATGGTTTCGTCCATCGTGCCGTGGAAGATCAGGGTCGGCACGGCAACATCGTCGATGATGTCCCGCGTCGCGAATTGATCTTTCATCAGGGTTGAGACCGGCAACCAGGGATACCGCTCGGCCGCGACGTCGACCGTTGCGGTAAACGGCGCCTCAAGCACGAGCAGTCTGGCATCCGGGCGCTGTTCGGCCACCGCGGCCGCGACCCCGGTTCCAAGGCTTTGGCCGTGCAGGACAACGGTCTCGCCAGCGCTGCTCAGCCTGTCGAACAGGTGCACCCCGTCGGAAATCAGCGCCTGTTCGGATGGCTCGCCCCCGCTTCCGGGAAACCCGCGATAGCTGGGCGCAAGCAGCCCGTATCCGCTGTTCAGGATTTCGCGAAACCGTTCGGACCGGTCACCAAGATTCCCGGACTGACCATGAAAGAACAAAACGGTCGGCGCGTCGTCTATGGCCGAAGGCGCGGACCAGGCCGTCAATACCGTGCCGTAGGACGTCGGCAGCGAGATCACATCGACATCCGCCAGCCCGATCGCAGCAGGTTCGGGCAGTTCGCCCTCGGGCTTGAACAGCAGTGACTTCTGGTTGAGGTACATGTAGCTGACCGCGCCGATATACAGAACGGCCCCGGCCAGAACGAGCCCGGTCAATGCGCGCCGGATCCGGGCGATACCCGGTACAGCAGCTTTTGCATCCGGTTTTGCGTGTTGCGTCTGTACCATTGGCCCCTCCGACACTCAGGCTTGCATGACAGGTCTGACGCTTTGAGCCGTATTTCAAGGCTCGGGTACAGTGCTTTATTGAATCTTAATCTGTTGCCACGAAGCCAGCCAGCGCAGGTTTCGCACTTTACATGGTTGAAACGCGCGGCGACCTCTCCATGTTGACGAAGATTATCGTGTGGCGGCAAATATTTAGCTGGCCACCGCCAAATGTGAGGACCGATGACACGTCTCAAGGCGCTGGATGCCGCCCGCTACTTGGCCTTTTGCGGCATGGTGCTGGTCAATTTCCGAATTGCAGCCGGCGTGGAACCGGGCCGTGACTGGGCCTCGGCTCTGGTCGATGCGCTGGAGGGGCGCGCGGCTGCGCCGTTTGTGGTGCTGGCTGGGGTTGGCATCGGGTTGTCGCAAATTTCTGCCAGTCTGCTGTTGCGCCGCGCCGCATTTCTGTTCGGGCTGGGCCTGATCAACATGACCGTGTTCGACGCGGACATCCTGCATTTCTACGCGCTGTATTTTGTTGTCGGCGCGGCGTTCCTGACCGCCACGACGCGCGGCTTGTGGCTGGGCGCGTTGGGGATTGTCGCACTGTCGGTGCTGGCGATGCTCAGTTTCGACTATGACCGGGGCTGGGACTGGGCCACCCTGACCTACACTGACCTGTGGACCTTGCCCGGGTTCCTGCGCAACGCGCTGTTTAATGGCTGGCATCCGGTCCTGCCCTGGGCCGCGTTCTTGCTGATCGGGATGGCGATCGGGAGGACACAATTGCAAACCCTGTGCATTCAACACCGCCTGATCATCTGGGGTTTCGCCGCTGCCGTTCTGGCGCTGTTTCCGCAAATGCTGATCCACGACCCCGAACTGAAGGCCTGGCTGGGCACCGAATCCATCCCGCCCGGTCCGTTCTATATAATGGCGGGCACGGGGACGGCATGTCTGATAATCGGACTGTCACTCAAACTATGGCCCGTGATCGAGCGGGCAAAACTGGCCCCTGCCCTGGTGGCGCCGGGCAGGCAGAGCCTGACCCTGTACACGGCACATATCCTGATCGGGATGGGCATTCTTGATGAGGCCGGATTGCTGGACGGTTCCCTGACCGCGCCGCAGATCGTGGGGTACGCACTGCTGTTCTGCGCCGCATCGACACTTTTTGCACTGATGTGGTTCCGCCGCTTCAAGCGGGGCCCGCTTGAAGCGCTGATGCGATGGGCAACCGAACCACGTAAGGCTTGACGGCAACCGCGCGGCAAGTCTTTCTGTGAGACGAAATTACAGGATGCCTCATGTCGACAGATCTATGGCTGGCCTTTGTCGCCGCTTCCACCGCCCTGCTGCTGATCCCCGGGCCGACGGTTTTGCTGATACTCAGCTACGCCTTGTCGAAAGGGCGCAGTGTCGCCGTCGCCTCGGCCACCGGCGTGGCGCTTGGCGATCTGCTGGCGATGACGGCATCCTTGCTGGGACTTGGGGCGCTGGTTCTTGCCTCGGCCACCTTGTTTTCCGTTCTGAAATGGGTCGGGGCGGCCTATCTGGTCTGGCTGGGTATCAAGCTTCTGCGCAGCGCCCCGTCTGGCGGGCTGAGCACCGTCCGCACCGAACGCGAGGTGACGGCGCGCGGCGTTTTTGGCCATGCGGCGGCCGTGACGGCGCTGAACCCCAAGTCCATCGCCTTTTTCATCGCTTTTGTGCCACAGTTCCTGCGCCCGGATGACCCGCTGGGCCCGCAGTTCACGATCCTGATAGCTACATTTGTCGGGCTGGCCTGGCTGAACGCGCTGGCCTATGCGCTGCTGGCCGACCGACTGCGCCTGATGATCGGACGTGCCAATGTCATCACCGCAATGACCCGGTTCGGCGGATTGGCGTTGATCGGAATGGGATTTGCAACCGCCATTCTGCGCCGCCCCGCCTGACGCTACACCTCGGCGTGTTCCTTCATGAACCCACGAATGAAGCGTCGGATTTCGCGCGCCGCCGAGGTGTCCAGCTCTTTACATAACTCGACAAAAGCGTCACGCTCATCTCTGTCCAGCCGCAGAACCAACTGACTGTTTTTCCTGGTAGAACCTTTACCGATTTTCTGTGTCACGCCTCTGGACCCTGTCAAATTCTCGATTCCTTTAGCTGCGCATTGTATATACATTGCATAGAGAATGTAGATATCGTGTGCATAACAATAAAACAGGACTTGTAGCAATGAACCTTAACGTCGCTCAGGCCTTCCTTCTGAAAGATCAGCCCAACTGGCGCAAGCCGCATCTGTCGTGGCTGCCTGTGGGACGTTACTGCTACTATGGCCTTCCCATGGCGCTGCCAAAGCGCCGCAGGTGAGCCCGAAAAGCCAAACTTTGCTTGCGTGAAAGGCACGGATAGGCCAAACACCCCGCGTAGCACGAGGCAAGGGGTCGCGCATGCCCAAACACACTACGGTCAAGGATTATATCCGCACCATCGTTGATTTCCCCCACGAAGGGATCATGTTCCGGGACGTCACCACGCTGTTTGCGGACCCGCGTGGGTTTCGCATGGCCATCGACCAGATGCTGCACCCTTATGCGGGCGAACAGATCGACAAGGTCGTGGGACTTGAGGCGCGCGGATTCATCCTGGGCGGAGCGATAGCGCATCAGCTGAGCGTCGGATTTGTCCCGATCCGCAAGAAAGGCAAGCTGCCCGGGACCACGATCAGCCAGGACTACAAACTGGAATACGGCGAGGCGATCGTCGAAATCCATGACGACGCCATTCAGCCCGGTGAAAAAATCCTTGTCGTCGATGACCTGCTGGCCACCGGCGGCACCGCCGCTGCCGGCATCAAGCTGATCGAACGGCTGGGCGGCGAGATCGTGTCATGCTCGTTCATCATCGACCTGCCCGATCTGGGCGGCCGCAAGGTGCTGGAAGGCATGGGCATGGATGTCCACGTCCTGTGTGAATTCGAGGGGCTGTGAACCTCGATTCAATCACAAAACCGTGAATGGAAATATGCGACCGCGCCGGCTTAGCGCGGTTCACGTTGTGTTCAACCCAAACTTATCGACATATTCAGTGATCTCTTCTTGAGAGCGGCGCGTAGCCCGGTAGATGCCAATAACGGCATTCCATCAAGGGATTACAGACCATGTTTCGCAAACTCGCAATCGCCGGTGCAACAAGCCTTTTCGTCGGAACAGCTGCTTACGCTGACGGCCATTCCAAGGACATCGTTGACACAGCGGTCGGCGCCGGAAGCTTTGAAACCCTCGTTGCAGCCGTTCAGGCCGCCGAGCTTGTCGACACGTTGAAAGGTGAAGGGCCGTTCACCGTTTTCGCCCCCACGGATGAGGCGTTTGCTGCCCTGCCCGAAGGCACGGTTGAGACTCTGCTAAAACCCGAGAACAAGGACCAGCTTGTCGCCGTTCTGACCTACCACGTGGTGCCCGGCAAGGTGATGTCCGGCGACCTGTCCGACGACATGAAAGCCGCAACCGTTCAGGGTGGCGAGGTCACGATCGATCTGGACAATGGCGTGATGATCAACGAAGCGAATGTTGTTCAGGCCGATATCGAGACGTCCAATGGCGTCATCCACGTTATCGACAAGGTGATCCTGCCTGGCTCGTAAGTGCAGTGCGCGGCCCGTATCACGCGGGCCGCAGCTATGCCTTCAGGACAGCGCCCGGGTTCATTATCCCCTTAGGATCAAGCGCCGCCTTGATCGCCCGCATTGCTGTCAGCTTGGCGGGATCTCCATAGCGTTCAAGATCATCCGTTTTCAGCCGCCCGACCCCGTGTTCAGCGCTGACGGACCCTTCGAATTCGTGCACTAGCTCATGCACCGCATGCTTGACCTCGGCCCGTTGCGCATCGAATTCGGATCTGTCGCGGCCCTTTGGCGGGAACACGTTATAGTGCAGGTTCCCGTCCCCGAGATGTCCAAAACAATTGATCCGGTACGGCCCAAGCCCGGCCACAATCTCCGCGCCCCGCCGAATGAACTCGGGGACACGCGAAATCGGGATCGAGATATCGTGGCTGGAGACCGAGCCGATCATCCGGTTCGCCTCGGGGATGTCTTCGCGCACTGACCACAACTCGTGACGCTGTGTTTCGTTCTGGGCAATCACACCGTCGCTGACCAAGCCGCGCTGACTTGCCTGTTCAAAAAGGTCCGCAAGCGTGTCTGTCGGAGAAAGCCCGCGCGACAAGCCCAGTTCGATCAGCACACACCATTCCGGCGGCACCGCAAAGGGTTGCCGGATGGCGGGCAGAACTTCGGACAGAAACTCCAGCCCCTGCCGGTGGATCAGTTCGAACGTCGATACCGCTTCGCCGACCTGGTCCCGCGCAAGCGCCAGAAGATCAATGGCGGCCTGCGCAGAAGTCACCTGAAACATCGCGGTTCCGATACCGGCCGGGCGCGGAAACAGCTTCAGTGCGGCCGCAGTGATGATCCCCAGTGTCCCTTCCGACCCGATCAACAGGTTCCGCAGATCATAGCCGGTGTTGTCCTTGCGCAACCGGCTGAGCCCGTTCCAGATGTCGCCATTCGGCAGCACCGCCTCAAGACCCAGGCACAGATCACGCGCATTGCCGTAACGCAGTACGTTCACCCCGCCTGCATTGGTCGCGAGATTCCCTCCGATGCGACAAGACCCCTGCGCGGCAAGGGACAGAGGGAACAGGCGGTCGGCGCTTTCGGCAGCTGCCTGGACATCGGCAAGAATCGCCCCAGCCTCGGCCACCAGCACGTTCTCGGACGGATAGACCGCCCGGATGGCCGTCATCCGCTCAAGCGATATTAGCAGCGGCGGCGGTCCGTCCGGCATCACTTGCCCGCCGACCAGTCCCGTTCCGCCGCCATAAGGGACAACCGACACCCGTGCGTCGGATGCGATGCGGATCAGGCCCGCCACCTCGTGAACCGTGCGCGGCGCGGCCAGCAGGCCGACATGCCCGGCAAACCGGCGGCGCGGTTCTTCCAGATATCGCGCCGCGACAGGGCGCAGGATCGCGTCACCCAGTTCAGCCTCGATCCTTCGGGCAAGGGTTTCATCGGCGGGATTAAATATCATGCCCCTTCCTTGCCCAACTCACGCGGCTGCAACAAGTCTTATTCCAGATCAATCAGGTACTGCGGCTCCAGCACCACGACGGTTGGCCGGTCGGGGAGCGTCTTGAGCGACACCGTGATCTCGGAAACTCCGTCACGCTCCACCGGGAATGTATCCCGGATGTCGACCAGGAACCGATCCAGCGAAAACCCCGAGAACCAGTGCATCGGTATGATAACCGAGCTTTTGAGGCGCTTCAGAACAGTGATCATCTCGGGCAGGGGCATGGTCGTGCCTCCATCCACGGCCGCCATCACCACATCCAAACGTCCCAACGCGGCAAACTGCTCGTCCGAGGGGACATGGTGCAGATGCCCCAGATGGCCGATGCACAGGCCTTCGACCTCGAATACGAAAATAGAATTGCCCTTGGTCTCGACCCCACCCAGGGTCGATCGGATATCGGTCGACACGTTGCGCACCACCAATTCTCCAAGATCAAGATAGTGTTCGATCCCCTGCCCGAATTCGCCCCAACCCGGCAGGACATGGGGGATGGCAGGATCCGGATGCGCCGTCCAGTGCGTGTTGTGGGCGTGGTTCATCGTCACCACGTCGGGGATCAGATCGGCGCTGCCGATGAAACCGGTGAAATCGGTGACCGAGTTCAAACCGCCGCGCGTCTGGATCAGAAAGGATGCGTGGGCAATGTAACTGATGCGCACCGAATACTCGGGCACCGGGTCGGTCCACGCTGCCTTGTGCAGATATTCAATGCCCGGTGCCGCGTCTGCAATGGCAATACAATGGCTCGGCCGCCGCTCCTGCGCCGACACCGCTCCCGAGATTACCATCAATGCCAGAACCACCCAGCGCATGAGGAGAGTGTAGCGCAGAACGCCACCAAGTCATGCCCCTTGTTCATCTGGCAAAAACTATCCTGGTGGAGACGCGGCTTGCCGCGGCCGGAGGCAGAGCCCCCGATGGCCCCTTTGGGGCCACCTACCCGGCGTCGGTCTTGCCGCGCCGGTCCGAACGCAGGCTGGCATAAAGAACATGCGTCCGCCAGCGCCCGTTGATCTGCAGATACGACTGCGCCACGCCTTCGTATTTGAACCCCGAGCTTTCCAGCAACCCGCGGGAGGCATTGTTTTCCGGCAGACAGGCAGCCTCGATCCGGCTCAGGTCAAGGCGTGTAAAGGCGTGGTGCACAACCGCGCCGATGGCCTCGCGCATATACCCCTGCCGGGCAAACGCCTGACCCGTCCAATAGCCAAGCGTTCCGGCCTGCGCCGGGCCACGCCGGATGTTGTCCAGCGTGATCGCCCCCAGCAGTACGTTGTCGCTGCGGCGAAACAGGAACAACGGGATCGCCGTACTGCTGCCGACCGAACGCTGCGCCCAGTAGACCCGGTTGGTGAAGGATTTGCGGCTCAGGTGATCCTGGGCCCAGATCGGCTCCCACGGGGTCAGATAATCTCGCGACGCCCGCCGCAACGCGGCCCAGTCGTTGAAATCGGAATGCACAGGCGGACGCAGGCTCAGCCGCTCGGTTTCGAGTTTCAGCTTGCGTCTGCCCAACAGCATCACGCCGCACGCCTCTCCTGCAATTGCGCCAGCGTGGGCGCGCCCGAGACAGGGCCATAGAGCGCCAGCGCTGCCGGGGCCTGTACGGCCATCTGTTCGGCGAAGACGCGGACGTCCTCGGTGCTGACGGCGTCGATCTTGGCGACGGTATCCTCGAGCGACGGAACCCTGCCCCAAATCTGCACCAGCCGCGCCAAGCGTTCGGCCCGGTTCGACGGGCTTTCCAGCCCCATCAGCATGCCCGCCTTCATCTGCGCACGGGCACGGGCGACCTCTTCCTCGCTCATGTCTTCGGCGGCGCGCTTCATCTCGTCGATGGTGATCGTTGCCAGTTCGCCAACCTGATCGGCCGATGTTCCGGCATAGATCGTGGTTGTCCCGGTATCGGCATAGGCACCTGTCTGCGCGAAAATCGTGTAGCAAAGCCCGCGCGTCTCGCGCACTTCCTGAAACAGACGCGAGGACATGCCGCCGCCCAGTGCGGTCGAGTAGATCTGTGCGGTATAGATCGCATCGTCACGATAGCCGGGGCTTTCCAGCGCCAGTGCGAAATGGGCCTGTTCCAGCGCTTTTTCCTGCCGCGCCTCACCGCCGGTGAACCGCGCAGGCTCGGCGATCAGGCCAGTTCTGGGTGTCAGATGGCCAAACATCTCCTCGGCCAGTTTCATCAGCGCATCGTGATCCACAGCGCCGGCGGCGGACAGGATCATCTGATCCGGGCCGTAATGCTCCGCCACGAAGCCCGACAGATCCTCGCGCGAGAACGAACTGACCCTCTCGGTGGGACCGAGAATGGTCCGGCCCAGGGGCTGGTCGTGATAGCTCTGCTCCTGCAACCAGTCAAAGATCACGTCATCGGGCGTGTCATAGGCCTGACCGATCTCCTGCAGGATGACGCCGCGCTCGACTTCGATCTCGCGCGGGTCGAAAACCGGATTCAGGACAATGTCGCCGATGACATCCATGGCCAGCGCCACGTCGTCTTTCAGGACACGTGCGTAATAGGCCGTTACTTCGCGCGAGGTGTAGGCATTGATATAGCCGCCCACATCTTCGATCGCCTCGGCGATCTGCAGTGCGGAACGCCGCTTGGTTCCCTTGAACGCCATGTGTTCAAGGAAATGGGCGATGCCGTTCTGCTCGATCCGCTCGTGCCGCCCGCCGGCGGTTACCCAGATACCGATGGCCGCCGATTGCAGCCCCGGCATATGTTCACTGACGATACGAAACCCGTTCTTCAGTTGGTCCTGTCTGACAGTCACTCAGCAATATGCCTTCTGATATGATCCTCGAGGGCACCCAGATCGTTGGCAATGCGGGTCACCCGTTCCGGACGTTCATACAGATCAGACATGCGGGATGGAAGAGGCGGATGCACGCCGCTCGCCTTCTCGACCGCAGCCGGGAATTTCGCCGGGTGCGCGGTGGCCAGTGTGATCATCGGCACGTCCGCCGTGCGGTGCGCTTCGGCGACCCTGACGCCGACGGCGGTATGCGGGCAAACCAGCTCGGCGCTGTGGGCCAGCGTGTTCTGGATCGTCGCAAGCGTTTCTTCTTCGGACACGCGACCGGAGTCGAAGCTTTCACGCAAGGCCTCCATCGCGCCCTGGCTGACGTTGAAGCCGCCCGTCTTTAGTTCGTCCATCAATTGGGCCACTGCGGCGCCGTCTTCGCCATAGGCATAATACAGCGCGCGTTCGAAGTTCGAGCTGACCTGAATATCCATCGACGGGCTGATCGAAGGGATCGTGTCGCCCTTGAAATACCCCTCGCCCGATAGGCATCGGTGCAGGATGTCGTTCTGGTTCGTGGCCACGACCAAGCGGTCAATGGGCAGACCCATGCGCTTGGCCAGATAGCCCGCGAAGATGTCACCGAAATTGCCGGTGGGGACGGTAAAGCTGACTTTTCGATGTGGTGCACCAAGGCTGACGGCGGCGGAGAAGTAATAAACGATCTGCGCCAGCACACGGGCGAAGTTGATCGAGTTCACACCAGCCAATTTGACACCATCACGGAAGTCGAAATCGTTGAACATATCCTTCAGCGCAGCCTGGCAATCGTCGAAATCCCCATCCACGGCAAGCGCATGCACGTTGCCATCGGCGGGTGTGGTCATCTGACGGCGCTGCACCTCGGACACGCGGCCATGCGGATACAAGATGAATACGTCCACGGCATCCAGTCCCCGGAACGCCTCGATGGCCGCCGATCCGGTGTCGCCGCTGGTCGCGCCGACGATGGTCACCCGATCGCCCCGCCGTTTCAGAGCGACCTGGAACAGCTGACCGATCAACTGCATCGCGAAATCCTTGAATGCCAGCGTCGGGCCGTGGAACAATTCCAGCAGGAAATGGTTTTCGTTTAGCTGCTTCAATGGTGCCCGGGCATCATGCCCGAAACCTTCGTAAGCACGGGCGATGATTTCCTTGAACTCATCTTCGGCAAACGAGCCGCTGACATAGGGCCACATAACGCGGAACGCGATTTCTTCATAGGACAGACCGGCCAGAGCGGCGATCTCGTCCTGTGACATTACCGGAATTTCGGCAGGCAGGTACAGGCCGCCATCGCGGGCCAGTCCGGTCAGCATCGCCTCTTCAAAGGTCAGTTCGGGCGCCTGCCCACGGGTCGAGATGTATTTCATGTCGCGTCACTCTCAGTATTGGCACGGCTGCGCCACAGGAAGTACCCGGTCATCGCGGCCCAGACCAGAGCCAGACCAAACCAGGTGATTGCATATTGCAAATGATCGTTCGGGATACCCGCCGCATCCACTGGCAAAGGCGTTACATTCGGGTCGGTCTTCGTGCGGGCAATCAACAGCACCGGCTCCGCTCCCAGCGCTGCGGCCAGATTTGGCACATCCCGGGCAAACCAAATGTTGTCATCGATGTCCGGATCGGGCGTATAGCTGTCGATCTCATCGGGCCAGTGCAGATTGCCGGTGATCTCCATAGGCCCGGTCGAACGCTCCGCCTGCTTGGCAGTGGTCCGGACGAAACCCCGGTCCACCAGAATTGTCCGATCCGCGGTACTGAAGGACTGGATGATGCGATACCCGGCCCCAACCTGCTTGACCGAAACCAGAACATGGATTTCGCCCGGTTCCATTTCGCCAGAGACAGTGACTGGCAGATACTTGTCGGCATCCTCCGAAACCTGCGGAGGCAAAGCAACGGGCTCGGCTGAGATCCGGCTTTCGATCTCGGCCAGGATCCCCTGTTTCCACGCAAGTCTCTGCACCTGCCAGACGCCCAGCGACACCAGCACGCCCAGACCGGCAAGGCCGAAGATCAGCAGAAACAGAAAGCGGCGCATGGCTTGGGCAAACCTCATTGCAGGAACCGGCGTCTTGTTAAGGGCCGTGCGACCCGAATTGCAACCACGCAATTGTATGGGGCGCAATCTTGCGCCCCGGATAGAGAAAAAGCCGCCCCAAAGGGCGGCTTTTGCAATTGGATCACCAAAGCGGAGTTACATCAGCGGGGCCTGACCCCAGATGTAGACGGCAAAGAACAGGAACAGCCAGACAACGTCCACGAAGTGCCAATACCAGGCGGCCGCTTCGAAACCGACGTGTTTCTCGGGCGTGAAATCGCCTTTCAGTGCGCGGATCAGACAGACCGTCAGGAAGATGGTGCCGATGATCACGTGTGCGCCATGGAACCCGGTTGCCATGAAGAAGTTCGAATAGAACTGATCGCCGCCGAATTCCCAACCACCGTGGGCCAGCAGTTCGTAATATTCGAAACCCTGCAGGAAGGTAAACGCAATACCCAGCGCGATACCGATTGCCAGACCCTGCACCAGTGCCTTTCGGTCATTGCCGTGCACAAGCGCGTGGTGCGCCCAGGTGATCGCGCAGCCCGACAACAGCAGAACCAGCGTGTTGATCAGCGGCAGGTGGAACGGGTCAACCGCGTGGATGTCCGGCTGGATGTATTCGGTGCCGGCATAGTCGTACATCGGGTACATCCGATGTTTGAAGAACGACCAGAACCAGGCAAAGAAGAACATCACCTCGGACATCACGAACAGGATGAAGCCGTAGCGCAGGCCGATACGGACAACCGGCGTGTGGTCGCCCTGACGGCTTTCGACCACCACTTCGGACCACCAGGCGAACATGGTGTAGAGAACGGCCACCAGACCGGCCCAGAATATCCACGGAGTGATTCCGTGCATCCACAAAACGGCTCCGAACAGCATCACAAAACCACCGACGGCGCCAACAAGCGGCCAGATCGAGGGGTTCAGAATGTGGTAGTCATGGTCTTTAGCGTGTGCCATCAGTGTCCCTCACCTTAAGGCGTTAGTTCGTATTTGTGTCTGCCTGCACGTCAAGGGCAGCATAGCCCTCGGGCAGGTCGATTTCGTAGAATGTATACGACAGAGTGATCGTATGAACATACTGTGCTTCGGGGTCTTCGACGATTTCGGGGTCGACAAAGAAGGTTACGGGCATCTCGACCCGCTCACCCGGCTGCAATACCTGCTCGTCAAAGCAGAAGCAGGCGATCTTCTGGAAATACCCGCCTGCCGAATACGGCGTCACGTTATAGGACGCCTGCCCGGCAATGGGTTTGTCGGTCGGATTGTAGGCCTCGTAAAAGGCCAGCCCGGTTTCCCCGATGCGGACCTTCATCTCGCGTTCGACGGGCTTGAACTCCCACGGCATGCCCTTGGCCTTGGAGCCGTCGAAACGGATCGTGACCATGCGGTCGAGAATGTCATCAGGGGCTTGCTGAGCGACGCCGGTGGTGCCACCAAATCCTGTAACCCTGCAGAACCAGTTGTAAAACGGCACCGCAGCCCAGGCCAGACCGCCCATCAGGACGACCACACCGACCAGTTGCACAACCGTTTTTTGAGGACCCGACATCGCCATCAGTTCTGCACCTCGACAGCGGGACCCGTGAAGGAACTGCTGGAAACCTTGGCGATGGTCAGGCCGAAGATGATCACGATGAAAGCAGCCAGGGTCAGCCCCACGCCAAGATTACGGCTGAAACGGCGCTGATGCAGCTCGTGGCTTTTGCGCAGGCTCATGACCAGCCTCCCAGCCCATAGGGCTTCAGCAGCGCTTCCACGAGAATGGCGCCGAAATGCAGGAACAGATACAGCAGTGACAGTTTGAAGAAGCCACGCTCGACCTTGAAATTGTCCGCCTCGGCATCGTCTTCGCTGCGGCGGGAAATCCGCCATGCGCCGCGCAGGAACAGCGCATTCAGAACAAGGGCGACGGTCAGATAGACCGGGCCGCCAATGCCCGAGAAGGCCGTGCCAACCGCTAGAATGGCCAGCAGCGCAGTATAGATCAGGATATGCACACGGGTCGCGCGTCGCCCATGAGTGACCGTCAGCATCGGAACACCGGCATCGTCGTAATCCGTGCGCATGAACAATGCCAGCGCCCAGAAATGCGGCGGCGTCCACATGAAGGTCAGAGCGAACATCAGCCACGGCTCAAGCGTCATGGAGCCTGTGGCGGCAACCCAGCCGATCACCGGCGGGAACGCTCCGGCCGCGCCGCCGATCACGATGTTCTGCGGCGTCAGGCGCTTCAGCCACATCGTGTAGATCACGACATAGAAAAAGATGGTAAAGGCCAGAAACGCACCGGCAAAGATGTTCGTAGCCAGCGCCAGCATGATGACTGACATGCCCGACAACGCTAGGCCTAGCGCCATCGCCTCGCCCGGTTCAACCTTGCCGGACGGGATGGGACGACCCTTGGTGCGCTTCATCACCTTGTCGATATCCGCATCCCACCACATGTTCAGCGCGCCGGACGCACCGCCACCGATGGCAATGAACAGAATGGCGCAAAAACCGACCACGGGATTCACGGAAACCGGAGCCGCCAGCAGACCGACCAGCGCGGTGAACACGACCAGAGACATCACACGCGGCTTCAGTAGGGCGAAATAATCGCCAAAGCTGGCCTCGTCCGCGTATCCCTTCGCGGTCACGGTGCTGGCATTGAAGCTTGCGTCGCTCATTTCCGGTCCTTTGTGGGCGAAAGCTGCGCGATTAACGCGCAGCCTGCATGTTGTTTCAGGCGGGGCCAGCCCGCCCTGTCGCGTTTACTTGGCAGCAATCTGATAGGATTGCGGCAGGCCTGCGTATTCGTCGATCGCACTCTTCAGCCATTCATCATAGGCTTCCTGGCTGACGACCTTGACGGTGATCGGCATATAGGCGTGGTCTTTGCCACACAGTTCCGAACACTGGCCGAAATAGATGCCTTCCTTGTCGGCCTCGAACCACAGCTCGGCCAGACGACCGGGTACACCGTCCTGCTTCACGCCGAAGGACGGGATCGTCCACGAGTGGATCACATCGGATGCGGTCACCTGCATGACGACGACCTTGTTCACCGGCACGACAACCGCAGTGTCGGTGGCCAACAGCCATTCATCGTCGCTGTATCCGGAATCGGCCAGCTTGGCGCGCATCGCGTCGTCCAAAACAAACGGCGTCACGTCAGCGTCAGCTGGGCGGGCACCTTCGTCCAGGGTGGCCGGGTGGCCCAGCAGGTAGCTGTCGAACGCAAAGTCGTGATCGACGTATTCATAGGTCCAGTACCACTGGTTGCCGACAACCTTGATCACCACGTCGCCTTCGGGAATCTCCTGCTGCTTGAACAGAACCGGCAACGAGAAGGCGCCAATGAAGACCAGAATCAGGATCGGGCCAAGCGTCCAGGCGATCTCGACCGGGGTGTAGTGAGAGAAACCGGCTGGCTTCGGGTTAACGCGCTGATTGTAGCGCACGATGCAATAAAGCAGCAGGCCACCAACCAGCAAACAAACGGCGGTGATGATGACCAGAATCATCCCATCCAGATCCCGAATCCCTTCGGCCAGGCTGGTGGCGGGGGGCTGGAAACCCATGCCACCATCGACCGGCTTGCCGATAATCTCAAGCTCCTGAGCCATGGCGGGAAGGCTGGAGAGGGCTGTCATAAACCCCGAAAGCATCAAAGCATTCTTCATTTTCTGTCCTGATCGTTTGATCTTTGCGTCCCTGGCGAAAAGGTGTGAATCGGCCACACCTCTCCCGTTGTCTTTGGCCGCGTTAAAAACCATATTCCTGCGGGTAGATAAAGCAAAATGCTTGCGTCAAACAGACGCTATTTTTGATCTGGATCAAACCGGAAAGGTCCCAAGCCATGTCAAACGACCCGTTTCGCCCCTTTGAAACCGCAATTCCGCATGATGAAGCGCTTGCGGTGCTGCAATCGGCAACGGCGGGCGCCGAGGATGGCGAGCTGTTCGTGGAACGCCGTAAATCCGAATCTCTGGTCTTTGATGACGGTCGACTGCGGACCGCGTCTTATGATGCGTCCGAAGGGTTCGGACTGCGGGCCGTGCAGGGTGAAGTTGCCGGATATGCGCATTCCACGGACGTATCGATCCCCGCACTGAAACGGGCAGCCCAGACCGCGCGGCTGGCGGTCGGGGATGGCGGTGGCACGCTGGCCGAGGCACCGCGGGCGACCAACAAGCGGCTTTACACAGATGAGGATCCGATCGAAACCGCCAGCTTTCCGGTCAAAATCGAGACGCTGCGCGAGATTGATGCGTTTTCCCGCGATCTCGACCCCCGGGTGGTTCAGGTCAGCGCAACCATCGCAGCGGCAGTACAGGAGGTTGAGATTCTGCGCCCTGATGGCGTTCTGGTGCGCGACGTGCGCCCGATGACCCGTCTGAACATCTCGGTCATCGTGGAGCAGAACGGACGCCGCGAAAGCGGTTCGGCAGGCGGCGGTGGCCGTGTCGGTCTGGATGGGCTGATCGATCCGGCGGACTGGCAGGACAAGGCGCGCGAGGCATTGCGCATCGCTCTGGTCAACCTGGACGCAGTCCCTGCCCCGGCCGGTGTGATGGAAGTGGCCCTCGGCCCCGGCTGGCCCGGTATCCTGCTGCACGAGGCGATTGGGCACGGGCTTGAAGGGGATTTCAATCGCAAGGGCAGTTCAGCCTTTGCCGGGCTGATGGGGCAACCGATCGCGTCCAGGGGTGTGACTGTCGTCGATGACGGCACCATCGCGGACCGGCGTGGCTCGATCACGGTGGACGACGAAGGCACGCCCAGTTCCCGCACGGTTCTGATCGAAGACGGAATACTGACGGGGTATATGCAGGACCGCCAGAACGCACGGCTGATGAATGTTGCGCCCACCGGCAACGGGCGGCGGCAAAGCTATGCGCACAAGCCTATGCCACGCATGACCAACACGATCATGCTGGGAGGCGATGCGGACCCTGCGGCCCTGGTTGCGGACATCAAGGACGGTATCTGGGCCGTAGGCTTTGGCGGTGGCCAAGTGGATATCACCAACGGCAAGTTTGTTTTCTCCTGCACCGAGGCGTATCGGGTCGAGAACGGCAAGATCGGTGCACCGGTCAAGGGCGCGACGCTGATCGGGGATGGCCCTTCCGCTCTGAAGCGCATTCGCGGGCTCGGCAATGACATGGAGCTGGACCCGGGCATGGGAACCTGCGGCAAGGACGGGCAATGGGTGCCTGTGGGGGTCGGCCAACCAACCGTTCTGATGGATGGCCTGACCGTGGGCGGATCGGCCGCCTGAGCGGGAATCAATTGGAGACTCAAGGGCGCAGGGTTAACACTGCGCCTGATTTTTTGACTTCTGCATTGGAATGACCGCAAACTGCGCAAGGAAAGCTATCGCGGTTTTTCTTTTTACTTTCCATTGGTTATCCTGCAATCAAATCACACCACCTGTGCAAATAGCATCTAATTTTCAACGATTCACAGGCTGTTAACCCCGCATCCCGTAAACCAGTTCTGCAATCAGGCGGAGCAACGGATGACTGAAGAGCAGCTTTCTTCCTATCACCCCCCACTCCCACCCACCACGGAAGAGGACCGGTTTTCCTGGCTCCGTCTGTTGCGCTCACGCAAGGTTGGCCCGGCAACATTCCGGCGACTGTTGCGCGAACATGGCTCGGCGCAGAATGCGCTGGCCGCGTTGCCGGAAATGGCACGCGCCGCCGGGATCGAAGACTATGAAATATGCCCACCCGGCGTGATTGAGGCGGAGCTCAGGGCTGCAAAAGCCGCAAAAGCGCGGCTTCTGTGCCTTGGGGCCGCTGACTTCCCCGCTTCCCTGTCGACCCTGTCTGACGCACCCCCGATGCTGTGGGCCATCGGTGACATCAGCGTACTGGCAAAACCGGCAATTGCTTTGGTCGGCGCGCGCAACTGCTCGTCCCTCGGGGGGCGCATGGCCCGGAACCTGGCGAAAGAGCTTGGGGCGTGCGGTTATACGGTCGTCTCAGGCATGGCGCGCGGCATCGACACATCCGCGCACATCGCGTCGCTGGACACCGGAACGGTGGCTGTTCTGGCAGGCGGGGTCGACGTTGTTTATCCGGCGGAAAATACCGATCTTGCGAACGATATTGCACGCAAGGGCCTGCGATTGTCCGAACAGCCGATGGGGGTGACGCCGCAGGCACGGCATTTCCCGCGGCGCAACCGCATCATCTCGGGCCTCGCGCAGGCGGTTGTGGTGGTCGAGGCGGCGGCAAAATCCGGCAGTCTGATCACGGCGCGGGACGCGCTGGATCAGGGGCGCGAGGTTCTGGCCGTACCCGGCCACCCGTTCGATGCCCGCGCCGCCGGGTGCAACCTGCTGATCCGCGATGGCGCAACGCTGGTCCGTTCCGCGCAAGACGTGATTGACGCGCTGCCGCCGCAACAATCTGTGGCAGAGGCGCCGGAACTTCCGCTAAGCCTTCAACCTTCGTCTGACGCCCCTGCAATGCCAGAGGCGTCAGTCTTGCAGGCCGAAATTCTGGCGCGGCTGGGTCCTTCGCCAGTGGCCGAAGACCAGTTGATCCGGGACATTGCCGCCTCGGCCGAGGCCATCGCCCCGGCCTTGCTGGATCTGGAACTGGACGGACGAATCCAGCGGCAGGCGGGCGGCCTGCTTTCGCGAGTAGCCTGATCACCGGCTTTTGCTTGGCCCCGTCTGTTTGAAGAAATTTGGTCCGGCCAGAGCCCTGAAATTGCGGGAAAAACTGGATGCGGCAAGGTACGCATTGACAATTCGATCTTGCCGCACACATTTTGCACCGCCATACAAAGCGCAAAGCCTGTCGAGCAAGGATTCATCTTAAATGCCTGTAGTTGTTGTAGAATCTCCGGCCAAAGCAAAAACGATCAACAAATATCTGGGCCCCGACTACACCGTTCTGGCCTCGTACGGCCATGTACGCGACTTGCCGCCGAAGGATGGATCGGTTGATCCAGAGCATGAATTCTCGATGAAATGGGAAGTCGGCAATGACAGCCGCAAGCACGTCAAGGCCATCGCCGACGCACTTAAGGACGACAATGCGCTGATCCTGGCCACTGACCCCGATCGCGAGGGCGAAGCAATCAGCTGGCACCTGCAGGAAGCGCTGACCAAGCGGCGCTCGATCAAGAAAGACACACCGGTCAGCCGGGTTACATTCAACGCCATCACCAAAGAGGCTGTGACGCAGGCGATGCAGAACCCGCGTCAGGTGGACATGCCGCTGGTCGAGGCTTATCTGGCCCGCCGTGCGCTGGATTACCTGGTGGGGTTCAACCTGTCACCCGTTCTGTGGCGCAAGCTGCCCGGCGCGCGGTCGGCTGGCCGGGTGCAGTCGGTCTGTCTGCGGTTGATCGTCGAGCGCGAGATGGAGATCGAGGCGTTCAAGCCGGTCGAATACTGGTCGGTGCGGGCCTTGTTCGAAACGCCCCGCGGCCAGACCTACGAGGCCCGGCTGGTCACGCTGGCCGGAAAAAAGCTGGACAAGCACGATCTGACCAATTCGACACAGGCCGAATTGGCAGTTCAGGCCATCACCAGCCGCGCGTTGAGCGTGACATCAGTCGAGGCCAAGCCTGCCGCCCGCAACCCAAGCGCGCCGTTCATGACATCCACGCTGCAGCAGGAGGCCAGCCGCAAGTTCGGCATGGGAGCCCGCCACGCGATGCAGGTGGCGCAGCGGCTGTATGAGGCGGGTTACATTACTTATATGCGGACTGACGGCATCGACATGGCGCCCGAAGCTGCGACTGCCACCCGCGACGCCATCGCCGACCGATATGGCGCGGACTACGTGCCAGACAGCCCGCGCATGTATAAGAACAAGGCCAAGAACGCTCAGGAAGCGCATGAATGTATCCGCCCGACGGATATGACCCGCGATGCCAAGGCGCTGAAGGTCACGGATGAGGATCAGCGCAAGCTTTATGATCTGATCTGGAAACGTACAATCGCCTGCCAGATGGCTGCCGCCCGGCTGGAGCGGACCACGGTCGAGATTGGCAGCGCCGACGGTCAGGTCGGTCTGCGCGCCACCGGGCAGGTGGTTTTGTTCGACGGGTTCATGCGCGTCTATGAAGAGGGCCGCGATGACGTCACGGATGACGACGAAAAACGCCTGCCTCAGATCATGAAGGGGGACCCTGCCCCGTTTGCCAAGACCTCATTGCGGGATCAGCACACAAAGGCCACGAACGATGACAAGGCCGCCATCCTGTCCGAGAATGAAGCCGTTCTGGCCCTGCAACATCACACCCAACCGCCCCCGCGTTACACCGAGGCCACTTTGGTCAAACGGATGGAGGAATTGGGGATCGGTCGCCCTTCGACCTATGCCTCGATCGTGACGACGATCCAGGACCGGGAATATGTGCGCAAGGACAAAAACCGGCTGATCCCTGAAGAAAAGGGCCGCATCGTCACCATCTTCCTGCTGAATTTCTTCCGACAATACGTGGGCTATGAGTTCACCGCCAATCTGGAAGAACAGCTGGACGACGTCAGCGCCGGGGATCGCGACTACAAGGATCTGTTGGGCAAGTTCTGGCGCGAGTTTTCGGCTGCAATCGGCGAGACCTCGGATCTGCGCATTTCGGAAGTGCTGGACAAGCTGGACGAAGCGCTGGCGCCGCAGCTTTATCCGCCGCGCGAAGACGGGTCGGATCCGCGGATCTGCCCGAAATGCGGCGTGGGGCAATTGCACCTGAAGACGTCGCGCACCGGCGGGTTCGTCGGGTGCGGCAACTACCCGGAATGCACGTATACCCGCCCGATCGCCGGTGAAGGCGCGGAAGGCGACGAACGTCTTCTGGGCGAGGACACGGGTGATGAGATCTGGCTGAAGTCCGGCCGCTTTGGTCCTTATGTCCAGCGTGGCGAGCCGACGCCGGAGAACAAGAAACCCCCCCGTGCGTCGCTGCCGCGTGGCTGGAGCAAGGATGACATGGATCTGGACAAGGCGCTTACCCTTCTCAGCCTGCCCCGCCAGATCGGCGAACACCCCGAAGGTGGAATGATCAGCGCGAATTTCGGTCGCTTCGGGCCTTACCTGATGCATCAACTGGCCGATGAAGCCAAACCGGTTTACGCCAACCTCAAAGATCCCAATGACGTGTTCGAGATCGGGATGAACCGGGCCGTTGAACTGCTGGCCGAAAAACGGGCCAACCCCGGTCGGGGCCGTAGTGCGGCAGCCAAACCGCTGAAGGAACTGGGCGAGCATCCCGATGGCGGCGCGATGCAGGTTCTGGACGGGCGCTACGGGCCGTATGTGAAATGGGAGAAAGTCAACGCGACCATTCCCAAGGACGTAAAACCCGAAGACGTGACGCAGGAAATGGCCGTTGAACTGATCAACGAGCGCGCGGCCAAGAAGGGCACCAAGAAAAAAGCGGCGCCAAAGAAAAAGGCCGCTGCCAATAAGACAGCCAAGAAGGCGGGCTGAGACGGGGCTAGGTAGAAATACCATTGCCCTCTGGTTTCATTGACTTCCCCGTGACGTGGCGGCACAACCTGCCGCATCACCATGTCATTGGGGGAGTTTTCCATGAAGAAAATCTATGCCAATGCCACTGAAGCGCTCGATGGGGTGCTGTCGGATGGCATGCTGATTGCAGCGGGCGGTTTCGGCCTGTGCGGTATTCCCGAACTGCTGCTTGAGGCGATCCGGGAATCGGGCGCCAAGGATCTGACTTTTGCCAGCAACAACGCCGGGGTCGACGATTTCGGTATCGGCATCCTGCTGCAGACGAAGCAGGTCAAAAAGATGATCAGCTCGTATGTCGGTGAAAACGCCGAATTCATGCGCCAGTATCTGAGCGGCGAGTTGGAGCTGGAATTTAACCCGCAAGGCACTCTGGCCGAACGTATGCGCGCAGGCGGCGCGGGCATCCCCGGCTTTTACACCAAGACCGGCGTGGGCACCGTGATTGCCGACGGCAAGGAACACAAGGACTTCAATGGCGAGACCTACATCATGGAGGAAGGCATTTTTGCCGATCTCGCCATCGTCAAAGCCTGGAAGGCCGATGACACCGGCAACCTGATTTTCCGCAAGACTGCACGCAACTTCAATGTACCTGCCGCGACCTGCGGCAAGATCTGCATCGCCGAAGTTGAAGAGATCGTGCCGCGCGGCTCGCTCGACCCGGATGGGATCCATCTGCCCGGCATCTACGTGCACCGCATCATTCAGGGGAGCCACGAAAAGCGCATCGAACAGCGCACCACCCGCAAGAAGGAGGACGCATAATGCCCTGGGACCGCAATCAGATGGCCGCTCGCGCGGCGGAAGAGCTGGAAGACGGCATGTATGTGAACCTCGGCATCGGCATTCCGACGCTGGTGGCAAACTATGTGGGGGACAAGGACATCACTCTGCAATCCGAGAACGGCATGCTGGGCATGGGTCCATTCCCGTTCGAGGGTGAAGAAGACCCCGACCTGATCAACGCGGGCAAGCAGACGATCACCGAACTGTCCCGCACGTCCTACTTCGACAGCGCCACGTCCTTTGCCATGATCCGGGGCGGCAAGATCGCTGCGGCGATTCTGGGTGCCATGGAAGTGGACGAAAAGGGCGATCTGGCCAACTGGATGATCCCCGGCAAGCTGGTCAAGGGTATGGGCGGCGCGATGGATCTGGTCGCCGGCGTCGGTCGTGTGATCGTGGTCATGGATCACACCAACAAACATGGCGATTCAAAAGTGCTTAAGGAATGCACCTTGCCGCTGACAGGTAAGGGCGTCGTTGATCGCATCATCACCAATCTGGGCGTGCTGGATGTGGTTGAAGGCGGCCTGAAGATTGTCGAACTGGCCGACGGTGTCAGTGAAGACGATATGCGGGCCTCGACCCAAGCCACGATCGTCGGCTGATTGACCTGATATTGAATGGCCCGCCGACTCGCGGGCCATTTTCAGTTTAGCGTCTGAAATACGCAGCCATCCGAGATCAGTTCCGGCGGGGTCGAGCACAACGCGCGCGCCACCTGAAACGCCGCAAGCACTTTTGGCACGTAATCGCGGGTTTCCGCATAAGGCGGCACACCACTGTGTTTGCGAACGGCTCCTTCGCCCGCATTATATCCGGCCAGCACCAAAATCGGGTCGTTTTTGAATTCCCCCATCAGCCAGTTCAGGTATTTCACACCGCCCGCGATATTCTGCGAGGGCTGAAAACTGTCCTCAACACCGAACCTTTCGGCCGTGGCGGGCATCAGTTGCATCAGTCCTTGCGCACCGGCTGAACTGACAGCATCCGCCCGGCCGGCCGATTCCACGGAAATCACCGCAAGGACAAGCGCCGGGGAAACCTTGGTTCCCACTGTCGAGCGCAGAATGTCGATCCCCTGCAGCTGTGCGATATTTTGAAGGGTCTGCAAACGTGGTGAAGCAACATTTGTGGATGAAAGCGCATTGATCGCCATATCCAGCCGCCCTGCCCCAGCCTCAGCCAGTTCCGGCGAGATCTTGTCCCAGAAGGCTGTGTAGGAACCGACGGGCTTTTCTGGGCTGTTCGACCCCGGCAGGTTCTCGGGCGGAAGCGCGGTGCGCTTGACCACTTCAGGCGTTTCAAGCTCGGCCCCGGTGCTGGGGGCAAAAGGCTGGGATGCATGTTCTTCAGCCGTGATCTGAACGGTGATGCGCGGACGCGTTCCGGGCTTTGGCGCCTTGATCCTTTTATAGACGCCTCTCGGCTCGATATCGGCGGCGATCACCGGAACCGTGCCCGATATCAGAAATGCCGACACGCCGGCGCATGTGATTGCGTACCGGAGATTCATTTTTTGCCTGCCTCTTGTTTTCTTTTGATGAATTTGAACCTCGAATCCGGCCTCAAGGCCAGAAAAACAAAGCGAATTGGGGCAATTTCGCCTCATTTGGCGCAATTTTGCATCTCTTGCGAAGGTCAGCACCATCACTTTGAAAATTTTTTTTGTTATTTTTCAATGAGATGTCGAATTCGTCACCAAAAAGTTAAGAGGAGGCGCAAAAAAACTGTGTTTGGCCCAATTCCTGCCACGCACAAAGGTCAAACATATATCCATACCGAGACGGTCATGAGCGGACTGAGAGAGAAAGCTCTGAAAGACGCCAAGGTTAATTGACTTAGATCCTTTAGGAGGGACGTAACATGATCAAGTTCATCAGGAACTTCCGCAAAGACGAAGACGGCGCCGTAACAGTTGACTGGGTCGTTCTGACCGCAGCAGTCATCGGCCTGGGCACCGTGGCCTACCAGCAGATCGCCAACGGCGCACAGGGCATGGCAACCGACGTGAACGCCGCGCTGAGCAGCGCAACCATTAACACCGGCACCAGCGATGGTACCGTTTCAGGTGGTATCACCGGTTCGGGCACCAACTAAGCCAGACAATTCCCAGAACTGGAAACAGGCCGCGCCAACACTGGCGCGGCTTTTCTTTTGGAACCGTGAACTCAAGAACCGGCCAGGCAAGGCATCGGCGATTTGGCAACCGAGCGAAAATCAGGCGCGGTCACGGCCATGCGCACCTCAAAGAAATCCAAATACGTCATATTATTCAATGTTTTGCCCAATTCACGCCATTCCGGCAAAGCAAAACATAATGAGTGCATCAGCAAAGGTTGTACATGAACCGATTCTATTGGTCGGTTCTGCCCCGACCCTGCTTTACTGGAGTGACCCGCAATGATCAGGTTCACGAAAACCTTTATCACCTCTGAAGACGGTGCTGTCACCGTCGACTGGGTCGTTCTGACTGCCATAATCATTGCGCTTGCGACACTGATTTACTTCGGTATCCAGACAGCAACCATCAGCCTGAGCGGGAACACCAGCTCGGCGATGTCCAGCGCGACCATCAGTACCGGATCCAACAACGCGCCTGGCGGGATCGTTGTTTCAGGGACCGCGGGCGGCGGTAGCTGAGCTACTGTCTAAGGTTTCCAAGCATAGTTCAGCCAACTCTGGGCTCTTCAAGCTGGACGTTTGAAACGTAGCCCCCCTCGGGCCTGCGCTTGACCTGAGTGTGTTGCCAACTCGCCCTACAATCGTGGAACAGTGATAGAAATGTCTTCTTTGTCCTACATTTCGACACAATTCCCGTTTAGGAAATAAGCTGTTTCAAAGTTTCCCACTGGCCGAAATGACTCTGGCCATCGAAAATATGAGGTGCGCGCATGCGAGCTGTGTTTGGTCTTGTTCTGATCGTCGGGGTGGCTCTGGCCGGCGGCGCGGTTTACATGGCGCGCAACTATATCACCGCCTATCAGGATGCTCTCGCACGCGAGCGTTTGGCAGCCCAGGAAGCTTTGGCAAACGCGAACGTCAATGTAATTCCGACCGTCAGCGTCATCGTGTCCAACCGTTCGCTAAAGTATGGCGAACGCGTAAAGGAAGAAGATGTGCGTATCGTCGATTGGCCCGAAAACGCGATCCCCGAGGGCACATTCACGGAAATGACCGTCCTGTTCCCCGAGACCGGAGACAATGAGCGTTATGTCATGAGGGCCATGGAAAAAGACGAAGCGATCATGGAGGTCAAGATTACCCGGCCGGGCGAAGCCGCGGGTCTGACCTCGCGCCTGGAAAAAGGCAAGCGGGCCTTTGCCATCAGCGTTGATGTTGCGTCCGGCGTATCCGGATTTCTGCGCCCAGGAGACGACGTCGACATTATCTGGACCGGCTCGTTGCGGGGCACGGTCGAGGGTGCCAGCGGTGAACTCACACGTTTGATCCTTCCTAGTATCAGACTGGTTGCTATTGATCAGTCCGCAGGCTCGGACGTCACGGGCACAACGATTGCACGTACGGTCACGGTGGCCGTTACACCGGAACAGGCCATCTCGCTGGCCCAGGCTCAGAGTACCGGTCGCCTGTCCCTTGCCTTGGTTGGGGTCGAGGACGAGGCCATCACCGCGGCAATCGAAGTCGACCAGCGAAAACTGTTGGGTATTAAAGAGGCGGCGCCTGCTCCGAAAAAAGCCCAGGAAAGAGTGTGTACGATCCGGACTCGCCGCGGCGGAGAGATCGTCGAAACCCCAATTCCCTGCACAAACTGACGTTAAATCAGAGCGTTACGGACTTGAGTCGCGCAATCTGCGCGGCTCTTTCTATTTTGATTGTTGCCCATTCCCCACATAAGGAACAATCCAGAAACCATTGATTATTGCAATAAATTCTGAATTCGCGCAGTGTTTCGTATTAGAGGGCGATAGACCCAAAAACGAGGCGTGATCGGAGAGGCAGGTCACATGACAATACGTTCCTGGATCAGCGCAACCCTGCTGGGGTTGGCGCTTGTTGTGAGCCCGGTAGGCGATGCCGCCTGGGCACAAAATATTCGCGTGGTTAAAAAAGGCACAGCGGAAACGCTGGATGTCCCTATGAATCGCGCAATTGTTGTTGAGAGTGAAGAGCCGTTCGCAGAACTGAGCATCGCCAACGCGGGTATCGCCGACATCTCGTCGCTTTCGGACCGCACGATCTATGTTCTTGGTAAGGCTCCTGGCATCACAACGCTGACGTTGTTCGATGGCGTCGGCAATCTGATCACGAACGTTCGCGTTCGTGTGGCACCGGATGTGACCGAATTCAAGGAAAGGCTGCGCCAGATCCTGCCCGATGAGCGGGTCGAGGTGCGTACGGCAAATGACGGCATCGTGCTGTCCGGCACCGTGTCCAGCTCGGCAAAGCTGGCCCGCGCGCTGGAACTGGCGGAGCGTTATGCCCCGGAACGCGTTTCGAACCTTATGAGCGTTGGCGGCGTGCAGCAGGTCATGCTGAAAGTCCGGTTTGCAGAGATGAACCGCTCGGTCGCCAAGAGCCTGTCAGCATCGCTGGGCTTCGGTGGCGGCGATGTGACCGGCGGTATCAACACGCTGAACAACTCGCTGGCATTGCAGAACGCACTGAGCAACAACATTCCCGCCGTGCAGTCCAACACAGGTGCGATCCTGTTTGGATTTGGCGCAGGTTCGACCCAGGTTCGCCTGTTGCTGGAGGCCCTTGAGGCCAAAGGCCTGGCCCGCAGCCTGGCTGAACCCAACCTGTCAGCACTGTCCGGGCAAGAAGCGACATTCCTGGCCGGCGGCGAAGTACCCATCCCGGTTCCGCAGGACGATGGTGTCGTTACCATTGAATACAAGGCCTTCGGTGTCGAAATAGACTTCATCCCACGTGTTGTCGACGGCGAGCTGATCAATCTGGAGATGGCCGCGTCTGTCTCGGCGATCGATAACAGCTCGAACTTCACGATCAATGGCGACAACGTTCCAAGCTTTATCACACGCCAGACCAGCACGACGGTTGAACTGCGCGACGGTGAGAGCTTTGCTATCGCCGGGCTGATCCAGGACAACTTTGCCGACCTGAACAACCAGATCCCGTGGCTTGGCGATGTGCCTGTCCTGGGTGCCCTGTTCCGGAGCGCCGAATACCAGCGCGAGCAAAGCGAACTGGTTATTATCATCACCGCACATCTTGTGTCGCCGACGCGGGGTGAAGCCCTGGCTCTGCCCACCGATCGGGTCAAACCGCCCAGCGAATTCGATCTGTTCGTGAATGGCAAGACCGCCCGGACAACACGTGCCGGTGCAGGCGCCGCAACAGAAGTGGCCAAACAGGGCTATGGCAGCTCTTACGGCTACGTCCTGGATTGATGAGGAGGATAGGACCCATGCAAAAGTGGATGATGACACTATGTCTGTCGGTCGCTGTCGCAGGCTGTACACGGGAAGCGGGCTACGAAATCGATTCGGGCGCTTTCGGCAACGCAACTCTCAACAATATCCAGGTGATGAATGGTGAGTTGTCCTATGCCCAGATCCTGGCTCAGCGGTTTGCGGCCGAGGTTCCAACCCAGATCAATTTTGCCTTCAACAGTTCGCAACTGGATGCTTCGGCACAGCGGATCCTGGCGCAGCAGGCGGATTGGATCAAGCAATTCCCTGAGGCTCGGTTCCGCGTGTACGGCCACACGGATGCTGTCGGCTCAACGGCCTATAACAAGGCTTTGGGTCAACGGCGCGCCAATGCTGCGGTTGCCTTCCTAATTCAGCAGGGCATCTCGCGATCGCGCCTAGAGGCCGTTGTGTCCTTTGGCAAAGCGCGCCCGCTGATCGACACGCCAAACCGGGATCGGCGCAACCGCCGTACCGTGACCGAGGTGTCGGGCTTCTTGGATCGCGATCCGCTGATTCTGGACGGCAAGTACGCCCAGGTCGTCTATCGCGAGTATGTTGCGAGCGCGACTTACGCAACACAACTGAGCAGCGCAACAAACCTTGGCGTTACATCCGAACAATAAACTGGTTTTGGGCGACATCGTCGCCCAATTCCCTACAATTTGTTCTTTTACGCCCAATTCTCGCCCAACTTCCAAGAGACGTTGTCAATAATTGGGTGACCTGCGGCCAGATTTGACCGCATCGGGGCGACAGCCAATCCGACCAGACCGCTTGTGTTTGTAAGATTTGCCAAGCCCTCACTACGAGGATTGTGTTAATGACAAGCGCCACGCCGCAAGACGAAAATAATGCCATTCTGGCCTGCACAATCAGCCGTGATGTCCAGAATTTCGATCTGTTGATCGAAGACATGGAAGTTGCGCTGGGTGAACGCTGGGGCGATCTTGGATTTGCTGAGGCACTGGCTTTTTTCAGCCAACCCGAGGCAGATTCTCTTGAATTTGTGGCACTTGCAATCGACGGGGAAGACGAAGACAACCTGACGCTGATGGGTGAAATCATCACCCGCGCCAAGGACAAGAAAATCAAAGTTGTTCTGATCGCCGAAGATGTCACACCTGCGTCGCTGCATCAGCTGCTGCGCAAAGGTGCCGATGAATTTGTCCCCTACCCGCTGCCCGAAGGCGAGTTGCAGGAAGCCATCGAGCGCATGAAACGGCCCGATCCGGTTGCCGCGCCCCACTCGGCGGCAGTTCCGCTGACCCAGGGCGAATCAAAAGAAGGCGCGCTGTTTGTGGTGCACGGCCTGGCCGGAGGCGTAGGCTCGACCACTCTGGCGGTCAATCTTGCCTGGGAACTGGCTACGGTTTCGGACAAAGAAGCACCGACCGTCTGCCTGATTGACCTGGATCTGCAATTTGGCACAGTTTCCACCTATCTGGACCTGCCGCGTCGCGAGACAGTGTTTGAAATGCTGTCGGACACGGCGTCCATGGACGACGATGTTTTTTCCCAGGCGCTGCAGACATATGAAGAAAAACTGCAGGTTCTGACCTCGCCTTCCGACATTGTGCCGCTGGACCTGATTACGCCGGAGGATATTCAGCGCGTCATCGACACCGCGCGCAAACATTTCGACTATGTGGTCGTGGATATGCCAAAAACGCTGGTGCACTGGTCCGAAACGGTGCTGGCGGCGGCGCATGTCTATTTTGCACTGATCGAGCTGGATATGCGGTCCGCCCAGAACGCGCTGCGCCTGAAGCGTGCCTTGCAGGCCGAGGAGCTGCCCTTCAACAAGCTGCGCTTTGCATTGAACCGGGCGCCAAAATTCACGGATCTGAACGGCAAGGGCCGGGTCAAGCGCATGGGCGAAAGCCTGGGAATCTCCATCGATCTGCAACTGCCCGAAGGTGGCAAACCTGTTCTGCAAGCCGGCGATCACGGCCTGCCGCTTGCAAAATCTGCCGCCAAGAACCCCCTGCGGCGGGAAATCGCCAAACTGGCCAAGTCGCTTCACAGTCTGGGCTCGAGCAACGCGGAAGCCGCGTAACAACTTCTCAAGGGGACAGCCGTCATGTTTTCGAGATACAAGAAGCAGCCTGATGCGCAGCCGGTCAAGACTGCGGCCAAAGCCCCAGAGGCCGCCCCGGCCGCGGCAAACGCTCCTGCCTCTGCCACAACGGCGGTTGTCCGCAAACCGGTGCAAAAAAAGGCCGCCGAGGCCTCATCTTCCGACCGTGACCGCAAGCGCAAGGAACGCTTGAGTGAAATCAAGATCGATCTGCATCGCGAATTGCTTGAAAACCTGAACCTCTCGGCGCTGGAATCAGCCGCCGAGGCTGAGCTTCGGGCTGAGATCAGCGCCATTGCCAGCGAAGTTCTCGAATCGCGCAACATCGTTCTGAACCGCGAAGACCGTTCGCAGCTCAACAAGGAACTTTATGACGAGGTCACAGGGCTTGGGCCTTTGGAGACCTTGCTGCAGGATGACACGGTCAACGATATTCTGGTGAACGGTCCGCAGCAGATCTTCGTAGAACGCGACGGCAAGCTGCAACTCAGCGACATCACCTTCAAGGACGAAAAGCACCTGATGCGGATCATCGACAAGATCGTGTCCGCCGTGGGTCGCCGGGTCGATGAATCCAACCCTTATGTTGACGCCCGTCTTGCTGACGGATCGCGTTTCAACGCCATGGTGCCGCCGATTGCGGTGGACGGATCTCTGGTATCCATTCGTAAGTTCAAAAAGGACAAGCTGGGCATCGATGATCTGGTCAATTTCGGTGCGTTCAGCGAAGAAATGGCTGCCTATCTTCAAGCTGCGGTGTCTACGCGCCTGAACGTTATCGTCTCGGGCGGTACTGGTTCCGGTAAAACGACCACCCTGAACGCCCTGTCCAGCTTCATTGACGACGCCGAACGCATCCTGACGATCGAAGATACAGCGGAACTTCAGCTGCAGCAGACCCATGTGGGCCGGATGGAAAGTCGTCCGCCCAACGTGGAAGGCAAAGGCGAAGTCAGCCCGCGCGACTGTCTCAAAAACGCCCTGCGGATGCGCCCCGACCGTATCATCGTGGGTGAGACGCGTGGTGCCGAGGTGATCGACATGTTGCAGGCCATGAACACTGGCCACGACGGGTCAATGACTACGATCCACGCCAACTCGGCCCGCGACGGGATCTCGCGTCTGGAAAACATGATCGCGATGGCCGGGATCGAGATGCCGATCAAGGCCGTGCGCAGCCAGATTGCCAGCGCTGTGAACCTGATCGTACAGGCCAGCCGCTTGCAGGACGGTTCGCGCCGCATGACATCGATCACCGAGATCACCGGGATGGAAGGCGATGTGATTTCCATGCAGGAAATCTTTCGTTTTCAACGTGTTGGCCTGACACCTGACAACAAGATTATCGGTCACTTCACCGCAACCGGCGTGCGCAGCCACTACTCCGAGCGCTTCCGCCTGTGGGGCTTTGACCTGCCCGCGTCCATTTACGACCCAACCACAATGTAGGAGATCAAGGATATGCAACTGCCTATGGAGGCATTGATCTATGTCGCGATCTTCGTGGGCGTTCTGGCCCTGGTCGAAGGTATCTACCTGGTCGCGTTCGGCAAATCCATCAGCCTTAACAGCCGGGTAAACCGCCGCCTCGACATGCTCGACAAAGGTGTCGGGCGTGAACAGGTTCTGGAACAGCTGCGCAAGGAAATGCAGCAGCATATGAAATCGCAGAGCATCCCGCTCTATTCCCTTCTGGCCGACAAGGCGCAGAAGGCGGCGATTGCGTTTTCGCCCCGGCAATTGATCATGATCATGTGCCTTGTATCCGGGGTCGCGTTCATGGGGCTTAGCATCGGCACAGCCACCGATACCGCCTTACGGGCGGCCATTTCCGTCGCAATCGGTGTTGGCAGCGTTTATGCGTGGGTGAACCAAAAGGCCAAGAAACGCATGGGCATGATCGAAGAACAATTGCCCGAAGCCGTGGAACTGATGGTTCGCTCGCTGCGTGTCGGCAACCCCTTCGTCTCAACGATTCAGGTTGTTGCTTCCGAGGTTCAGGACCCGCTGGGAACCGAGTTTGGCGTCATCGCCGATGAATGCGCCTATGGCCGCGACGTTGGCGAAGCCTTGAAAGACATGGCCGAACGTCTGGACATGCAGGATTTGCGGTTTTTGGCGGTTGCCGTGGGCATCCAGCAGCAATCCGGCGGTAACCTCGCAGAGATTCTGGCCGGTCTTGCACAGGTTATCCGTGCCCGATTCCGCCTGTTTCGCCGCGTCAAGGCGATCACGGCCGAGGCACAGTGGTCCGGTAAATTCCTGTCGGCCTTCCCGCTGGGCTGTCTGGCTTTCATACTGGTCAAGGATCCCGGTTATTATGACGGCGTTCTCGACCATCCCTGGTTCATTCCGATGTGTTTCTTTGTTGGCATCACGCTGACGCTGAACCTGATCGTCATGAAAATCATCACCAACATCAAGGTTTGAGGGCACGGCAATGGAATTCCTGACCCGCATCAATGACTTGCTGACCGAGCATCTGGGCGAGTTCGGACCACTGATCGTGGTCGGTGTTCTGGGGTTGTTCATGATCCTGGTCACTATCCCTCTGATGCTGAACCAGCCCGAGGATCCGCTCAAGAAGTTGCAGCGTTCGAATGCCGCGCCCAAGAAGGGAAAAAAGGCCAAGAAAGACCAGTTGCGGAACGCCGGACGGAACGAGCAGCTTGAAAAATTCGCGACCTTTCTGGAACCGAAAGATCAGGAAGAGCTGTCGGCAATGCAGCTCAAGCTGCGGCAGGCAGGGTACCAGACCAAGGATGCGGTGCGGTTTTTCCACTTTGCACAGTTCTCCCTTGGGATCATCGGCATCATTGTCGGCGTTCTGCTGGTAACGGTGTTCGCGGGAACGCAGGAATTCACCACCCAGCAAATTCTGGTGCGCGTGCTGGTGCCCGGCGGTGTCGGCTACATGATCCCCAAATACTGGATCACGCGCCGCATCGAAGAGCGGAAAGAGAAGATTACGCAAGCCTTTCCCGACACGCTCGACCTGATGCTGGTCTGTGTGGAGGCCGGTCAGTCCCTCGATCAGGCCATTGTTCGGGTGTCAAACGAAATGAAAGCCTCGTACCCCGACATTGCGCAGGAGTTCGAGATCGTCGCTTACGAGATGAAAGCGGGTAAGGACAAGGATACCGTCCTGCGTGACTTTGGCACCCGTTGTGGCGTGCAGGACGTCAACTCGTTCGTCACGGTGATGATCCAGTCGGCGACTTTTGGTACATCAATTGCAGAAGCCCTGCGGGTGTATGCGGGCGAGATGCGCGACAAGCGCGTCATGCGCGCGGAAGAGGCTGCGAACAAGCTGCCAACCAAAATGACGCTTGTCACAATGGGACTGACAGTTCCGCCTTTGCTGGTTATTCTTGTCGGGCCTTCGGCAAACGTTATTTCGACTTTCGGCCGGTAGTAACCTGATGAACCCATTTCGATGCTGCGCCCGGACCGGGCTCCGCCGCATCTTTCAGGTCACCCTGGTTTTCGCCATGGTGGCCTCTTGCACAGAGACCGATCGTTCCGGCGATCTGGAGGCTCCGGGCATTGACCGCGGGGGACAGGCCGAAGACGAAATTGAGGTTGGAAACCGCTTGATGGCCGCCGGCGAGTACGAACTGGCGCTCAAGTCCTTTACCCGCGCCGCTCTGGAACAGGGGATGACGCCGCAAATCCTGACATCGATGGGCACGGCAAATCTGGGCCTGAAGCGCCTTGGCCAAGCCGAAACCCTGCTGAGACGGGCCGTCAAGGATGATACCGATTGGCCGGTGGCCTGGAACAATCTGGGCGTTCTGCTGATGGAAACCGGGCAATATCCGGAAGCGGCTCAGGTGTTTCAGCGCGCTTATGCGCTGGACAATGGCGAAAGTGACGCAATCCGCGACAATCTGCGGTTAGCACTCGCAAAAATGGAAAATCCTGATAATAATACCTCACAAGAACAAGAATATACGCTGGAGCAGCAAGGCGACGGGCAATTTAAGCTTCGCAAGCTCCCGTAACCAGAGACAAGAGCAGTAAAGGACGCAAAAATGCGCCAACAATTCTTGATTCCGTCGATCGTCATATGCGGATTGATTGTATCGGCATGCGCCAAAGAGACCGAAGAAGAAAAGGTCGAGCGTACATTTCAGGAAGTAAACGTCATTGATGAAACCAATCTGAATGACGTGTTGCTGAGTGCGGCCGACCCGAACGAGGCGGTCACATATTTCCACAATGCGGCCACCAAGAACCCTGATCGCATCGACCTGCAGCGGGGTCTGGCGATATCCCTGTCACGCGCCAAACGCACAACCGAAGCTTCTACCGCGTGGAAGAAGGTTACAGGCATGAAAGGCTCGACCAACGCGGACAAGGTCGAGTATGCAGACGCTCTGGTTCGCGGCGGCAACTGGAAAGAGGCCGAGGCTGTGCTGGATTCGGTTCCACCCACATTTGAGACATTCAAGCGCTATCGTCTCGAGGCGTTGGTGGCGGATTCGCAGGAAAGCTGGAAGCGGGCGGATCATTTCTACGAAACCGCCGTGGGCCTGACGACGCGCCCGGGCAGTGTGATGAACAACTGGGGTTATTCCAAGCTGACACGCGGCCAGTATGCCGAGGCCGAACGCCTGTTTACTGAAGCGATCCGGCACGACAAATCCCTGTTCACCGCCAAGAACAACCTTGTCCTGGCCAGATCGGCCCAGAGAAACTACACCATGCCGGTTATTCCGATGACCCAAATCGAGCGCGCCCAGTTGCTGAATACGATGGGGATCTCGGCGGTCAAGCAAGGCGATGTGAACACGGCCAAGAACCTGTTCCGCGAGGCCATTGCCACCCACCCGCAACATTTCGACGAAGCCGTCCGTTCGCTGCGTGCGCTCGAGGAAGCCTGATTGATGCATATCCCTGCGGTTGCAGCTGCGTGGTTCCTGCCATTTGTGCTGCCAATCTGCTTTTACGTCGCTTTCACTGATATGCGTGAAATGCGGATCAAGAATCACGCGGTTCTGGCGCTGGCGATTGTTTATGTCGTCATCGGTCTGTTTGTCCTGCCGCCGTGGTCGCAGGAGTGGTTAAGCGGGAATATTGGCCCCCTATCCGTCACTTTGCCCCTCTATCTGTGGCAACTGCTGCATATTGTCATTGTTCTGCTTGTTGGCATCGTCCTGAACGCGGCAGGGGTCATGGGTGCGGGAGACGCCAAGTTCCTGGCTGCGGCCTCTCCTTTCGTCTGGTTTGCCGACGCTTTTATCCTGTTGGCCGTTCTGACAGCGACCCTTCTGGCCGCCGTGGCAACCCATCGTCTGGCCAAAAACACCCGTCTGCGCAGCATCGCACCGCATTGGGAAAGCTGGGACCGTGGCCGGCAATTTCCAATGGGTCTGGCCCTGGCAGGCGCTTTGGCCATGTATCTGATTTTGGGAACTGTTTACGGTTCGTGAACTATCATCAGCGCGCCTTGCCCCCGCCTTGGTCCTGCCACAAAGGCGGGCCAAATTTTCCGCAAGCGGCCCTTTCAGGGCCGGTTGACGTGAAACCGGGATAGACGAGCCACGCTCATGAATATGCAGACCACTTCCGTTATGGCCCCCCCTGCCCCAAAGGGGCTGGGTGAAATGCAGCTTCCGCTGGTGATGATGCGGGACATTTTGCTCAAGACGATCTTTCGCAAGAACGTCGACACCGTGTCCGAGATCGCCGCAGCCATCTGTCTTCCGGGTTCCGTTACGCAGGAACTGGTTGATATCACCCGCGATCAGAAACTGCTTGAGGCGACCGGCACCCTGAACGCCAACAGCGGCAACGAAATGGGGTACCAACTGACCGATGCGGGAAAGGCGCGTGCGCTGGACGCGTTGAGCCAGTCGGAGTATTTCGGCGCCATGCCAGTACCGCTGGACGTGTATCGCGAGCAGGTCAAGCGCCAGTCGATTCGCAACATTCAGGTTACGCGTGAACAACTGACCGGTGCGATGGGTCATCTGGTTCTGCCCGACAGCCTGCTTGACCATTTGGGCCCGGCGGTCAGCGCCGGCCGGTCGATCCTGATGTATGGCCCGCCGGGCAATGGTAAATCCTCGATCTCGAACGGTATCCGCGACGCGCTGGGGGACAATGTCTATGTGCCCTGGGCCATCGAATATGCCGGGCAGGTGATCACCGTCTATGACCCGATCGTCCATACCGCCATCGAACAGGAACCTGATGACCCCAACAGCCTGCGCCGCCGCAAACGGTTCGATTCGCGCTATGTTCAGTGCGAGCGCCCGACGGTTGTGACCGGGGGCGAACTGTCTCTCAGCATGCTTGATCTGGTCTACAACCCGACCGCGCGCACCTACCAGGCGCCGCTGCAGTTGAAATCGACAGGTGGCATCTTCATCGTCGACGACCTTGGCCGTCAGGCGGAACCACCTCAGGCGCTGGTCAACCGCTGGATCGTTCCGCTGGAAGAAAACAAGGACATCCTTGGCCTTCAATCGGGTGAAAAGTTCGAAGTTCCCTTTGACACGCTGGTCATCTTCTCGACCAACTTCCACCCGAACGAGATCTTTGACCAGGCCGCCCTGCGCCGTATCTTCTTCAAGATCAAGATCGACGGTCCGAACCAGGAAAACTTCCTGAAAATCTTCGCCATGGTTGCCCGCAAACGCGGCATGCCGCTGGACGAGGCCGCGCTGGTGCATCTGTTGAAGGTCAAATACCCCACGATCAACAACATCTATGCGAACTATCAGCCGATCTTCCTGATCGACCAGATGATCGCGATCTGCGAATTCGAAGGCATCCCCTATCAGATGAGCCCCGACCTGATCGACCGGGCCTGGGCAAACATGTTCGTCAAGGACGAGAAAATCGTCAAATAACGCCGTGCCAATCAGGCGCGAGGGCGGTTAATCTGCGCAAATGACGCAGATTCCCGCCCGGATCACCGACTGGTTTTCAGCCAAAGGCTGGTCCATCCACCCGCATCAGCAGGACATGTTCGACCGGGCACAAGACCCGGCGACATTGCTGATCGCACCCACAGGTGGCGGCAAGACCATGGCCGGCTTCCTGCCGACGCTGGCGGAACTGGCCGATGGCACGCACGAGGGCCTGCACACACTCTATGTCTCGCCGCTCAAGGCGCTGGCGGCGGATATCCGGCGCAATCTGCGCGGCCCGGCAGACGAAATCGGCCTGCCGATCCGGATCGAAGACCGGACCGGCGACACCTCAGCCACGCAAAAGAAACGCCAGCGCGTGGATCCGCCGCATATCCTGCTGACGACGCCCGAAAGTCTGGCGCTGCTGACCTCGTACGAGGACGCGCCGCGCATGTTCAAAGGCGTGCAGCGGGTGATCGTTGACGAGATCCACGCCCTTTCCGAAAGCAAACGCGGCGATCAGTTGATGCTGGCACTGGCGCGCCTGCAAAGCCTGTGCCCTGCCCTACGCCGCGTGGGCCTGTCAGCAACTGTCGAAGACCCCGATGCCATCGCCCGATTTCTTGCCCGCCATCCTGACACCTGCCGGATCATTCAGGCCGACCCCGGCCCTGACCCGGATATCTCGATGCTGGAAACAACCGAGATGCCACCATGGTCCGGCGGCGGCGCGGCCTATGCCATTCCGGCCGTGCTGGAGCAGGTCCGGCAACACAAGACGACACTGATCTTTCACAACACCCGCGCACAGGCCGAGATCTTTTTTCACAACCTGTGGCTCGCAAATGACGAGGGTCTGCCCATCGGCATTCATCATGGCAGTCTGGACCGGCAGCAACGCGAAAGGGTTGAAGCCGCAATGGTGCGCGGAGAGTTGCGCGCCATTGTCTGTACCGGCAGCCTGGATCTGGGCATCGACTGGGGTGATGTGGATCTGGTGATCCAGATCGGCGCGCCCAAGAACGTCAAGCGACTGGTGCAACGCATTGGTCGCGCCAATCATCGATACAACGCCCCCTCCAAGGCTTTGCTGGTGCCTGCCAACCGGTTCGAGGTTGTTGAATGCGTCGCAGCGCTTGAAGCCGTCCAGGCGCATGATCTGGATGGCGAACCGCGCGGGCGCGGCCCAAGGGACGTGTTGTGCCAGCACATTCTGATTGCCGCCGCCGCAGGGCCGTTCGATGCGGACGACCTTTATGCGGAAATGACGATGGCAGGGCCTTTTGCCCAACTGTCGCGTCCTGAGTTCGACGCCTGTCTGGAGTTCTGTGCCACTGGGGGATACGCCCTGCGCGCCTATGACCGCTGGCAACGACTGCAGCAGCGCCCCGATGGCCGTTGGCAACTGCGCGACCCGCGCGCGGCGCAGCGTATCCGTATGAATCTGGGCACGATTCAGGATACCGACACCCTGAAAGTGCGCCTGAAACGCAACCGGGGCGGCAAACCCCTGGGTGAGGTCGAAGAGGGCTTTGCCGCTTCGCTGACGCAGGGTGATACCTTTCTGATCGGCGGGCAAATCGTCCGCTATGAAGGCCTGCGCGAAATGGTTGTCGAGGTCAGTCGCCGCGCTGATCGCAAACCAAAGATCGCAACGTTTTCTGGTACGAAATTTGCCACTTCCACGCAGTTGAGCGACCGCATCCTGCGGATGTTTGCCCAGGACGACTGGCCGCAATTGCCGCCACACACCGCCGAGTGGCTGGCCCTGCAACGCAACATGTCCCGACTGCCCCAACGCGACAGGCTGCTGATCGAAAGCTTTCCCAATGACGGGCGCGAAAACCTGTGTGTCTACGGCTTCGCTGGACGAAACGCACAACAAACGCTGGGCCTGCTGCTGACCAAACGGATGGAGGAAACCGGGCTGGCACCATTGGGCTTTGTCGCCACCGACTATGCCACGCTGATCTGGGGACTGGATGCGGTGACCGATCCGCGCCCCCTGTTCGAACACAGAGCATTGCGGGCGGGGCTCGAGACATGGCTGGCGGGCAACGCGGTGATGAAGCGTACCTTTCGCGCCTCGGCGACAATCGCGGGGCTGATCGAACGGAACACCGGCGGCCAGCGCAAGAGCGGGCGGCAGGCAACGTTCTCGTCTGACATACTGTATGACACGCTGCTGAAATATGACCCGGACCACCTGTTGATGCAGATCACACGCGAAGAGGCCATGCGTGGTCTGGTAGATTTCGGACGGATCGAGGAAATGATTGCGCGCATCGGCGACCGCATCGATCTTCTTCGGCTGGACAGAGTTTCCCCCCTGGCCGCGCCGCTGTTTCTTGAGGTCGGCAAAGTGCCCGTCAAAGGGGCCGCCGAAGAACGGCTATTGGCCGAGGAAAGCGCGCGGCTTTTGCAGGCTGCGGGATTAGAGAGCGGTTAATCCGCTTGCCTTGGGTCGGGAAAAAGGCAAAGAACGGATCATGAACAGCCTGTTGTTTACCTTTGCCGGTCTATCCCTGCACGCTTTGGGGTCCGGGGCGTTGTGGTGGCCCGATCGGAAATTGCTGTGCGTGTCCGACCTGCATCTGGGCAAGTCCGAGCGGATGGCCCGGCGCGGCGGGGCCGCGCTGCCGCCCTATGACACACAGGACACGCTGACGCGGCTGGCGGCGGACCTGCACCACACCCGCGCCGAGACGGTCATTTGCCTGGGTGACAGCTTCGACGATCTGGACGCCGCACAGTCATTGATCCCGGACCATCAATTGCAGATCGTCACCCTGCAGGCCGGCCGGGACTGGATCTGGATCGAAGGCAACCACGATCCCGGACCTGTCGAACTGGGCGGAACGCATTTGTCCGAGTGCTCCTTTGGACCGTTGGTATTCCGCCACATCGCCGAACCGTCTGGCCGGGCCGAGGTTTCGGGCCACTACCACCCCAAGGCGAGCTTACGCGTGCGTGGCCGGTCCATCACCCGGCCGGCGTTCCTGCTGGATCAGGCGCGTTTGATAATGCCGGCCTACGGTACGTTTACGGGCGGTCTGCGCAGTACCGACGCGGCCTTGGCCGGCTTGATGGACAAACAGGCCAAAGCCATTCTGACCGGGCCACAGCCACAGATCATTCCCATGCCGCGCTAGTTCAGATCAGCCCGTCCTGTTCCAACATGGGTCTGTATTTTCGGCTGACCGGCACAAGGTCGCCGTTACGCAGCCGGACGAAAGTCTTTCCGTCGGTCCGTTCGGTGCTGACAATTGCATCATCAGTCACCCAATGGGATCGGTGTGTGCAATGACCGGGGATCGGCTCCATCTCGTCGATCGCATCCGTAAAACGCGATCGAATGGTAAACGTACCCTCGGAGGTGACGACATCCACATTGTGATCCCGAACCGTCAGACGATAGATCCGGCCCTGAAAACCCGCCGGAAGACGTCTGACCAGACGCGGCATCTGCTCTGGCACTCCGGTCGGCTTTGGATGTCCGGGTTCCGTCCGGCCGACCAGAATCAGGCCGGTCGAGAACAGCACCCCGTAAGGTAAGACCGCCAGCGCACCTGGGGCTTCCTGTCCGCCAATCGTGAACAGCAGCCAGGCCAAAAGCCACAATGCCGGTGTAAACAGGATCAGGATGACGGCAGAGAAGACAACGTCTCGGGCCGAAAGATAGTCCTGAGACAGATGTTCATAGATGAACTTTCTGGAAAGCCATGTCGCGGCGATTGCCAGTGCCATGACACCGGCCCAGAATGTCAATCGCATGCCGAACGGCAATGCGACGTCCAAAAAAGGTGGAAAAGTGTAAGCCAGCAGCGGAACGAAAACCAATCCAGCCACCACGCGTTGAAGGGTGCAAGCGGCTATGATCAGGTTCAGTTTTGACTTCATATTGTTCCGACGGGCAATCCGCTGAGGTCCGTTACAGTCACTTCGAGCGGCATGCATTTCGCATTTAACCAACTGGATTTAATAACTTATCACCGATTTGATCACATTCAAACCCGTTTATTCAAAATTAATGTTGTCTCTCAATAAGGAAACGGCCGGGAAGGTTTCCCCTGCCCGGCCGTTCCAAAGCATCGGTTGAGCGCTGAAATTGCGCGCAATCTTCCGCGATCAAGCGGTCAGGCCCTCGGGTTCAGGTAAACCGTTCGCGCGGCAGCACGCTGTCAGCGTGTTGGCCAGCAAGCAAGCGATGGTCATCGGGCCAACGCCGCCCGGAACCGGCGTGATCGCACCGGCGCGTTCGGCCGCACTGGCATAGTCGACGTCTCCGACCAGCTTGTTCTTGCCGTCGCGCTCGATCCGGTTGATGCCCACGTCGATGACGGTCGCCCCTTCCTTGATCCAGTCGCCCGGCACCATCTCGGGGCGGCCCACGGCGGCAACCACGATATCGGCGCGGCGCACGACGTCCGGCAGGTCCTTGGTGCGCGAATGCGCGATGGTCACGGTGCAGCTGTCACCCAGCAACAGTTGCGCCATCGGCTTGCCGACGATGTTCGACCGGCCGATCACAACAGCATCCATACCCGACAGTGACCCATGGTGGTCGCGCAGCATCATCAGGCAACCCAGCGGGGTGCAGGGCACCATCGACTTCTGACCGGTACCCAACAGGCCCACATTCGAGATATGGAACCCATCCACGTCCTTGGCCGGGTCGATCGAGTTGATCACCAGATCCTCGTTCAGATGCTTGGGCAGCGGAAGCTGAACTAGAACCCCGTGCACGGCGGGATCGTTGTTCAGCTTGTCGATCAACGCCAGCAGGTCTGCCTCCGAGGTCTCGGCATCCAGCTTGTGCTCGTACGAGTTCATGCCGACCTCGACGGTCATTTTGCCCTTTGAACGCACATAGACCTGACTGGCCGGATCCTCGCCCACCAGAACCACGGCCAGGCCGGGCGTGATGCCGTTTTCCTCTTTCAGCTTTGCAACCTGATCGGCCACCTGCGCGCGGACTTTGGCCGCAAAGGCCTTGCCGTCGATGACTTGAGCTACCATCCTTTGATCCCTTCTTTCAAAAGCGGATCGGGCGCCAGAAGCGCCCGGTCATTCAGTCAAGGCCGAGCACACTTTCTTCGCGTGCAATCGACCAATCAATCAAGATACGCCACAGATTTTCGGCAAGATCAGGGTCCATACCCAGTCTGTCCGAGCTCACACGTACCTTTTGCACCACATCTTCAACTCGATCAGGAATTCGGGCCGGAAGACCCTCGCCCGGTTTCAGCTCGGACGCGCGGTCAATGTAAGTTGCGCGCGTCACCAACATCTCAATCAGTTGGCGGTCCAGCTTGTCGATCTGAACTCGCAATTCCTGCATGGAAAGACAGTCTTGCGGCAGTGTCAGAGTGGGCATCGCAATCTCCTCATGGCCCGGGGATTCCCCGGACCACGAGATGTCTCATTCAGCGGCTTAGAACAAGCCCTCGATCTCACCTGCGTCATTGAGGCAGATGGTTTCCGCGGCGGGTTTGCGCGGCAGACCGGGCATGGTCATGATCTCACCACAGACAACCACGATGAAACCGGCACCAGCGGACAGGCGAACCTCGCGCACCGGAACCGAGTGGCCGGTGGGCGCGCCACGCAAGGACGGATCGGTCGAGAACGAATACTGGGTTTTCGCCATGCAGACCGGCAGGTTGCCATAACCGGCGGCTTCCCATTCCTTCAGCTGGTTGCGGATCTTGGAATCCGCCAACACCTCGTCAGCGCGGTAGATGCGCTTGGCGATGGTCTCGACTTTTTCGAACAGCGGCATGTCGTCCGGATAGATCGGCGAGAAGTTCGCAGTACCGGCATCGGCGATTTCCACAACCTTTTTGGCCAGATCCTCGGATCCCTCCGAGCCCAGTTCCCAGTGACGGGACAAAACCGCCTCAACCCCGTGCTCGGCGCAATAGTCCTTGACGGCCTGCACTTCGGCGTCGGTGTCGGTGACGAAGTGGTTGATCGCGACGACGACCGGCACACCGAAGGACTTCACGTTCTCGATATGGCGGCCCAGGTTGGCACAGCCCGACTTGACGGCATCAACATTCTCGGCACCCAGATCGGCCTTGGCAACGCCGCCGTTCATCTTCATCGCGCGCACGGTGGCAACCAGCACGACGGCAGACGGCGCAATGCCTGCCTTGCGGCATTTGATGTTCATGAACTTTTCGGCACCCAGATCGGCACCAAAGCCCGCTTCGGTCACGACATAGTCGGCGACTTTCAGAGCGGTCTTGGTGGCGATGACCGAGTTACAGCCATGCGCGATGTTCGCGAAAGGACCGCCGTGAACGAAGGCCGGGTTGTTTTCCAGCGTCTGCACCAGGTTCGGCTGCATGGCGTCCTTCAGCAGAACGGTCATTGCGCCTTCAGCCTTGATGTCGCGGCAGTAGACCGGCGTCTTGTCGCGACGGTAAGCGACGATGATGTCGCCCAGGCGCTTTTCCAAGTCCTTCAGATCGTTGGCCAGGCACAGGATCGCCATGACTTCAGACGCCACCGTGATGTCATAGCCTGCTTCACGCGGGAAACCGTTCGAGACACCGCCCAGCGAGCAGGTGATCTGACGCAGGGCACGGTCGTTCATGTCGACCACGCGGCGCCACACGACGCGGCGCATGTCGATGGCCTGCTCGTTGCCCCAGTAGATGTGGTTGTCGATCATGGCCGACAGCAGCGAGTGAGCCGAGGTGATGGCGTGGAAGTCACCGGTGAAGTGAAGGTTCATTTCCTCCATCGGAACAATCTGCGCGTAACCGCCACCTGCAGCGCCGCCCTTCATCCCGAAGTTCGGGCCCAGCGAGGCTTCGCGGATACAGATCATCGCATTCTTGCCGATGCGGTTCAGGCCGTCGCCCAGACCAACGGTGGTAGTGGTTTTGCCTTCACCTGCCGGGGTTGGGTTGATCGCGGTCACCAGGATCAGCTTGCCATCTTCACGGTCCTGCACCGAGTTGATGAAGTCCTGGCTGACCTTTGCTTTGTCGTGACCGTATGGCAGCAGGTCTGCGGACTCGATGCCGATTTTAGCGCCGATTTCCTGAATCGGCTTCTTGTTCGCTTCGCGGGCGATTTCGATGTCGGATTTGTAGCTCATTGGGCAGGGTCCCTGGTTGAATGCCGTGCAAAACCGACGCTGAGCGTCGGCGCTGCGCAATCCATACCGTCGTGTACAAATCAGATGGCTATGGATTCCGACATAATTGTGCCGCGAAACGGCGTCGGGGTGTTTACCGCGTTTCTAATCGGAAACGCCGGTACCGGAAGGTGCCCAGGCCCGCTGATCCGGCACGAACAGTTTCATGCTGTCACCCAGCTTCAATTGACCCGGACGTTCGACCCAGGCGGTCACGCCCCTGCGCCCCTGCGCCGCCGGTTTGAAGGCAGGGCCATGTCCCGGCAGGTCGGCTTCCACCTCGCGTCCCGGAATGATGCAGGGACGGTTTTCCATATCGATCGTTAGCGTCAGGCCATTTGCGGCCTGCAGACGGGAACTTGGCGGCACATGGGTGAAATCGGGAATTCCGCGCAACACCAGGCTGGCGCCCAGATAGGACGGGTCCAGCCGGGTCAGGCTCATCCCGGCGGCAATCTCGTCCAGTTCTTCGGCTGACAATACCGACAACTGCCGGACATTTCGAATTTCCGTTCCCTTTGGATACAGGTTTGTCATGCGAACGCAGGAGGCCCGGTTCACACCTTCGTGCCGCGCGCCGGGATCACCCGCGAAATCCAGATCCAGCCTCTCGACCGACTTGGCCCGAATGCTATTGCCGGCAGGAACGTGCCCCAGCCAGATAACTTCGGCGGTGTATTCGGTTTGGCGCAATACGGGCATGTCACCCCTTTCAGGCTGTGTGCGATAACGCGGCACAGAAACCCAGTTTCAGGTGATTGGAAAGAAAAAAGACCCGGGACATTGCCCGGGTCCGTTTGTTATGCCGAGGGTTCCGGCTCCATCCCGCCTTCGGGCGGAGACTTCTTGACCTTGGTTTTCGGGATCGCGGTGACACTGGGCGCGCTACCCTCGTCGGTGTTGTCGCCTTCGTCATCCCCCTCGCCGGGCGATTCGCCGTTCATGACGCGCTTTATCTCGTCACCTGTCAGCGTTTCGTATTCCAGCAAGCCCTGTGCCAGGCGTTCCCAGCTTTCACCGTTCTCGTGCAGGATTTCGAGCGCGCGCTCATAACCCTGCTGAATCAGGCGCTTCACCTCTTCCTCGATCAGTTCCTTGGTGTGGGCGGAAACCGAGAATCCGGCCGTGTTGCCTGAATACCCCTCATGCGCCTCGGCATAGTCGATATTGCCGACCTTGTCGGACATGCCCCAGCGCATCACCATGGCGCGCGCCAGCTGGCTGGCCTGCATGATGTCACCGGCCGGACCGTTCGACACATGGTCTTCACCGTATTTGATCACCTCGGCGGCTTTGCCCGCCATGGTCATGGCCAGCTTCTGCTCACACTCATCGCGGTGATAGTTCAGGCGGTCCATTTCCGGCAGCGAAACCACCATACCCAGCGCACCACCGCGCGGGATGATCGTCGCCTTGTAGACCGGATCGCACAGCGGCAGGGTCAGGCCGACCACGGCGTGACCGGCCTCGTGATAAGCGGTCTTTTCCTTCTGGTCCTGTGTCAGAACCATCGAGCGGCGCTCGGCCCCCATCATCACCTTGTCTTTCGCATTCTCGAAATCTTCCATGGTGACAAAGCGGCGGCCCACACGGGCGGCCATCAGTGCGGCCTCGTTCACGAGGTTCGCCAGATCAGCACCCGAGAAACCCGGCGTACCGCGTGCAATGATACGCAGGTCGACATCGGGGCCCAGAGGCGTCTTGCGGGCGTGGACACCCAGGATCTTCTCACGGCCTTTGATGTCCGGATTACCCACAGTGACCTGACGGTCGAAACGGCCCGGACGCAGCAGCGCGGGGTCCAGAACGTCTTTACGGTTGGTGGCCGCAAGAATGATCACGCCTTCGTTGGCCTCGAACCCGTCCATCTCGACCAGCAACTGGTTGAGGGTTTGTTCGCGTTCGTCGTTACCACCGCCATAACCGGCGCCACGATGGCGACCCACGGCGTCGATTTCGTCAATGAAGACGATACAGGGCGCGTTTTTCTTGGCCTGCTCGAACATGTCGCGCACACGGGACGCGCCGACACCCACGAACATTTCAACGAAGTCTGAACCCGAGATGGTGAAGAACGGCACGCCCGCCTCACCCGCAATCGCGCGGGCCAGCAGCGTTTTACCGGTTCCCGGAGGGCCAACCAGCAGCGCACCTTTCGGGATCTTGCCGCCAAGACGTGAGAATTTCTGCGGGTTGCGCAGAAACTCGACGATCTCTTCCAGTTCTTCCTTGGCTTCATCGATGCCCGCCACGTCGTCAAATGTCACGCGGCCATGCTTTTCTGTCAGCATCTTGGCCTTCGACTTGCCAAAGCCCATCGCGCCGCCCTTGCCGCCGCCCTGCATCCGGTTCATGAAATAGACCCAGACACCGATCAGCAGCAGGAAGGGCAGCAGTGTGATCAGGAACGACTGGAAACCCGACTGTTGCTGCTTTTCAGCGCGCACGGGGATGTTCTTGTCGATCAGCAGTTTGGTGACTTCGGCATCGCCGGGCTTGATCGTAACATAGCTGGCACCACTTTGGGTGGTATAGCGAATCTGCTCGCCGTCCAGTGTCACATTCTTGACTTCGCCGCCCTCAACTGCGCTGACAAAGTCGGAATAAGTTCTTTCGTTATTCTGAAGCGAACCGCCCGGTCCGCTGAACAGATTAAACAATGCCAGGATCAGCAGAAAAAGAACGACCCAGAAAGCGATATTACGAGCGTTGCCCAAGAAAAATCTCCCAACAGATTTCGGCAGGTGAGGATCCGCCGCTTGCTCCTTAAAATAGAGAGGATTGTGGCAGGTTCAATGCGATAAAATCATAGCATAAAACTCGGGCCAATTTGGCATCATTTCGGCATGCCAGCCATTTGGAGATCCGGAAAGCGGGGCAGACACGACCGTATCGCGTGTCCAGACCGCAGGCGTGGACATCAGTGCGCGCCGGGGCAAGCGTGCTTCACGCCAATCCAGCAGTTGTTTCAGCCCGTCCTCGCCCAGCGCGCGGATTTCGGCATCTGGAATTGTGGGGCCGGACACCACCCAGCGTCGGTCCCAAGGCTGGTTACACGCGGCCGTTACACCCTGAAGCGCCTTTAGTTCCCTGCAAATCCACGCATTATCGCGTTCTGTGAAGACCAGACAGCCTCCGATGGTGCTGGTCCGGCGATTCAATAATGCTTCCAGCGCCTGATCCACATTTGACTGGCGCGGCGGATACCCCTCTCCCGCGATCCAGTTGATGGTCGCGATCAGAAGGCGGCGCTGGATCTCGCGCGGCAACGCCGCAAAACCTGCGGGATCAATGCAGACAGCGCCGTCTTTCACTTCGGTGATCTTGCGGGCGGATTCCTGCGTATACCGCGCCAAAGCATCACGGGCTTGTGCAAGATTTTCTGCCACCCGGGCCAGAGACTGCGCGGTGATGCCAATCGGTTCAAGGCTTGCCAGAGCCTGCCGCCCCTTGATCCGGTCAAATCGGGTATCGTGATTCGACGGGTCCTCGATCCAATCAGCGCCGATCTCGCGTAGATAAGTGCGCAGTTCCTGACGCGAGATATCCAGCATCGGTCGAAGCAGCAAAACCCCGTCTCGTGCGCGAACAGACGGCATCGATGACAGGCCGGTGACGCCGGCCGCGCGCGCCAGCCTCATCAGAACGGTTTCGGCCTGATCGTCTGCCGTGTGCCCAAGGGCAATGGCCTCCACCCCATTGCGACCGGCCCATTCCGTCAGCAACGCGTAACGCGCCTGACGGGCCTGATCCTGCAGGTTTCCGCTGCCATCCCACCCTTGCCAGAGCAGAGTATCATGCGACAGCCCAAGACTTCCTGCCTGCGCGGCCACCGTTTCTGCCTCGGCCGCTGCTTCAGGCCGCAGGCCATGATTCACGGTTGCTGCCAGAACTGTCACCCCTTCAGCCTGTGCTATGCCATGCAGAAGATGCATCAGCGCAACCGAGTCGCCGCCGCCCGAAACCGCCACACCGATACGGCGCGGCAGTGTTTTCGGCAGTCGCTCGCGGATCTGAGCTGTCAGAGAAGCTGCACTTCGGGTCAAGAACAACCCAGAGACGCCATTTCCTGCGTGGCGTCCGAGACCGTGCTGGAGGATGGGAAACGCACCCCAACCTCGCCCAACGTGATACAGGCCTGATCGGTTTGTCCCAATCGCCCCAGCGCGGCCCCCAGTTCAAACAGCGCTTCGGGGGCAAAGGCCCCTTCGGAATCACCGGTAAAGCTCGCCAGGAATGCCCGGGCGGCTTCCCGGGTATCGCCCAGACCTTCCAGCGCCTGGCCACGTTTCAAGTGCGCCTCGGGTGCAAGCGGACTGCCGGGATATGAGGTGTCGAATTGCGCGAATCCATCTGCGGCAGACTGAAAGTCACCATCAGCCAGCGCCTGCGACGCTGCATCAAAATCAGCGCGTTCACCCACGGCAAGTTCACCCTGACCCGAGTTGGTCGGCTCAATTGGCGCAGGAGCGACGGCGACATCGGTCGCGGTTTCCCCGCCTAGGGTCGACGTTTCGCCCAACGTGCTGAGATCGCCCCCTTCCAGTTCGACCAGCCGGAATTCCAGATCGCCAATTCGATTGGTGCCATCGGTCACAACGCTCTGGATACGTTGGTTCAGCTGTTCGGTCTGCCGGGTCAGGCGCTGCAACTCGGCCTCAATGGCGTCAACGCGTTCCAGTACGGAACTGCCGGACAGGTTCGGAGCCGGGGAGCCGGTGGTCGAAAACTCGCGCTTGAGGCGCTGGATTTCCACGTGCAGCACCGTCAGTTCCTGCCGGATATCCGCCAGCGTCTGCTGATCCTGCGCCTTTGCCACGCCGGCGCTCAGCACGACCGCCGCCAGAACCCATCCTGCAATTCGCATCATCTTACCCCAGTGTTGAGCCGGTCAGCACCGTCACAGCGCGGCGGTTCTTGGAATAGCAATCCTCGGTGCTGCAAATCTCGATCGGGCGTTCCTTGCCATAGCTGACCGTGGTCAGACGGCTACCCGCCACCCCCCGCGAGATCAGATATTCACGCGCGGCGTTCGCCCGGCGCGCGCCCAGCGCAAGGTTGTATTCGCGTGTGCCCTGTTCGTCGGCGTGACCTTCGATCATCGCCACAAAATCCGGGTTTGCCATCAGCCAGTCGGCCTGCCCCTGCAGAACGGTCTGCGCCTGCGCGGTCAGGGTGGATTGGTCGACCTCGAACAGCACCCGGTCCCCGACCGTCTGCTGGAAATAGGCAGGCGAGCGTGGGTCGCTTGGCGATCCTGGCAGGATCGAACCGCTGCCGCCTGCGCCGCCGCCCAGTGCCGATGGATCATTGTTTGTACAGGCCGCGATCACGCTCAGCGCGCCCAAGGCCAGGATTTTGCCCAATACGTTCATTTCAGGTGCCTCGTGGATTTGTTTGTTTATTGCCGTCTCTTTAGCACAGCCAGAGTTTCATGTGAACTTTGCCGATCCGCTGACCCGATCAATTCTGCAAAGGCCCCCAGGACGGGTCGCTGCCGCCATCCGGCGTGCGGACCGGGCGCAGGTTCCGGCCGGAAATATCCACCGAATACAGCGTCGCCCGTCCGCTTGCGCCCTGGGTCTCGCGGGTGAACATGATCACGCGACCATTGGGCGACCACGTGGGGCCTTCGTCCAGGAAGGACGAGGTCAGCAAGCGTTCTTCACTGCCGTCCGTACGCATGACACCGATGTGGAAACGGCCCTTGTTCTGCTTGGTGAAGGCGATCAGGTCACCACGCGGCGACCAGACCGGCGTGCCATACCGGCCCTGCCCGAAACTGATGCGTGTCGGTTCACCCCCGCCGGCGGGCATGATGTAGAGTTGCGGCGTGCCAGAGCGGTCGCTTTCGAACACGATCTGCGAACCGTCCGGCGAATAACTAGGTGCGGTTTCGATTGCGGGCGTGTTCGTCAGGCGGACGCTTTGGCCCGACGCAAGGTCCATCTTCCAAAGGTCGGTATTACCGCCCTGAATCAGCGAATAGACGATCGAGCGCCCATCCGGCGAGAAGCGCGGCGAGAAACTCATCGTGCCGTCCTGCGTCTTGAGTTCACGCCGTTTGACCCGGCCCACGTCCAGAACGTAAATCCGGGGGCTGCCGCTTTCATAACTTGTGTAAAGCAACTGCTCGCCGGTAGGGGAAAAGCGCGGAGCCAGAACGATGGTCGAGCTGTCGGTCAGATACTGAACATTGGCTCCGTCGTAATCCATGATCGCCAGCCGCTTCAGGCGCTGGTCCTTGGGGCCGCTTTCCGACACAAACGCAACCCGGCTGTCGAAATATCCGCCCTCGCCTGTCACCCGGCTATAAACCTGATCGGCCACTTTATGCGCCATGCGCCGCCAGCCATCCGTGGTGCCTGCAAACTGCAACCCGCTGCCCAGTTCCTGACCCGAGAAAACATCCCAGACCCGGAAACGGACGGTCAGCTTTTTGCCTGACACGTTGACCGCGCCCGTCACCAACGCTTCGGCATTGATGGCCTTCCAGTCCGCAAACTGAAGCGGGGCCTCGAAGCTTGTCACCTGACTGATGAACGCATCCGATGAGATTTCGCGAAACAGCCCGGTGCCAGTCAGATCCGCCGCAACAACGCGCGAGATGTCCTGCGCGTATTGCGCCGCGGTAGGACTGTCCGGTACGAAATTTGGAACGGCAAAGGGCAAGGGTTCGATAATACCCTGATCCAATTCCAACCGCAGCGGCCCGCTTTGTGCAAAAACCGGCGCCGACAGAAGCGTCAGGCCAATAAAGAGGCTGGTCAGAAGTTTCATCATTTGATCCGCATCCTCTCGGGATTGAATGTAATCTCAATATCCTGCCACTGCGCGTATTTGTCAGCAGGCAGGTCGTATCCTTTGGCTCCGCAACGCAAAATAGCGCGCCGAGCGGCCTCGTAGGCCTGTTTTGCAGCCCCTGAAGAGCCGCCTGAGCTGTCGAGCAACTGCAAGCTGCCGCCAACAACCTTACCATCCGGGGTCAGAGAAAAGCCGACCACAACGACTGTCTGCAAGGCGTCCGTCGACAACGATCCGACATTCCAGCATTTCGATACCGCCAGCCGCATCGCGTCCTTTTCACCACTGGTCAGCGGTGGCCCCGATGGCTCGTCATTCTGTCCCAACGCATCGGCCAGCGCATCCTCGATGGCCTGCTGGTCACTTTGCGCCGGTTCTTCGGGGGCTTCCGGGGCTTCGGCCACCACGGGTTCGGCCGGAGGTTGCGGGCGGCTGGGACGCGTTCGGGGGCGCGGGGAAGTCTGGGGCGACAATTCCTGCGTCTCTTCCGCCTCGGTCACGATCTGATCCGTGGCTTCCTCGGGCGCGGTCTGATCCTGTTGCTCCTGCTGGGTCTCGGCCCCTTCATCCAGGGATACGGCGGGGGTTTCGATGTCATCCGGTTTTGCCTCGGGCGGCGGCGGGGCCACCGGCTCGGGCGCAACCTTGTCAGCGGAATTGGGCAGGGATTCCGGACCCGGCGTCGGCAACGCAGCGACTTCCGGATCAGGTTGGTCCAGCGTCGGGGGTTGTTCGATCACTTCCGGCTCGGGCGGGGCTTCCACCGGCTCGGGCAAAGGATCAGGCTCGGGCTCGGACGCGACAATCGGCTCGGGTTCTGGTTGTTCTTCGGGTGTCGGTTCAGGGGCGTTGGCCACTTCGGGCTCTTCAGGCGGCTGCAATTCAGCGGGCGGCGACGGAACCTGGGGCGCGTCGCGTTGCGCGGTCATCGCAGCAAACTGTTCAGCCGTGACCACAGATACCTCCTGAACGGCCATAGGCAAAGGCTCGGACCGGAACGTGCCGCCAAACAGCGCCCATCCGATCAGACCTACGTGGGCAATCGCCGAGATCTTGGTGCCGGTATCCACCGCGCGGCCTCACTCTCCACCTTCGTCAAATGTCGGCCCGCCGGTATCGGTCACAAGGCCCACATTCGAAAACCCGCCGGCATTCAGCGCCCCCATCACCTGCATCACCTGCGCGTAGGGAATTGCGCCGTCCGCCCGCAGGAACACCCGGTCACTGGTACGCTCAACCGCAATGGCCCTGAGTTTTCCGATCAGATCGGCACGCGCGACGTCCGTGGTCTGGATCTGCACCCGCCCGTCCGCTGTCAGTGTGACGGTCAGCGGTTCCTCATTGTCACCCGGCAGGGCACTGGCCGCCGTCTTGGGCAGGTCCACGGGCACCCCCACGGTCAGCAGCGGGGCCGCCACCATGAAGATGATGAGCAGCACAAGCATGACATCTACAAATGGCGTCACGTTGATCTCAGCCATCGGCTGGGCGCGACCACGCCGCCGCCCCCGCCTGCGGCCGTTTCCGCCCGAGGGTTGCTGAACCGCCGCACCCATCTCAGCTGTCCAACTGCCGCGACAGGATGGTGGCGAATTCGTCGGCAAACGCTTCATACCCGCCAACGATCCGATCACTGTCCGCGCTGAGCTTGTTGTAGAAAATCACCGCCGGGATCGCGGCCAGCAGGCCCAGACCGGTGGCCAGAAGCGCTTCGGCAATACCGGGCGCAACAACGGCAAGGTTGGTGTTCTGCTGCTCGGCGATCTCGATAAAGGCGTTCATGATGCCCCATACGGTGCCGAACAAACCGATAAATGGCGCGGTCGAGCCGACCGTGGCCAATATGGGCAGACCTTTTTGCAGTGTTTCCGCCTCTTTTGCGATGGCCACATCCATCGACCGGTCAATCCGTGCCGTCGCGCCGGCAATCAAGCCGCCGTCATTTCGGTGTGACCTGCGCCACTCGATCATGCCGGCGGCGAATATCTTCTCGGAACTGCCGTCCGGTCGCGTCCCGATCTGTTCGAACAGCTCATCCAGCGGATTGCCGGACCAGAAGGATTCATCAAAAACCTCCGCTTCGCGTCGCGCTGCGCGGTAATTGATCAGTTTCTGAATGATGATCGCCCAGGACCAGAACGATGCGACGACCAGTATCAGCATCACCAGTTTGACGATAAATGTCGCGCGGGCAAACAGCCCCCACATGGAGAAGTCGATCTCCTGCGCCAGCGCCAGCGTTTCAGCTTCCATGAACCTGCTCTTTGTTTTGCCTGACAGCCATTTGGCCTTGTTTTGCCAAACGCTAACGCAGTTGGTATCGAAAAGCCAACAGAACCACCCCGGCTGAGTAAATTGTTACATCAATGCGCGAATCTCTGCCGGAAGACGGATCGGCCTGCCTTCGCTATTGATGCAAACGGCGGTCACGGTGGCGCGGAAAATCTCGGTTTCGCCGCGCCGGACAAGCTGCGCCATGGTCAGGCGCACTCCTGAAATCGAAACCATCTCGGTTTCGACGATCAGTTCATCATCAAACTTGGCCGGCGACAGATAATCCGCCTCGATCCGGCGCACGACCCAGACAATCCCCTGATCCCGCATCGCGTTCTGGTCATTGCCGAGGTTGCGCACCCAGTCCGACCGTGCCCGTTCAATAAAACGCAGGTAATTCGCATGATAGACAACACCGCCCATGTCGGTGTCTTCGTAATAGACCCGGATGGGAAAGACGTGCTTCATTGTGGCTGCTCCAGACGCGCAAACAATCGCAATGCGTGAGACGCATCCTGCGCCATTCCCGGCAAAATCGGATCATAGGCGGCCCGGATAAGCGCGGAGATTTCAGGGCGCAGAATTGTCGTTCCGCCAGCTACGGCCAGCGGAGACTGCGACCGGAACGCAGCATCGGACCACAACAAAACGGTCTGTACCACCTGCCCCAGCGCAAGCGTTTCGGCAGGAATTTTGGACAATTCGCCATCCATCTTCAAAAACACGAACGCCGCCCGGATGGTCCCGTCCTCCTCGAACCGGAATATACGGTACTGGTTGGCATCCGCCTCCATCAGCCGCCCGACCAGAGGAGCCAGATCAGGGATCAGACGGTCCAGATCGGGCACCTCCAGCAATTCCTGCCAGTCGCGAAAAAAGAAGACCATGCAGTTCGCGCCCAGTTCCGGATCGGTCTCGGCCATCTTGTGGCCAGCTAGCGCGACAACCGCCTCGAACGCGCCCTTGATCACGGAAAGCGTATCATCTTCGACGCCAAAGACGATCGGCACGATCGGTCGCCCCCAACGCGCGAACAGGAACTCGCCGCTTTCACGCGTAAAAAGTGCTTCGATTTCTTCCGGTGTCACGGCCGACCCTTCATCTTTTCAAAAATACTCTCGCCGAAGGCATAAAACCCATGGCGCACCGCATCAACCAAACAGATCGCTCTGCCCCCGGGGCGCCGCCATTCCCAAATGGGTCCATGCCTTCTGCGCCAGCATCCGCCCACGCGGTGTGCGTTGTATCAGGCCCTGCTGCAACAAATAGGGCTCAATCACTTCTTCGAGCGAATCCCGGCTTTCTGACAGCGCTGCTGACAAGGTTTCGATTCCCACGGGGCCGCCCGCGTAATTCTCTGCGATCAGCTTCAGATAACGCCGGTCCGCGCCATCCAGCCCCAGGTTGTCCACACCCAGACGCGTCAGGGCACCATCGGCCAGATCGCGTGTAATCCGTCCATCGCCCTCGACAATGGCAAAATCGACCACGCGCCGCAGCAGCCGCCCGGCGATCCGCGGGGTTCCGCGCGAACGCCGGGCAATCTCGCGCGCGCCTTCATCATCAGCCGGAGCACCCAGCTTGCGCGCGTTACGGGTGACGATCTCGTGCAGTTCGTCGACCGTGTAGAACTGCAACCGCGTTGGAATACCAAACCGGTCGCGCAAAGGCGTGGTCAGAAGCCCCATGCGAGTCGTAGCGCCCACCAGAGTGAACGGCTGCAATTCGATCCGCACGGTGCGCGCCGCAGGACCTTCACCGATCACCAGATCCAGCTCGAAATCCTCCATCGCCGGGTACAGCACCTCTTCAACAGCCGGGTTCAGACGGTGGATTTCGTCGATGAACAACACGTCCCGCGATTCCAGATTGGTCAGGATCGCCGCCAGATCGCCCGCCTTGGCCAGCACGGGGCCCGAAGTCATGCGGAAACTCACCCCCAGCTCGCGCGCCATGATCTGCGCCAGCGTGGTTTTCCCAAGCCCCGGCGGGCCATGGAACAACGTGTGATCCATCGCCTCGCCTCGCTGGCGGGCTGACTGGATGAAGATGCGCAGATTGGCTCTTGCCTCGGCCTGACCGATAAATTCGTCCAGCCCCTGCGGACGCAGCGCTCGGTCATTGTCTTCCGGCAACGGATCGGGGCGCAGGGCGGGATCGGCGTCTACCATTCATTCACCCTTTCGGAGCAAGCAGTTTCAAAGCGGCCCGGATCAGTTCCGCCTCACCCGCGTCGGGCAGGTTGGCTGCGGCTTCGGCCACGGCCGATGCCGCTTCGGACGGTCCATACCCCAGATTGGACAAGGCCGACAAAGCCCCCGCAGTAGCAGCCGCCGAACCCGAGACTGGCCTGACCGTCGGTTTGGCGACTGGTGCAGGTTCGGACGATTCGACCACTTCCAGTTCGGGACCGCTCATCGCCTCGGTCACCGTGCCGCCCATTGCCATCACGCCCGGAGCCTTGTCCTTGAGGTCCAGCACAATTCGCTGCGCCGTCTTAGGTCCGACACCCTTGGCCGCCTTGACCGCACCCCAGTCACCCAACGCAATGGCGCGGCTGACCCCGTCCGGTCCCAGTGCGGACAGAATGGCTAGCGAGACCTTGGCCCCAACGCCCTGCACCGAACACAGCAAGCGATGCCATTCCTTTTCGACCAGCGACAGAAACCCGTAAAGCTGCATGAGGTCCTCACGCACGACCATCTCGGTGTAGATCGAGACGCCCTCACCCACACCCGGTAGTGCCGCCATGGTCCGGTCCGAACAGTAGACGATATAGCCGACCCCGCGCACATCAATCAGCACGTGGTCTGCCGCGCGATAATCCAGCCGCCCGGTCAATTTTCCGATCATGCCCGCACCTCTTTCATCCGCGCCTGAGGCGCCGCGCCGTAATAGGAATGACAGATAGCAATCGCCAGCGCATCCGCCGCGTCCGCCCCTTTGGGCTGACACCCCGGCAGTTGCAGCTTGACCATATGCAGCACCTGCTCTTTTTCGGCGTGACCCACACCGACCACGGTTTTCTTGACCCGGTTGGGCGCATATTCCCCGACCGTCAAACCGGCCTTCGCCAGCGTCAGCAACGCCACGCCGCGCGCCTGACCCAGTTTCAGCGTTCCGGCCCCGTCCTTGTTGACGAATGTCTGCTCGATCGCGGCCTGATCCGGTCGATACTCGGCTATGACCTCGACGATCTGGTTGTGCAGGGACAAAAGGCGTTCACCCAGATCGTCCCCGTCCGACTTGCACAACCCGTTGGCGACATGGCTCAGACGGCTGCCATTTGATTCGATGATGCCCCATCCCAGGGTTCTCAGCCCCGGATCAATGCCTAGAATTCGCATGTTGTGCCTTTGGCCTGCTCGGGTTCGTGTGATTTTTTTATCAACTAGCACGAAGCAAGAACATTTTCCAAGCGAATTGACCCAAAGGCCAAAAACGACAGACCTGTCTCAACGGCGACAGATGGACCCTTTTTGCGACCCGGAATGTCCTGTTTCCGCCACCTAATGAAAGAGAAATTCATCAATGATTTAAGGGAATTTAATGAAACTCGAGCTCTGCAGAAATTGCATAGGACACATGCAAATTCCGCTCTTGTGCCGGCGATATGACATCACTAGATGCCCGGCAGATCGCAAGATCAGACAGTAACACAAACCAGAAGGAAACAGGATATGGCTGCACTGGATACAACCCGCACCGCCACTGGCTCGTTCGGCCTCGTTGGCCGTATCGGCGAAACTTTCGCAGCGGTCGTCAACGCCGTTGTCGAATGGAATGACGCCCGCGTTACCCGCAACGCGCTGAGCGGTCTGACCGACCGTGAACTGGAAGATATCGGCCTGTGCCGCGGCGACATCGACGTCGTTGCCGAAGGCCGCCGCTAAGACGGCAAACGCCCACTCACAGCTTCTTTACGGAGCAAAAAAACACCGCGCAGCCAGAAGCAGCGCGGTGTTTTTTGATTCAGGCAAAGTCAGTAGAGGACTTTGTTAAGCTGAACCGAGAGAAACTCTGTCATCGGGTCCACCTGCATGATCCAGGCTCCTGCCTGCTCAACCGAGGTGCCCTGGCTTAGGGTGTCAATGCGGTGGTCATAACCGGTTGGACCAAGGCTGGACAGCAGAAACGCCTTGAAGGCAAAGAACCCGCAGATGCAGAACAGCAGAACCTTTGCAGGGATCGCCGATCTGACGCGTTGTGGTTTCATCACCACCAGACCATCCTTGCGCATCGTCGCACGATAGCCGTGGCTCATCTTGCTGTGCTTCTTGTTCAGGCGATTGACGCGCTGATCGAACTCCAGTTGTTTTACCGTCATGGCAGCCTCCTAAAACCGCCCCCCGCTGACTTGAATGACGGTAGAAACAGATTGCGACAAAAAAGAGGCAAAAAACCACAAAACTCCTGCAAATGGCCCTGAATTAGCCCTGTTTGCTTAAGATCAGCGTCGTCCAGTCACCAATCTGGCCGCGATGATGGGTATTGAACCCATTTTGTAAATAAACGGAAACGACGTCATCGGCCTGTTCGTTCAGAATCCCTGACAGAATCGCGTAGCCTCCAGAGCGCAGATTCGCTGAAATTTCCGGTGCCAGAGCCACCAGCGGACCTTTCAGAATATTTGCAAAGATCAGGTCATAGGGCGCATGCGATTGCAGTTCGGGGTGATCGAAGCCCGCCGCCTCGATACAGAGCACCTGACCGGACATCCCGTTTGCCTTCAGGTTGGCCTCGGCCACGTCAACCGCGACCTGGTCAATATCGCTGGCCAGAAACTGCCCGTCCCAGACCCGCGCGGCGGCCATTGCCAGAACAGCAGTGCCACAGCCGATATCTGCCACTTTCGCCGCCGAGAACCCTTCGTCAAGCAACCGATCCAACGCCTTGAGGCATCCAAGGGTCGTGCCATGGTGCCCCGTGCCAAACGCCATCGCGGCCTCGATCAGCAGAGGGATACGGCCTTCGGGCAGCTTGTCCGCATCATGGCTGCCATAGACAAAGAACCGCCCCGCCTCGACCGGTGCCAGTTCCCGGCGGACATGCGCGACCCAGTCGGTTTCGGGCAGTTCCGAAACGACAAAGGGCTTCGCCCCGAACGCAGCGGCCAGAACGGCCAGCGCGGTTTCATCGGGGGCTTCGGTGAAGTAACCGCCAACCTCCCACAGGCCCGAGTCGTCTTCGACCTCGAACACGCCCACGCCAGTTGGTTCCGGGTCCAGACGCTCCATCGCTTCGCCCAGGCTTTCGGCGGCTTTCTTCCCGTTCAGTGTCGTGAGCGCAGTGAATGTGGGCATCGGGGCCTCCTGTCCAATCTCGCACTGCGCCTAGGGCCACCGGCCGCCAAGGTCAAGCGCTGGCGCCTATTCGGCGGGGGCGGGGGCGTATTTCGACAGGATGGTTTCGTTGCCCGGTTCCGGGTGACGCGGGATCAGCAGGGACAGACCCAGCGAGACCAGCGCCATGGCAGCAGCCAGCCCGAAAACGGCGCCGGGCGAGACAACCCACAGGAGCCCCAGCAATGCAGGCAGGAACACAGCCGCGATATGGTTGATCGTGAAAGCCACCGCCGCCGTGGGCGCAATATCCGCCGGGTCGGCGATCTTCTGGAAATAGGTCTTCAACGCCAATGCCAGCGCGAACAGTACGTGGTCGATCACGTATAGGATTGCGGCCAGCAGCACGCCCCAGCCAAACCAGTAGATACCGCCATAGGCCGCGAACACGATCGCCAGACCGGTATATTCAAAAATCAGCGTGCGGCGTTCGCCGAACATCGCCACCGCTTTGCCCAACATGGGCGCAGCGGTCATGTTGATCAGCAGATTGATCAGATACAGCCCTGTCAGTTCGTGCACGTCAAAACCGAACTTCTCGACCATCATGAAACCGGCGAAAACAATGAAAATCTGCCGCCGGGCCCCGGCCATGAATTGCAGCGCATAATACAGCCAATACCGGCGGCGGAGTATGATCTTCTTTGTCTGCGGCGTCGGCGCATCGAATTGCGGGTAAGCGACCAGGCACAACAAGCCAAGCAGCGCCGTCAGCCCCCCGGCCGCCATGAATACCGTGTTATAGGACAGATCGAACCGGTCCCATGTCAGAACGATCAGGCCGTAGACCACCAGAGTCGAGGCAGACCCCATCGCCACCAGCCATCCCAGCACTTGCGGCGCGCGGTCTTTGGGCAACCATTGCAGTTGCAGCGACTGGTTTACCGTTTCGTAGTAGTGAAAGCCGATCGAGCTGAACAGCGTCACAAACAGCAACCCGCCAAGGCTGGGAAACCAAGCGGTGACGGCCGTTGCAACACCCAGCAGCATCAGCGAGATCATCGCCAGCACCTGTTCGCGAATGAACAGGATCACGGCAATCACGCCGACGGCCAGAAAGCCCGGAATTTCCCGCACCGTATGCAGCAGACCGATATCCGCACCATCAAAATTCGCCACCTCGATGACAAAGTTGTTCAACAGCGCGCTCCACGCATTGAACGCGATGGGCATGGTCAATGCCATCACGAAAAGGAGCGTGACCGGACGGCGCCAGAACGGAAGGCTCTGCGCCTCAGAAAGCGGCATGGGTTTCAGCATGGGACTCCCTCTACGCCCATTTGAACAGTTTGGCGAGAGGGAAGCGGCATGCGCACAGCAGGCCTGCGCAGATGCAGACGTCAGTAGAAGCTTTGCGGGTCGATATCCACGGAAAGTCGGATATCGCCTTTCAGGCGCAAAGGCGCGATCCAGCGCGCGATCGCGTCCTGAATGGGCGCGCCCTTCGGCGCTTTGACCAGCAGCCGCACCCTGTGGCGGCCACGGATGCGGGCGATGGGCGCCGGGGCCGGACCAAACACCTGCGCGCCCACGTCACGCAGCGGCGCGTCATTGCGGGCCATGGCATTGCCGATGTCGAAAACCGGGCCGACCTCGGGGCCCGACAGAACAATTCCAGCCATGCGGCCATAAGGCGGCACGCCTGCCGCCTGCCGCCCGGCGGCCTCGGCCTTCCAGAAACCTTCTTCATCGCCGGACAGAATGGCGCGGATGACAGGATGTTCCGGTTGAAAGGTCTGCAACAGCGCCTGCCCGGGCTTGTCGGCCCGACCGGCTCGACCCGCAACCTGCCGCATCAACTGGAAGGTCCGCTCGGCAGCCCGCAGGTCTGCGCCATGCAGGCTGAGATCCGCGTCGATAACTCCGACCAGCGTCAGCTTTGGAAAGTTGTGCCCTTTGGCCACCAGCTGTGTCCCGATGACGAGATCCGCGTCGCCTTCGGCAATCTCTTCAATCTTGGCCTTCAGCGCCCGCGCCGAGCCGAACAGGTCGGAACTGAGCATCGCGATATTCGCCTCGGGAAAGGTCGCTTCGGCCTCTTCCGCCAGCCGCTCGATTCCCGGCCCGACCGGGGCCAGCTTGCCTTCGACCCCGCAGGACGGACAGGTCTCGGGCATCGGTTTGGTTTCGCCGCATTGATGGCACATAAGGCGTTTCAAAAAGCGATGCTCGACCATCCGCGCGTCACAGTGATCACAGGCAATCTGTTCACCGCAAGCGCGGCAGAGCGTCACCGGCGCGTAGCCACGGCGGTTGATGAACAGCAGCGATTGTTCACCCTTCTCGATCCGCTGTCGTACTGCCTGCCGCAGGGACGGGGAAATCCACGTCCCTGCCTGCATCTGTTCGGCGCGCATGTCGATGGGCTTCATCTCCGGCAGGACTGCCGCCCCGAACCGCGACGTCAGATCGAGACGCTCGTATTTCCCGGCCTCGGCGTTGGCCCAGCTTTCCAATGAGGGCGTGGCACTGGCCAGAATCACCCGCGCGCAACAGATGGCCGAGCGCAGGACCGCCATGTCGCGGGCGCTGTAAAGCACGCCATCCTCTTGCTTGTAAGAGGTATCATGTTCCTCATCGACAACAACCAGCCCCAGATGGCGGAACGGCAGGAATAGCGCCGACCGGGCGCCGACCACCAGTTGCGCATCCCCCTGCCCGACCATCCGCCAGACCCGGCGGCGTTCGGTCATGGTCGCGCCCGAGTGCCATTCGGCCGGCCGCGCGCCGAACCTTGCCTCGACCCGGGTCAGAAACTCGGCGGTCAGGGCAATCTCTGGCAGCAAGACCAGCGCCTGCCGCCCTTGCCGCAAAGTCTCGGCCACCGCTTCCAGATACACCTCGGTCTTGCCGGACCCGGTCACACCCTTCAGCAACGTCGTGCCATAATTCCCCGTCCGCTGCCCGGCTCGCAGCCGCGCGACCGCCTCTGCCTGATCATCTGTCAGCTCCTTTCCGGGCAAATCCGGGTCCAGACGCGGATAGGGCAGATCTCGCGGGCTGTCCTCTTCCCGAACCGCGCCTTGCTTGACCAAGCCCTTGACGACCGAGGACGTCACCCCTGCCTGTTCAGCCAACTCCTTCAGCGTAAAGGCCAGCCCGCCATAGTCGCGCAACACTTCCAGCACGCGGGCACGTGCATCCGTCATCCGGTCAGGTTGCCCTTCGCCAAGGCGATAGATCTTGCGCATAGACGGCGGATCACCCAGCCCCGGCGCGCGGGTCGCCAGACGCAGCATCGCGGGCATCGGCGTCAGCGTGTAATCGGCCACCCGCCCCAGAAACACGCGCATCTCCTCTCGCATCGGCGCAACTTCGAGCACACGTATGACCGACCGCGCCTTGGCAAGGTCAAAGCCCCCCTGCCCCGGCCCCCAGACCACGCCAAGAACCTTGCGCGGCCCCAATGGTACTTCGACAAACGCCCCCAGAAAACACCCACCCTCGGGCGCCTCATAGTCCAACGTCCGGTCCAGCGGCTGCGTCGTCAGCACCGCAACCAGGTCTCCTTCGTCGAAAAATCCGTTAGCGCTCACGGCATATCCTTCGCAGGGGGTTCCAGCATGGGTCTCTTTGAGGTAAAGCCATCCGCAACCAAGGCCAACCCATCAAAGGACTGCCCTCATGAAATTCTTTGTAGACACCGCCGAGATCGATGCCATCGCCGAACTGAACGATCTGGGCATGGTGGACGGCGTTACCACCAACCCGTCGCTGATCCTGAAGTCGGGACGCGACATTCTGGAAGTGACCAAGGAAATCTGCGATCTGGTCGACGGGCCTGTGTCTGCCGAAGTGGTCGCAACCGAAGCCGACGACATGATCGCTGAAGGCCGCAAGCTGGCCAAGATCGCCCCCAACATCGCTGTAAAAGTGCCGCTGACATGGGCTGGTCTGAAAACATGCAAAACGCTGACCGACGAAGGCCAGATGGTCAACGTGACTCTCTGCTTCTCCACCAATCAAGCCATTCTGGCAGCCAAGGCTGGTGCGACTTTCATCTCGCCGTTCATCGGACGTCTGGACGACATCAACCTTGATGGCATGGATCTGATCGCCGACATCCGTCAGGTTTATGACAATTACGGGTTCGAAACTGAAATTCTGGCCGCCTCGATCCGCACCGTGAACCATGTGACCGACAGCGCGCGCATCGGTGCCGACGTGATCACAGCGCCACCCGCCGTCATCAAGAAACTGGCCGATCACCCGCTGACCGACAAGGGTCTCGAGACCTTCCTGGCCGACTGGGCCAAGACCGGCCAGAAAATCCTCTGATCCATTGCACAACAGCGCGGCGCCGTCTGGCGCCGCGCCCGGCCCAACGGCCGAGGCCTGATCCCCGATCAGGCGCAGGCAGGCGGGAGCCCCCGCATCAGACCTGAGAAAACCCGTCAAAGCTGCATTTTTTCCAAGGCAATCGCGGCAAGCCATGTTATAGTCCGGCACAACAAAAAAAGACCGGACGGGATATGAGCAGTAACCCCAAACTCGAGGATAGCCTTCGCGCCGCGATTCTGGCTGAACCAGACGCCGTGCTGGATGACAAGGACCTGATGCAGGCCCTGGTGGCCGCGAACGAACAGGCGCGTGGCGAAAATGTCATCGACCTGCGCGGCATCGCCATGCAGCGGCTTGAGGCGCGGCTGGACCGACTGGAAGACACCCACCGCTCGGTCATCGCGGCCGCTTACGAGAACCTTGCGGGCACCAATCAAGTACACCGCGCCATTCTGCGCCTGCTGGAGCCCGTCGAGTTCGAAGAATTCCTGCGCGCCCTGGGCAGTGACGTGGCCGATATTTTGCGCGTGGACCAGATCACTCTGGTTCTGGAAACCACAATCGAACAAAACGATCCCGCGATCGAAAAGCTGGGGGGCGTTCTGGCTGTGGTCGAGCCCGGCTTTGTCGACGCGTACCTCAACAGTGATCGCAGCAGATCCACGCGGGATGTCATTTTGCGCGAAACCCGGCAACACAGCCGCAGGATCTATGGTGCGCAGGCGGGGCATTTGCGGTCCGAAGCCTGCCTGCGGCTGAACCTGGGCACGGGTCGCCTGCCGGGCATGATCGTTATGGGCGCCCGGGATCCACGACATTTCACTCCACAACTGGGTACCGACCTTCTGACCTTTTTTGCCGGCGTATTTGAACGCTCCATGCGCCACTGGCTGTCGTGAGCCTGATTTCTCCGGCCTGCCGCGAGGCGCTGCAGCACTGGATTGACGGGCTTGCCGCGCTGGCCGGACGATCGGAGAACACGCAATCCGCCTATCGCGGAGATGTCAGCGACTTTCTGGCCTTCATGACCCTGCACCACAACGGGCAGCAGGGGCTGGCCGCGCTTGAACGGATCACGGTTTCGGACATGCGGGCCTGGATGGCGGATCAGCGCGGTAGCGGTGTGGGGGCGCGGTCGCTGGCACGCAAACTGTCCGCCGTCAAAAGCTTTTATCGCTGGCTGGCCGAGCGCGAAGGCTTTGAACCCACCGCCGTTTTGTCGACCCGCGCACCCAAATACACCCAAAAACTGCCCCGTCCGCTTGCCGAAGATGCGGCGCGCGCGATGATTGATACGGTCGAACTGCAATCCAGCTCGGATTGGGTCGCGGCCCGGGACATGGCGGTGGTCACACTGCTTTACGGGTGCGGATTGCGAATATCCGAAGCCCTGTCCCTGACAGGTAGGGATGTGCCTCTGCCAGCAACACTGCGGATTCTGGGCAAGGGCGGGAAGGAAAGGGTCGTGCCGGTTCTGCCAGTCGCCCGGCAGGCCGTGGAACGGTACACGTCGCTTTGTCCTCATTCCCTGGTGCCCTCAGAAGCGCTGTTTCGCGGTGTGCGGGGCGGGCCGCTAAACCCCCGTGCAATACAGGGCGTCATGGCGAAGGCTCGGATGCAGCTGGGCCTGCCTGCCACAGCCACCCCACATGCACTTAGGCACAGCTTTGCTACGCATCTTCTGTCGGCGGGTGGTGATCTGCGCGCAATTCAGGAATTGCTGGGGCATGCGTCGCTTTCGACCACGCAGACCTACACGGCAGTCGACAGCGCGCGCCTGATGGAAGTCTACAACCGGGCTCATCCCAAGGCCTGAACCGGATCACCACAGCCATTCGCCGGCGTTTGGTCATTGGTGACTTTTTGCTTTGCATCTCGTGGCCGCATCGTCCATGACACCCCCATGACATTGAGATTCAAAGCCCTTAGCGTTCATCTGTTCACCGCCACCGGTGCCGTTTTTGCAATGCTGGCCATGCTGGCCGCCGTCGAAGAAAAATGGAGCCTGATGTATCTCTGGCTTGTGGTCTCTTTCATCGTGGACGGTATCGATGGCCCGATGGCCCGCCACTACCACGTCAAGAAAAACGCGCCCGAGTTCGATGGCGTCCTGCTGGACCTGATCATCGACTACCTGACTTATGTGTTCATCCCCGCCTTCGCACTGTTCAAATCGGGGCTGATGGACGGCTGGACCGGCTGGTTCGCCATCATTGTCATCACATTTGCCAGCGCGATGTACTTTGCCGACACCCGAATGAAGACCAAGGACAACTCTTTTTCCGGCTTTCCCGGCTGCTGGAACATGTTCGTCATCGTGATCTTCGCACTCGAACCGAATTTCTGGGTGATCCTGCTGCTGGTCACGCTGCTATCATTGGCAATGTTCCTGCCGCTGAAATTCGTTCATCCGGTCCGGACCGAACGCTGGCGCAACCTGACTTTGCCAATGGCCCTGGCCTGGACGTTCTTTGCCGGATGGGCAGCCTGGGTCGATTTCCATCCCGAAAGCTGGGCGCACTGGGGGCTGGTCGTCACCAGCCTGTACCTGACCTTCGCGGGCATCGCTCAGCAGATGGTACCCGCGCGCGATAGCTGAAATTACAGGACCTCCTGCACTTCGAATTCGGTGCCATTATGGGTGAACACATCACCCTCCTGCAGGCCGGCCATGGCTAGGTAGATCGGGCTTTGCATGGAAATGCCCATGTAGGTGTTGCCGTCGACGTCAAACCGCGTCGTTGAAACACACACAACAAACCGCCGGTTGTTGAATTTGATCACCGCGCCGGGCTGCACCGTGTCGGTCAGGCTGAAATCAGTGTTTTCGATCACGTCGATCTTGGCATGATGGGCATGGACCGGCGCGTCGAAAGCTGCCGCCAGATCTGCATTCTCGCGCGAGGCAGCGATGTCGTCCTTGTCATGTCCTTCACGGTCATCCAGCTGCGAATCTTTCAGAAACGCATCATAATGCGCCTGCGCCGTGGCAAGCTCCTGCGCTTCAAGCGACATCAGCCGGTCGATAATTGCCTTCTTGCGGGCTGCAAGGTCTGCTTCAGTGGTCATTCAATGCGGTCCTTCAAATTCAGTATCGAATATAAGTTGGGCCGCAATCCGGGCGATTGCAACAGGTTTCCACTGTTCAGATAAGCAGGCTGGCGGCTCCTTCATGGCGCAACAGGGCAACCTTGGTCTCGACACCCCCGCACCCGGAAAACCCGACCATCCTTCCATTTGCCCCCAAAACGCGGTGGCACGGGATGATCACCGGGATCGGATTGCCGCCACAGCCGCGCCCCACCGCCTGCGCCGAATAGCCCAGCTCCTCTGCCAACTGGCCATAAGTCCGGGTCTCACCCAGCGGGATCGCGAACATTGCGTCGCAGACCCGGCGCTGAAACTCTGATCCCTTTATACGATAGGGCAGATCGAACCTTTGCAGGCGTTTCTGGTCGTAGGCCCGCATCTGCGCCGCCGCCTCGCGGAGCAACGGCGTATCAGGGGCATCGTCGGACCCGTCCCAAATCAGCCCCGTGATTGCCTCGTCTTCCTCGACGATGCCAAGGCGTCCAAACCGTGTGTCTACCGCAATCGTTCCCATTCGGTCATGCTGACAGACAGGTCACAGCCACCGCAACCCGAATCCAGACAATTCGCCCGTCTTTTGTTCAAAATACCTTTCGGAGAAAGGCAGAGCCTCACTAAAGGCCCTGCCCCATATCCGCCGGTAACGGATCAGCCCAGCGCTTCGTCGCAGCGCCCGCAGACGTCGTCATGCGCGTGGCGGCCCACGTCAGGCAGGATCTTCCAGCACCGTTGGCACTTCGCGCCTTCCGCCTTTTCGAACACCACTCCGACGCCTTCGATCTCGGGCACGCGAAACGCCTCGGCCGGGGCCGGATCGCCGGTCACCGACAGACCAGAGGTGATGCACATGTCATCCACATCAAACGTTGCCAGCAGATCGCGGGTTTCGGAGTCTTCGATATATACGATCGGCGCCGCCTCCAGGCTGGAGCCGATGACCTTGTCCTGGCGCTGCACTTCCAGCGCAGCGGTCACAGCACGGCGCACCCGGCGGATCTTGGCCATGGCTGTCTCAAGCTCGGCGTTGCGCCAGTCGGCAGGCGTCTCGGGGAAGTCCACCAGATGGACTGAACTGTCGTCGCCCGGGAACCGTTCCAGCCAGACTTCCTCCATGGTGAAGACCAGGACCGGCGCCAGCCAGGTGGTCAGGCGGTGGAACAGGGTATCCAGCACGGTGCGCGCGGACCGGCGGCGCAGCGTGTCGCCATCGCAATACAGCGCATCCTTGCGAATATCGAAATAGAACGATGACAGATCGACGGTCGCAAAGGTGAATACGGCACTGAACACGCCCTGGAAGTCGAACGCGGCGTAGCCCTTGCGTACTTGCTCATCCAGATCGGCCAGACGGCTGAGAACCCAACGCTCCAGTCGCGGCATATCCTCGGGCGCGACGCGATCCGCCTCGGAGAAGTCAGCCAGCGAACCCAGCATGAACCGCATGGTGTTGCGCAGGCGGCGATAGCTGTCGGCGGTGCCTTTGAGGATTTCCGGCCCGATCCGCTGGTCGGCGGTATAGTCGGTCTGAGCCACCCAAAGGCGCAGGATATCGGCACCATATTGCTTGATGACCTCTTCCGGCACGATGGTGTTGCCCAGCGATTTGGACATCTTGTTGCCCTTGGCATCCAGCGTGAAGCCGTGGGTCACAACGTTGCGATAAGGCGCACGGCCCTTGGTGCCGCAGGCCTGCAGCATGGACGAATGGAACCAGCCACGATGCTGGTCGGTCCCTTCCATGTAGACATCGGCGATGCCGTCTTCGGTGCCGTCCTCGCGATCACGCAGAACGAAAGCGTGGGTCGAGCCCGAGTCGAACCACACATCCAGCACGTCGAACACCTGATCGTAGTCATCGGGGTTGGCGATGCCGTTCAGGATCTTCTCTTTGAAGCCCTCGGTGTACCAGACGTCCGCGCCATCTGCCTCGAACGCCGCTTTGATACGCGCGTTCAGGTCTGCGTTGCGCAGCAGATAATCTGCGTCGGTCGGCAGAGCACCCTTTTTAGTGAAGCAGGTCAGCGGCACGCCCCAGGCGCGCTGGCGGGACAGAACCCAGTCCGGGCGCGCCTCTATCATGGAATACAAGCGATTGCGGCCCGTTTGCGGTGTCCACTTCACCAGTTCGTCGATGGAGCGCAGGGCCCGTTCGCGGATGGTGTCTCCCATCTCGCCCATGCCATCATCCAGCTTGCGGTCGACCGAGGCGAACCACTGCGGCGTGTTACGGTAGATGATCGGAGCTTTTGAGCGCCACGAATGCGGATAGCTGTGCTTGATCTTGCCCCGCGCCAGCAGTCCACCAACCTCGACCAGCTTGTCGATCACGGCTTTGTTCGCGTCACCCTCACCGCCCTTGCGGGACAGGATGAATTTGCCTCCAAAGAACGGCAGATCAGCGCGGAATGAGCCATCGTCCATCACGTTGTAGGTGATGACCTGTTCCAGCATCCCCAGATCGCGGTACAGCTCGAATTCTTCCATCCCGTGGGACGGTGCACAGTGAACGAAACCTGTGCCTTCGGTGTCGGTTACGAACTCAGCGGCGCGGAAGTCACGGATGTCGTCCCATTCACCATTGCCACCCTCGGCGCCGGCCAGCGGGTGGGTCAGCTGGACACCTTCCAGTTCATCGGCAGTCACATCGCGGACGCGGGTCCATTGGTCGTCGTTCAGGCGGGCGCGGCCAAGCACATCGGCGGCGAGATTGTCGGCCAGCAGGAATTTGTCGCCCACATTGGCCCAACATTCCTCCGGCGCTCCGGTGACTTCATAAAGGCCATAAGAGATGTCCTTGCCGTACACGACCGCTTTGTTCGACGGCATGGTCCAAGGCGTCGTGGTCCAGATCACCACAAAAGCGTCATCCAGATCGCCCGCATTTACGACCTTAAACTTCACCCAGATGGTGAAGCTTTCCTTGTCGTGATATTCGACCTCAGCCTCGGCCAGCGCAGTTTTCTCGATGGGCGACCACATCACGGGTTTGGAGCCCTGATAGAGCGTGCCGTTCATCAGGAATTTCATGAACTCGTCGGCGATCACTGCTTCGGCGTGATAGTCCATGGTGATGTAGGGGTCGGGCCAGTTGCCGGTGATACCCAGACGCTTGAACTCTTCGCGCTGGACGTCGATCCAACCTTCGGCGAACTTGCGGCATTCCTGACGGAAGTCGACGATGTTCACCTCGTCCTTGTTTTTGCCCTTCTTGCGATACTGCTCCTCGATTTTCCATTCGATGGGCAGGCCGTGACAGTCCCAGCCGGGCACGTAACGCGCGTCGAAACCCATCATCTGATGGGATCGCACGATCATGTCCTTGATGGTCTTGTTCAGCGCGTGGCCGATATGCAGGTGACCATTCGCGTAAGGAGGGCCATCATGCAGCGTAAAGGGCGTGCGGCCCTCTTTTTCACGCAAGCGGTCATAGACGCCGATGGTTTCCCACCGCTCCAGCCATGCGGGCTCGCGCTTGGGCAGGCCGGCGCGCATCGGGAACTCGGTTTTGGGCAGGTTCAGCGTGTCTTTGTAGTCAGGTGTCTGGATCGTATCGGCGCACATTTGGGGCGTCCCTTGGATGATCTGGTCTTACTAGGATCGAAGCGTTCGGTGCGAAGTCTCAAACACCTTTGCCCGGCGTCTCAGAGGGTCAGAGCGCCGGGGATATAATTCGAATAATGATGGCCAGACGGTCATGCATGGCAGGCTTATAAGACGCCTTCCCGCAATGGTCCAGAGGTTCTGCCGCCCGGAGTGAAGAGCGGTGAGCGTGTCATTTTCAACACCAATTCCACACGACCAACCGGGCCGTCAGGGGTGAAACAGGGACCCGACAAGGTAGGCAATCATCGCCGCCGTTCCGCCGATCAACAAGGTCTCAAACCCCGACCGCCACCAAGGGGCCAGCGACCACCGGCTTTTCATCGCACCGATGGCGAAGAAAACCGCAAGTGTCAGTGAAACCGAGACCGCAAAGGCATTCTGGACAGACACCAGAAACGGAACCAACGGAACCATCCCGGCTACCAGAAACGCGAGGAACGTCGCCATTGCAGCCTTGAGCGGATGAGGCTCGACACTGCCCAGACCGTATTCGCCTTCGATCATCAGGTTGATCCAGTTTTCCCGATTATCGGTGATGGCATCCGTCGCCTCGTTCAGAACGCGGCCCGAAAGCCCCTTCTGAGCCAGAATCTCGCGCACTTCGCCGCGCTCGCCTTCGGGATAAAGGTCGATATGGCGTTCCTCGACCGCGCGAATGCGGCGGATATTGTCCAGTTCGGCCTTGGTGCCCGAATAGTTCCCCGCCGCCATCGAAAACCCGTCGGCCAGCACGTTCGCAAGGCCAAGCGCCACGATGACAAAGGGCGACAGACCCGCCCCGGCGACACCGGACACGATGGCAAAGGTCGTGACCGACCCGTCCAGCCCGCCATAAACAAGATCCCGCAGGACGCCGCGACCGGGCGGGGCATTGATCCGGGCGGAAATCTCTTTCTGGCTGTGACCGTGGTCGATCATGGCTGGCCCTCCGTCGCCATTAGCTTGGCGGAAGGATAGCACTATGGCCTTGCGTCAGATCAATCTTTCGAGAACAGGCCGCTCAGTGCACGCCGGATCATGCCGCGGGTCGACGGCTTGTGTCGCTTGGAAAAGGGTAACGGACGGCAGACTTCCATCGCGGCAACGCCAACACGGGCGCTGAGCGCGCCGTTTACCAGACCCTCACCAAAACGGCGGGACAGTTTGCTGAGGACTGAGCCGCCCAGAACCGGCTCCAGCAGATCATCACCCACAGCGACGGCACCCGTGGCGACCAGATGCACAAAGACTGCCCGCGTCAAACGCCATCCGCCAAAAAAACCGGCGCGGCCTCCGTAAATTTCGGCAATGCGCCGGATCATCCGCAGGGACGCCAGCATCGCCGTTGCGACATCCGCCAGAGCCAGCGGTACAAGCGCGGTCACGGTGGCCACCTGCCTGGCCGCCGCTTCGACCTCACGGCTGGCGGCAGCGTCGAGCGGGGCAAGCAATTCGTCCTCGGCAAGGGACAGCAGACCGCTGGCATCGAATTGCTCACTCATGCGCTCGGCCAGCCTGTCGCGGCCCCATCTCGTGTCTTCGCGGCCCTTGTAGAACGCGACCAGCCTGTTCGTGACCGACCGCGCCTGCGCCAGATCAGCTTCGGCCAGCGCGGCATCGGCGGCGCGGCGCATTCCATCCACGCGCGACAACCGTCCAATAGCCGCCAGTTCACGGATCACGATGATCAGCGTCACCAATACCAGCGCCGCAATCAGCCCGGTGACGATCCACCCCAGAACAGGCGAACGCGCCACCAGCGACGTTGCAAAATCCCACGCTGCAATCGATACCGCCGCGCCCACAACGGCCAGCGCCAGCCCCCAGAACCACCGGGACAGGGCAGAAGGTTTTCGGGCCGCAAGCCGGGCCGCGGCCTGCATTGCCTGACCTTGCGGCTGCGCAACATCGGGAACGGGCGGCACCTGCGCTACGTCGGCAGCGGGTTCATCCGCTTCCAGATCGATCAGAACCGGGCCTTTAGCCATTGTTGCCGCCCTCCGCATTCCAGACAAACCTGATATCCGGCAGGTTTTCATCGTTGTCCGATCCGTCGCCGCGCGCGACCTCGACAAATCCGTGACGCTCATAAAACCTGCGCGCGGGCCTGTTTGCCTCGAACGCGTACAGCGACAGCTGAGATCGTTCGATTTTAGCCCGGTCCAGCAATTTCCGCCCAATCCCCTGCCCCCGCGCCGCAGCAGCAAGATAGAGGGAGTGAACCTCGTCACCATGACGCGCCAGAAACCCCACGACGCCCTTGTCCGTCTCGGCCACAGTGACCCAACCCTGATCGATCATCCTGCCGCAAAACGCGATGGTTTCAGCGCAGGAATGCAGCTCGGGCATCCAGTCGTTTTCGCGTGCGAATCCATGCAGGATTTCACCGGTTGTGCCGGCATCCGTACTGCGGGCGGGGCGGAGTTTTACGGTCACAGGCGGTCTCCGATCAAAAACTGGGCGGCCCGGTCCAGCCGGATGTGCGGCGGCCCGTCCCCGGGGCGAAGGGTCAGATGCGCCGGGGCAAATGTCATGAAACCAAAATCATCGTTCAGCCAGTTCTCAGCCCCGTCGCGGGCCGGGCCCAGCAGATGAGCGGGATCTGACGGCAGATCCCCGGCATAAAAGGCGGCCTGGTTCCCGGTATCCAACAGGGTGCCACGCACGCAGGGCAGTTCCGACCCGTTGTGATTGCGCATTTCTTCCGTCGTGGCACGCAGCGACGCCAGCGACAGGGCGGCGGTCTCGGCTCCGGCGAATTTGGCCCTGTCCTGCGCTTCGCGCGTCAGCGCCTCCATGATCGCGGTCAGGCGTGGGTGTTGCAAGTGGTGCAGATGATCGGCCTTGGTGGCGGCAAAGAGAATACGCTCGACCCGTTTGCCCAGCAGCAATTGGCTGAGCCACGCATTTCGGCCTGGACGAAAAGCGGACAGGATATCTGCCATCGCGCGGCGCATGTCCTCGACCGCCTTCGGGCCCTTGTGAATTGCGCCCAGCGCGTCGACCAACACAACCTGCCGGTCGATGCGCGAGAAGTGATCACGGAAGAAGGGTTTGACCACCTGCGACTTGTACGCCTCGAACCGCCGTTCCATCTCGCGGTGCAGCGAGCGCCTGCGCGACGGGCCGTCAACCGGCAAAGGCGCAAAGGTCAGAACCGGTGATCCGGCCAGGTCGCCCGGCAACAGGAACCGCCCCGGTGTACAGTCGTAGTAACCACTGTCCCGCGCCCTATTCAGATAATCCGTGAACGCCGCTGCCAGCGCCTGAGCCGTCGGTTCATCGTGGTTGTAATTGGGATCGGTTGCCCCAATCCGTAACAGGAAATCTGTTGCTTCGGACCGGTCTTCGATGCGAGTCAGCGTGCCCTGCGACCACTCCGCATAGGATTTCTCCAACAGGGCCAGATCCAGCAGCCATTCCCCCGGATAGTCCACGATATCCAGGTGAACGGTACGTGGCCCCTGCAACCCGGCCAGCAAACCGGCGGGGCGCGCCTTGAATGACAGGCGCAGTTCGGACACCGCGCGCGTGCTCTCGGGCCAGTGCGGCGCGGGGCCGGTCAGGTCGGACAGATGAGATTCAAAGTCGAACCGGGGAACCGTGTCATCAGGCTGTGGTTGCAGATAGGCGGCGTTGATCCGCCCCTCCTGCTGGGCGACAAGCCCCGTCATGCGGCCCCGATCCAGAAGATTGGCCACAAGCGAGGTGATGAACACCGTTTTGCCGGACCGCGCCAGCCCGGTGACGCCCAGACGTATGACAGGCTCGAACAGGGTTTCAGACACGCGGTCGCCCACGGATTCGACACCGCGCACAAGACTGTCTGCCAGTGATGAGATGACCAATCCGCCGCCCCGCATGGTTGTTTTGCTCAAGATAGGTAGCAAGCCCCGAGGTTGCCAGAGCTTTTCCCAATCCGGCTCTTGCCCGGACCGGCGCGGCGCGATACCAGCGCCACATGCCAAGATACGCGCTGAAAGTCGAATATCAGGGGGAACCGTTTGCCGGATGGCAGCGGCAAAAGGACCTGCCGTCCGTGCAGGGCGCAATCGAGACCGCACTGTCGCGTATCCAGCCGGGTGAGCACACAATTGCCGCCGCCGGGCGGACAGACGCGGGCGTTCATGCGTTGGGACAGGTGGCGCATTGCGATCTGGTGAAAGACTGGGATTCGTTTCGCCTGTCCGAGGCGCTGAACTATCACCTCAAGCCTCAACCCGTGGCCATCGTAAAGGCTGCGCGGGTGGATGACGATTGGCATGCCCGGTTTTCAGCACTCGAACGGCAATACCTGTTCCGCATTCTGATGCGCCGCGCCCCCGCCACCCATGACAGCGGGCAGGTCTGGCAGATCAACCACCAGCTGGATGTCGACGCGATGCAAGCCGGTGCGGACATGCTGATCGGGCGGCATGATTTCACGACCTTCCGCTCGTCGATCTGTCAGGCGGTCAGCCCGGTCAAAACTCTGGATGAGTTGCGGGTTGAACGGGTTCAGGGCTTTTCAGGGCCCGAAGTGCACTTCCACGTGCGCGCGCGGTCGTTCCTGCACAATCAGGTGCGCAGCTTTGTGGGCACGCTGGAACGGGTCGGCGCGGGATCGTGGACACCAGAAGATGTGCGCGATGCGCTGCAGGCCGCTGACCGTGCTGCCTGTGGCCCGGTCTGCCCGCCGCAAGGCCTTTACCTAGCGCGGGTCGGATACCCTGAACCGGTGTTCGACTGACCTATAGCGCGCGCATCAGCAACCCGCTTGCGATCACTGCAATAATCAGACCCGCAACCAGTTCGATAGTCGGGGCCAGCACAGAAACGAACCGCGTGGCCGAGGCCGAGGCCAGAAGCCCCCCGCGCAAGCCGAAGGATGTCCAGCCCACAAAGGTTGTGACCGTCGCAGTGCCCAGCGCCATGGCAAATGCCCCGGCGATGCCGACCATTGCGATACCCATCTGCCAAGTCAGGATCAGCACGAACAGCGCGCCGGTGCAGGGACGCGCAGCAATCCCCGCGATCAGCACCAACGCCTCGCGCAGGCTGCCAACATTCGCCACTTCCTCGGGGCTTGGGCCATGGCGGTGACCGCACTCGGAACACTCCCCGTGATTGTGGTGGTGGTGATCATGGTGGTCATGATGACGGTGCGCGGAAGACTGTGAGTTTCGATGCTGTCGGGCAAAACTGCGAACCGCACGCAGGACAAGCCACATCCCGATCGCCGCAATGGCCCCATAACTGATCGGAGCCATCACCTGTTCTGTTGTCCCGATCAGAGACTCGCGCGACATCTGAAACACCAGCACCCCGGCATAGACCAGAACGATCGCCGTTACCGCCTGCCCCAGACTGGACAGAACACTGATTGCGGACAAACGCCAGAAAGCGACCTGACGGCCCAGCCCGTAGCCGCCGATCAGCACCTTGCCGTGTCCCGGGCCGATCGCGTGGAAAAACCCATAGGCGAAACAAACCGTCAGCAGGGTTGCGACAGCTTCCGGCTGTTCCGCGCGCGCGGCGCGCAGGGAACGCGCGATCTGGTTCTGGAAGTCCCGTTGTTCACCCGCAGCCCAGGCAGCAAGATGGTCGAATCCGCCGCTGCCCCAGAACCACAACAGCAAGGCACAGGCCAGCGCGACCGGAATGATCAGGAATTTGGACATGAAACGCGGATCTCGGTCGCAAAGCTTTCCCCGACAAGGGGGATATCGTTTTCTTCAAGGTCGACATCTGCATCCAATGTCAGCAGAAAAGCCTGCATCTGCGCCAATTGTCCGTCGATATCGGGTTCCCGGCGATCGATCTGGCAGCCATCCGGCCCGGAAATCGTCACCGGGCGCGTGACCTCGTAAGCCGTGTAGAAGGTTTCATCGAAAGGTTTGGCGGACAGGTCCGCCGCCGATACGCCGCCAGATTCGACCTCGCGCAGATGAGTTGTCACGATACGCCCGTCTTCGGTGGTCGCGGACGGCTCTGACGGCCCCGTCAATGAGACCGGCGTTCCACCTGCGGTGACGACAAGATCGCCGTTGTAGCCTTCGACCCATTGCATGTCGAAACCGGTCAGAACCGTCTGCTCGGCCTCGGACAACACGCCGTCTGCATCCTGATCGAGTTTCAGGTCTTCCAGAACCAGAAGGGAATAGAATTCGTCATAGACCCAGGTCACGCGGACATGAGTCAATTGGCCCGTCTCATCGACAATGAATTCCAGCCCGGTGTCGATATAGACATGCGGGTGCGGAATTGCCGAAACCGGCAGGCAACAGGTTAACAGTGTGATCAGCCAGCGCATGGCCAGAACATAGGGGCCGAAGACCGCTGCGGCAATGCACTTCCAACACGGATCGAAACATCCGAAGGGTATGCGCTAGCGCGGTGGAAGCAGAACGAGTGTCTGCAACGCCGTACCCACTGGCCCCTGCGTGTCATACAGGATCGCTTGCGACATTCCGATTCCGTTCGGCTGCCAGTGCGAGACCGACTCGGCCGCCAACCAGTCCGAAACAGGTTCGCGGTGGATGTGCAGCGTCAGGTCCGTGTTCATAAACCCCATGCCGGACGGTTGCACGTTGCACGAGATACCGTTGCCGCAATCGGCCAGCGGACACAGCGACTGAACAGGCGAAGGCTGTTCAGTGCCAAGCAATTGCGGCGTTCGCAACCAGATCGTCTTGGGACCAAGGCCCTGATTGCCGCCTTTTGGATAGGCCACGTCGACGGCCTGCGCAAAACAGTGCAGGTCATGCCGCAACTCCATCAAGGGAAAATCCCCGGTCACGAGATCATGAAATGCAGGTGCGTGAACCTCAGCCGTGGGAACCTCGCCCAGATCCTTGCGCACAAGATGCATTGTTGTTGCCGTTGCGCACAGCGTGTTGTCCAGATCGTGCACCGTGACCCGTGTTGTCGCCAATGTGCGTGTGTGCCGGGTGGTCTCGGCGGCAACCCGCAATCCCGCCAGCGGCAATGGCCGGATCAGGTCCACCGTCAGCCGGGTCAGCATCTTTTCGGGGCCTGTTTCAGCCTCGGCCGCGCGGACGATCAGGCCGGCAACGGGGCCGGCATGACAATGATCGGCGGACCACGGTCCGCGCGCCGGGTCGTTGCCGACAAACACGCCATCCGGGTCAAGGTCAAAGAAAGCCTTTTGGCTGGGCATGGCAGTCATCGGTGTCGGATCCCACGGGTCATTTGTCGATCATGTTTCCGCGATCCGACGACGGACCGGGCTTTACCTTTGGACCGAGAATGACTTAGCTGCCCGAAAGATGTCCAGTTGGGTGACGGAACGTCATTCGTTCAAATCGAAACACATGGGGGTGCGAAATGGCATTGTTGGTTGAAACCGGATTGTCCGACTGGATCAGCGATGATGATATTGCGCGCGAAATCCGGCGACACCATCCGGACGCGGACGTGCGCACCCCGGATACGATTGGCGATGCCGCAGACATCACGATGATCGCGCTTGTCGGCCTGCGCCAGGATCAGCCGAAGCGCTATCCGAATTTGAAACTCGTGCAGAAACTCGGCGCCGGGGTTGAGACAATCGTCAGCAATCCTGGCCTGACCGATCATGTCCGCATTACCCGCCTGAAACCCGATGCACCGGCGCAGGGCATAGCCGAATGGTTTCTCGCGTATGTCCTGCGCCGGCAGCGGCACATGGCAATCTATGAAGCCGCCCAGCGCCGAGCCGAATGGACTCCGCGCGCGCCCGGCTTCAGCCCTGATACGGTGGTCGGAGTGTTGGGGCTGGGCCATATCGGTGCGCGAACCGCCCGGATGCTGCGCGATGTCGGGTTCCAGGTCATGGGATGGAGCCGTTCGCCAAAGCAGATTGAGGGCGTGACCTGCCTGCATGGCGAAAACATGCTGCCCGACCTGCTGGGGCAGTGCGATCATGTCTGTGCCATCCTGCCATCGACACCTCAGACAATCGGATTGTTCGATGAGACGCTTCTGGGTGCGATGAAGCCCGGAAGCCAGTTGCTGAATGCCGGACGCGGTGATCTGATCGACGAAACCGCGCTGATGGCGGCGCTGGATCGCGGCACACCAGGTCATGCGGTTCTGGACGTCACCTCGCAAGAACCCCTGCCTTCGGACAACCCGTTATGGCGGCATCCCCAAGTGACGATCACCCCGCATGTGTCGGGCTGGCATCTGGGCAACGCATTGTCCGATGTGGCCGAGAATTTCCGGCGCCTGACCAGCGGTCAGCCTCTGCTGCACGAAGTCGACAGGGCGCGGGGTTACTGAATAATCGGTGACTGTCAGGGCGTCAGAATCCAGTTGCCGCTGGCGTCCTTGCATCTGCGTGTTCTGACCTCGCGGGAACTCTCGGCGCCTTCGGGCTGAATAAAATGCTGCAGATGAACGCAGTTGCCGCGAACATCCCGGACCCGGATCGTTCCCTTTGACCCCGTGGCGTCATTGACCCAGCTGCGTTCATCTCCGGCCCGCGCGCTGCCGGTCAGCAACTGGTCCGCCGTTGCATTTACCACTTCAAAATCCGCAGGGGTCAGCCCCATCTCCGATATGATGCGGGACAGCGGTTTGGCGTCTGCGGCAACGCCCAGACCAAAACTCATTACCGCTGCGAAGGTTGCCAATTTCCTGGGCTTCATATTCGCCTCACCGTTCTGAAATAGATTTAGTCCCAAGACTATACTCGCGCTGGTCCGTGGCCAAGCCCCCCACGGCGCGCACCTTCAAATTATCCCGAACAAACCTATCGCAACACAGGCGCTAGGACCGCCGGTTTATTGCCAGCATAGTGCGACCGATACGAACCAGAGGCATTCGATGGCACATCCGACTTATTACGCCCCATCCGGCGGGCATCCCGGCCAGGACCAGATTCTGACAGACCGCGCCATGTTCACCGACGCATACGCGGTGATCCCCAAGGGCACCATGCGCGACATCGTCACCAGTTACCTGCCATTCTGGGAAGGCACGCGTCTATGGGTGCTCTCGCGCCCGCTCAGCGGATTTGCCGAGACCTTTTCGCAGTACATTATGGAGGTTCAGCCCGGCGGCGGATCTGATCGCCCCGAAACCGACGCGCAGGCCCAGGGGGTGATCTTTGTGGTCGAGGGCACGGTCACACTGACCCTTGGCGGCGATGTTCATGTCCTTGAAACCGGTGGCTACGCCTACATCCCGCCGGGTTCGGACTGGACGCTGCACAACCGAGCAGATGAAGTGACCAGATTCCACTGGGTCCGCAAGGCTTACGAGGCCGTCCCCGGCCTGCCCGTGCCCGATCCAATCATCACCAATGAACGCGACGTGGTCCCCATCGAAATGCCCGGCACCGAAGGGCGCTGGTCGACGACCCGCTTTGCCGACCCGCAGGATCTGCGCCACGACATGCATGTCAACATCGTTAACTTCGAACCCGGCGGCGTGATCCCCTTTGCCGAAACCCACGTGATGGAGCACGGGCTTTACGTGTTGGAGGGCAAGGCCGTCTACAGGCTCAACCAAGACTGGGTCGAGGTCGAGGCCGGAGACTACATGTGGCTGCGCGCTTTCTGCCCGCAAGCCTGTTACGCAGGCGGCCCGGGGCGGTTCCGCTATCTGCTTTACAAGGACGTTAACCGGCACATGCCGCTGAACCTGTCGCGGCGTTAAACGGGTAGAATGGTCATTTGCCTGTCAGGGGTTCACAGAAGCGTCTGAATCTGGTGAAATATCCTCGGGTTATAGTACTGGAGATTGCACCATGTTATTTCGCGGAACGATGTTTGTGCTTGCGGCCGTTATCGGCCTGACGGCGTTCGATGCCGCACCTGTTGCGGCCAGGGGAGAAACCAAATCCGTATTTGTCATGAGCCGTACATGGGCTGTGACGCAGGTTTCAGACGCTCCGGTCATTTACCGCGCCACACGGGACAACAACAATCTGAACCCCTTCGGTCCGCCCCCGCGCCTGCGGACGATACAAGCCATAGCGGCGATCCAGCAGGCCACGGGTTGCAAGGTTATCCGCTCAAGCATGTATCAGAACATCTCGGGCCAGTTTTTCTCGCAGGTCTCCTGCGGTTAGAACGGTATCGAAACGGGCATTGAGATCGCCCGGTCAGCCTGCCATAGCTTGCCCATGAAACTCGCGATCAACGGATTCGGCCGTATCGGCCGCACAATTCTGCGGCAGGTTCTGGCCTTGCCGGAAGACAGCAATGTCGAGCTGGTGCTGATCAACGATATCGCCCCGCTTGAGACCTGCGCCTATCTGTTCAAATACGACAGCACCTTTGGCCCTTACGCCGGAACGGTCCTGGCCGAAGGTGACACCCTGATCGTGGACGGGCACCGGGTTCCGATGACCCACAGCGAGGATCTGACCCGTGTGGATCTATCCGGGGTCGATGTCCTGCTGGACTGCACAGGTATCGCACGCACGTCCGATGTGGCCAGCCGAGGATTGACTGCCGGTGCCAGCAAGGTGCTGATCTCGGGCCCCTCGCCTGCGACCGAAGTCACAATCGTACTGGGCGCAAACGAAGATCAACTGGGCAATGCCCGGATCGTTTCGAACGCATCCTGTACCACCAACGGGCTGGCTCCGCTGGTGCGGGTATTGGATGGGATCGGCGGCATCACCGCGGCCCATATGACAACGATCCATTGCTACACAAACAGCCAGCCGATGGTGGACGCGCCGCGCGGCGATCTTGCGCGCTCGCGTGCGGGTGCGCTGTCCATGGTTCCAACCACAACCAGTGCCACGCATCTGATTGACGAAGTCATGCCTCATCTGGCCGGTCGCATCTCGGGCGCCGCGGTGCGCGTACCCACCGCCAGCGTTTCGGCCGTAGACCTGATCGTGACCCTGGAAAACGAGATGAGCCCCGAGGTGTTCGACGCCAAGCTGCGCGCAGCGGCCGAACACTCGCCTATTTTGGGCTGGACGGACCTGCCTCTGGTCTCATCCGATCTGCGCACGCGACCCGAGTCGCTTGTGATCGCGGGCCCCGAAACTCGCATGGTGGGAAACAGGCAGGTCAGGGTGTTTGGCTGGTATGACAATGAATGGGGCTTTTCGGCGCGAATGCTGGATGTCGCGCGCCTGATGGCGGCAAGCTGAAGTCGACGCAGCCCGCCAAACGGCGGGCTGCGATTCACGGATCAGTCGTGGGGCAAGCTGCCCGAGCCATGCCCGGCCATTCCGCCTGACACCTCTTCGGTGGCCTCATCCGCCAGTTCTTCGGGCAGGATCAGATTCAGCACAATTGCGATGACCGCAGCAGGCAAAAGCCCACTTTTCATCAAGATGCCCAAAGTTTCCGGCAAGTGCTGGACCGCATCCGGTTCCAGTTGCAGCCCAAATCCGATGGACAACGAGATGGCAAAGATCACCATATTGCGCCGGTTCCAGTCCACATCGGACAACATGGATATACCAGCTGCGACAACCATCCCGAACATGACGATCACACCGCCGCCCAGCACTTCGATCGGAACGGTGCGGATAATGGCCCCGACTTTGGGGACCAGCCCGCACAGGATTAGAAACAGCGCACCAATGGTCACGACATTGCGGCTCATGACACCGGTCATGGCGATCAGGCCGACATTCTGGCTGAACGACGTGTTGGGCAACCCGCCGAACACACCGGCAACCGCCGAGCCAAAACCATCCGCATAGGTTGCACCGGCAATCTCCTTGTCGGTGGCTTCACGTCCGGCACCGCCCTTGGTCACACCGGACACATCGCCCACGGTTTCGATGGCCGAAACAAAGGCCATCAGACAGAACCCGATCACGGCAGCGAACGAAAACTCGAACCCGTATTTGAACGGCATCGGCAAGGCGAAGGCCGAGGCGCGGCTCCAGCTTGAACCGATTGCCTCAAATGTCACCATGCCAACCATCAGCGCGTATACGTAGCCGGCAGCCAGACCGATCAGCACCGCCGAAACCGACAGCATCCCGCGTGTAAAGAACTTGAGTGCAAGGGTCACGAAGATCACGACCAGAGCCGCCGACCAGTTCAGGGCCGAGCCGTACTCCGGCGTGCCAATCGCCGGAACGCCGCCAGCCGCGTATTGAATACCTACCTTGACTAGCGCTAGACCGATCATGGTTATGACCAGCCCCGTCACCAGAGGCGGCAGCGCAAACCGGATCTTACCGATCACCGCCCCGAGGCTGGCGTGAAACAGGCCACCGATCAGAACACCGCCGAACAGGGCAGCAAGCCCATCGACGCCCTTACCGGCCACAAGCGGGATCATGATGGGCAGAAAGGCAAAGCTTGTTCCCTGAACGATGGGCAAGGCCGCCCCGACCGGACCAAGTGTCACCGTCTGCAGCAGGGTTGCGACCCCGGCAAACAGCATGGACATCTGGATCAGAAAAAGAAGTTCCGGGAAATCGGGCGAATTTGACCCAAATCCGAATCCCGCCGCGCCCGCGACGATGATCGCGGGCGTCACATTGGACACGAACATCGCCAGAACGTGCTGTATCCCAAGGGGAACCGCCTTGTGTAATGCGGGTGTATAGTTCGGATCCCGAAGCTGTTCGGGCGTACCGATCGAAGTGTCGGCCATGAGTACTGTCCTCCCTGTCAGATTTCATGGGGGTCTTACCGCTTATCCTGCGGCTTCAACTGGCTACGGCACGACCTGATAGGGCGTGTCGAACCAGAATTCTTCAAGATTTGCGCCTGCGCCGATCCTGTCGACGACGGCAAACAGGCCGGGGGCGTGGAGCGGCGTCAGGACCCCGTGCCAGGTGCCGCGATGGTAATTCACCGCCTGCCCCGGCCGGGTCACAAAAGCCAGCGGTCGCCCGGGCTTGCCATCCGCGTCCGGCGCGACGATCACCAGAAAGGGCTGGTGGGTCATCGGGATAAAGGCCTGACTGCCCTCGGGGTGCCGTTCGACCATGTCGAGCGTATAGGGCAGTGCCCGTGGATTGGCGTTAAATAGGCTGATCCCGGCGCGCCCGTCGGCAAAATCCAGAGCCGCCCGGTCATGATACCGACCACATTGGCCCTGGTTTATGATCTTGTCCGGCTCGCCCGCAACGTCGATCACATCGCCGTATGGGGCAAACGCATCAGCGGTCAGCGGCTGAACACTGATCCGATTGCTCATGACGGCAACACATCCCGCAGGCGGAACTCAGCGATCCGTTCGACTTGTCGACAGGCTTCCGCAAATTCAGTGTCCCGGTCCTGCCCGATCCGCCGTTTGAACGCTTCCAGAATCGATGCCTTGTCGTGATCCCGAACCGCGATGATGAACGGAAATCCGAATTTGTCCGTGTAGGTCTGATTCAGATCCGTGAAAGTCGCGCGTTCATCGTCGGTCAACGCATCCAGCCCGGCCGAGGCCTGCTCGGTCGTGCTTTCCTGGGTCAGACGTTTAGCCTGCGCAAGCTTGCCCGCGAGATCGGGATGCGCTGTCAGCACGCCAAGCCTTTCCGTTTCAGTGGCCGAGCGAAACATGCGGGCCAGGGCATTGTGCAGGCCGCCCGCCGTGTCATGAGCCGGACCCAGTTCCAGACCAAAGGCGCGCTCGGCGATCCAGGCAGAGTGTTCGAAAATGCCGCCATAGCTGGCCACAAAGTCCTCCCGGCTCAACTCGGTCGGCCTTGCGCGCGGTATGGGTGGGTAATGCGCGGCCCAGTGTTCGGCGATCTGCAGGCGCGTGGCGAACCACACATCCGAAAACCCGCGCGCGTAATCCAGGAACCGTTTTAGGGCCATCACCCGACCCGGACGCCCGATCAACCGGCAATGCAGGCCAATCGACAGCATTTTTGGCACCCCGGCCCCGCCTTCGGCATAAAGCGCATCAAAGCTGTCTTTGAGGTAGGAAAAGAACTGATCGCCTGAATTGAACCCTTGTGGCGTTGCAAAGCGCATATCGTTGCAGTCCAGAGTGTAAGGCACAATCAACTGATGCCGATCACCGAACCGAGCCCAGTACGGCAGGTCATCCGCATAGGTATCCGCGACATAGGCCATCCCGCCTTCTTCTGCCGCCAGCCTTACTGTGTTTTCCGAGCACCGCCCCGTGTACCAGCCGCGCGGGCGCTCGCCCACGACTTCGGTATGCAGGCGCACGGCTTCGGCAATCTGGGCCCGTTCCTCGGCTTCGGGCATGTCCTTGTGTTCCACCCATTTCAAACCGTGGCTCGCGATCTCCCACCCTGCCGACTTCATCGCGGCCACCTGATCGGGTGAGCGGGCCAGTGCGGTAGCGACCCCGTAAACCGTGATCGGCAAATCTTTCATCAATCGGTGCAGGCGCCAGAACCCGGCCCGTGATCCGTATTCATAGATCGATTCCATGTTCCAGTGACGTTGCCCTGGCCATTGCGCAGCACCGACGATCTCGGACAGGAAGGCCTCGGACGCGCTGTCGCCGTGCAATAAGCAGTTCTCGCCGCCCTCTTCGTAGTTGAGCACGATCTGCACCGCGATCCTTGCACCACCGGGCCAATTGGCATTGGGCGGGGTGGCACCGTATCCGATCATATCGCGGGGGTAACGAGGGGGCTGCATGTCGTCTTCCGTTCCGGGTTTAACTTCCTGATTAATGCAATAGCCTAAAAATTCGTATCCGATTATCAAATCAATCCGAACGCTGTTTCCGGTTGTTTCGGCATTTCCACCATTTTGATGTTTGCGCCACACTGTGGCAAACCCGATGAAACAGTCAAAGGAGATCACTGTGGCAGGCTACCTGACAACCCATGTTCTGGACACGGCGCGCGGGTGCCCGGCGGAAGGTCTGAAAATCGCACTGTATCAGGTGTCGGGAAACTCCCATCGCAAACTGGTCGAGATGGAGACAAATTCCGACGGGCGCACCAACAGCCCCATCCTGCCGCAGGAAGACTTTGAAACCGGAACTTACGAGCTGATCTTTTTTGCCGGTGACTACCTGCGCGCAACCGGGCAGGCAGCAGAGGATCCGCTGTTTCTGGATCAGGTTCCCATTCGGTTCGGCATGTCCGATGCCGAGGCACATTATCACGTACCGCTGCTGCTTTCTCCTTACGGGTATTCGACCTACCGGGGCAGCTGACGGCTTTCCGCACGCCTCCTGCCGGTCGCCGACCCTTTCAGTGTCCTCTTCGGTTGGGCTGGGCACTGTTCCCGCCTTGATAAAGGTTGCAACCGCGCCGCGGCCTTGCCGCGGCGCCGGGCACAACGCTGTGCCGCGCCTGCAAGGCGCAAACGGCGGCGGAAGCTTCGGCTCAACCCTTCGCTTGCGAGCTGCGCACGACCTTACCGATACGTGAAATCATGAAATCCATGAACAACCGCGCCTTGGGGTCCTGATGGCGGCGATGGGTATAGAGGCATGCCATCTGCACAGGCACCGGCGGCGTCTGCGTTGCAACGGCCACCAAACGGCCCGCTTTCAAATGCTCCGCCACTTCAAAGGCGGGTTTCATCGCAATCCCCTGTCCGGACAACGCCCAATCGGTCAAAACATCGCCGTCATCGCATTCGAAGCGACCTGATACAGCGTATCGCTTCGGGCCCTCGGGTGTTTCCAGCAGCCATTGGAACTCTGTCGCGCCGGGGAAACGAAGGTTCAGACATTCATGCTTGTCCGAAACCAGATCCGCACCGGTCTGCGGCATGCCCCTGCGTTCCACGTAATCCGGCGCGGCGCATAGTACCCGCTGGCAATCCGCGATCTTTCTGATCCGCAGGGTGCTGTCCTCGGGCTGGCCAATGAAAAATGCCAGATCCAGGCCTTCGGTGGTCAGATCAACCGATCTGTCCGTCAGCCGCAGGCGCACGTCAATCTCAGGGTACTCCAACAGAAAATCAGGCACATGCGGGGCCAGCAACCGGCGGCCAACCCCCAACGGCGCCGCAACGAATAGCGATCCCCTTGGCGCTTCGGTCAGATGGACAACCTGCGCCTCGGCCTCATCCACCGCATCCAGAACCGCGACCGCACCGGGATAAAAGGCGCGACCCTGTTCGGTCGGACTGAGGTTTCGCGTGGTGCGTTGAAACAGACGCACGCCCAGATGATCCTCAAGCTGGGAAATCCGGGCCGAGGTTACGGCAGGGGAGATCCGCAGGTCTCGACCCGCAGCGGACATGCTGCCCAGATCATAGACACGGACAAAGGTACGGATGTTCTCGAGATAAGACATCTTATCGATTTTTTTGATACAGTTTGACAATATACGGGAATACCGAAGAAAATCCCTTTTGCCTAGTGTGACGGCAAGCAATCGGAGACTTCTTGCATGTATGACCTCGCCGTGTTCTGGGACTGGATAGCCTTTGCTGTGCGCTGGCTGCACGTGATCACTGCCATCGCGTGGATCGGATCATCCTTTTATTTCATAGCGTTGGATCTTGGGCTGAACCGCGACATCCCCGGCCCCGCCGATGGCGAGGAATGGCAGGTGCATGGTGGTGGCTTCTACCACATTCAGAAATACCTGGTCGCGCCCGAGCGGATGCCGGACCACCTGACCTGGTTCAAATGGGAAAGCTATGCGACCTGGCTCAGCGGGGCGGCGCTTCTGATGATCGTCTATTGGGTCGGCGGCGAGCTGTATCTGATCGACGCGCAAAAGGCCGATCTGGCGCTGTGGCAGGGGATTCTGATCTCGGCCGCCTCGCTGACCGTGGGCTGGCTGGCCTATGACTACCTGTGCAAATCCGGTCTTGGCGAACGCCCCACCCTTTTGATGGTGCTGCTGTTCGTGCTGCTGGTGGCAATGGGTTGGGGGTACAACCAGATATTCACCGGCCGTGCAATGATGCTGCATCTGGGGGCCTTCACAGCCACTATCATGACGGCGAACGTGTTCTTCATAATCATGCCCAACCAGCGCATCGTAGTGGATGACCTGAAGAACGGGCGCACACCGGACCCGAAATACGGCAAAATCGCCAAGCTGCGGTCCACGCACAACAACTACCTGACGCTGCCGGTCGTGTTCCTGATGCTGTCGAACCACTATCCACTGGCCTTTGCGACCGAATACAACTGGATCATCGCGGCGCTGGTCTTTCTGATGGGTGTCACCATCCGGCACTATTTCAACACCCGCCATGCCCGCGCCGGCAACCCGACATGGACCTGGCTGGTCACCGCCTTGCTGTTCATCGCTATCATGTGGCTGTCCACCGCGCCGATGTACAAACCGCTGGAAGAGGCCGAAGCGCAGCCGCTGACGCCTTATGAACAAAAATTCGCCGCGGCAGACGGGTTCGAAGAGGCGCATGACATCGTGCTGGGCCGCTGCTCCATGTGCCACGCTCGCGAACCGGTCTGGGAGGGTATCCTGTGGGCACCCAAGGGCGTGCTATTGGAAACCGAAGGCGACATCGCAAGAAACGCAAAGCAGATCTATCTGCAGGCAGGCGTCAGTCATGCGATGCCGCCTGCAAATGTCACCTTCATGGAGCCCGAGGACCGCGACGCCCTGATCCGCTGGTTCCGGAATGCGGGTCTTTGACCGCACAAAAGATTGCCTCAAATCGCAATTCGCACGTCATTTCCCTTTTCCTGCACCCCATCAGATGGTCTAACATGAAGTTGAACAGCCGCCGAACCATACAAGGCGGCCAAAGTGATTTCGAGTTGGGGCAGTTGGAGCCATTTGATGCAGGGAAGAAGGCCGCGCGCCATTCTTAAGTGCTGGCTGTTTGGCGTTGTCGTGGCCATCGCGCCGACCACATTGGCGGCGCTGGAAACCACGTTGACGGCGCCCGGAGCGCCGAAAGACGTGGTGGACCGCCTCAAGGAAAACTCTTCGGTAACAACAGCCAAATCGCGCGGGCTGGACACTCCGCTGGAAATACTGTCCGCCGCGCTTTCGGATTACCGCACCATCGTCCAGATCCTGTATGACGAAGGGTATTTCAGCCCGGTCGTCAGCATCAAACTAGATGGACAGGAAGCGGCCGATCTCAGTTCGCTGAGCGTTCCAAGCCAGATCAAGCGCGCTGTCATCACTGTGAACACGGGCCCGGTCTTTACCTTCGGAACAGCGCTTGTACAGCCGTTGGCCCCGCTGACCGTATTGCCCCAGGAATTTTCTACCGGCAAACGTGCGACAACGGGCGCGATCCAGCAGGCCACGTCCGCAGGTGTTCAGGCATGGAAAGACGCTGGGCACGCAAAGGCGGACGTTGCAGGGCAAAAGGTCGTCGCCCGGCACAAACAATCCAAGCTGGATGCCGAGATCGATCTGGCGCCCGGCCCGCGTCTGACATTCGGAAGGATGTTCATTGATGGCGACACCACCGTGCGGCACAGATCGATCGAAAAGATCGCGGGTTTTCCCACGGGCGAAGTCTACTCCCCCCAAAAAGTCCAGAAAGTCGGAACCCGTCTGCGCCGCACCGGGACGTTCAATGTTGTCTCGATCAAGGAGCGAGAAGAACCCAACCCTGATGGCTCGCTTGATTTTGATGCCACGTTCGAGGACCTGCCCCCGCGTCGTATAACACTCGGGGGCGAGCTTGCCTCACGCGATGGTCTTGATCTGACCGCGACATGGACCCATCGAAATGTGTTCAGGCGCGCGCAGCGGCTGAGGTTCGAGGCCGCGATCCGCAACATTGGCGGGGCCGAGAATATCGATGGGCGGATTGGCCTGCGACTGGATCAGCCAGACAGGCTGGGCCCCGACGACAGCACCTTTTGGAGCGCCCTGCTGGAGCGGCGCGACACCGAAAACTACAACGTTACCGTGGCCTCAGTGGCATATGGTGCGAGGCGCACCTTCTCGGACCAGCTTTATGCCGAGGCATCAGCAGGGTTCCAGTATTCGGATGCGGATGATGCCTACGGCTCCGGGCGCAAATTCAGGTATTTCATCCTCCCCTTCCGGTCGGAATGGGACCAGCGCGACAGCAAGGTCAGCGCCACGCGGGGGTTCTATCTTGATGCGAATGCCATGCCTTTTGCCGGACTGTCCGAGACCGAGTCCGGCCTGCGCATTTTTGTGGACGGGCGCGGCTATACCAGTTTCGGAACCGGCGGCAGGCTGGTGCTGGCCGGCCGCGTGCAGCTGGGGTCGGTTCTGGGGCCGTCACCGGACGGGGTGACACCGGATTTTCTGTTCTTCTCGGGCGGCGCGGGAACCGTGCGCGGACAACCTTTTGAAAGCCTCGGCATCCCGGTGGGAACCGGCGTGGCGGGCGGCAAGTCCTTTCTCGGCCTGTCCGGAGAGGTACGCGGCAAGGTCACCGACTCACTGTCTCTGGTCGGGTTCTACGACTATGGCACGGTCGACACGTCATCCTTCATCGGCAGCGGTGCCGAGTATCATGCCGGTGCCGGTATCGGTGCCAGATACGATCTAGGTGGGTTCGGCCCGTTGCGCGTTGATCTGGCATGGCCGGTTCAGGGCGACACCGGCAGCGGGTTGCAGTTCTATATCGGGATTGGACAGGCATTTTGATCCGGCGGCTTTCATATCCCGTTCTGATCGGCGCGGTGCTGATCACATCGCCCGTGACCGCGCAGGAAGATAGCGGCGGCAGCATGCTGGAGAATTTCCTGCAGGACACCCTGTCCGGCGACGACCAGAACGTCCGGGTCAAGGGCCTTCAGGGCGCGCTGAGTTCGCGGGCGACCATCGAAGAAATCACCGTGGCCGATGACGAAGGCGTCTGGCTGACCATCAAGGATGCAGTGCTGGACTGGAACCGGCTTGCATTGATCCGCGGCCGTTTTTCGGTCAACGCCCTGACCGCGCAGGAAATCGACATCGCCCGCGCGCCCGGGGCAACCACCAAGGACACCCCCGCACCATCGGCTGAAACCAAACCGTTCCAGCTGCCTGAATTGCCCGTTGCCATCCAAATCAGCGAAATCCGGGTGGACGAGCTGTCGCTGGGCCAACCGCTGATCGGGGTCGCGGCCGAGCTTGCCGTGAATGGAAATCTGTCGCTGGCAGATGGCACGTTGGATACCAAACTGGATGTCACGCGACTGGACCGGACCGGCGACCAAATCAGCCTGTCCGCCGGGTTTGAGAACGCGAGCAGTGAAATCCGTCTGGATCTGAAAGTGGTCGAGGATTCGGGCGGGCTGATCTCGACGGCGCTGAAGATACCCGACAGCCCACCGATCGGTCTGACCGCCACCGGGTCAGGTCCCCTTACGGATTTCACAGCGGATATCGGCCTGAGCAGTGACAACCAGCAGCGTGTCGCAGGACAGGTCCGGTTGCGGTCGGCCACGGCGGAAGGTGGCGCGTCAAGTGACGGCATTGCGTTTACAACCGATCTGAAAGGCGACCTGACGCCATTTCTGGCGCAAAACATGGACACGTTCTTTGGCCCAGACACGCGTCTGTTTGTCGATGGCCGGACGCAGCCGGACGGCGCGCTGGACATTTCCGATCTCGAGTTTTCCTCGCAGGCGCTGAAGCTGAAGGGAGAACTGCAGCTTGCCCCTGGCGGTGTGCTGCAACTGGCGGCCCTGCAAGGGCGGATCACGCCGCCGGATGGCGAAACTGTCGTGCTGCCGATTTCGGGCGGTCAGACATCTATCGAAGCGGCTCAGATTTCAGCGCTGTTCGATCAGAAGAACGGCAACCTGTGGGATTTGAGCCTGACAACAAACGCTTTCAAATCGCCGCAAATCGGGTTGCAGCGGGCGCAGATCACCGGCCAGGGAACACTGGAACAAGGTGCATCCTTACAATTCGAAGGTGACATTCAGGCCGCGCTGGACGGGATCGATCTGGCGGATGCCGGGCTGAACGCGGCACTCGGCGATCGCATCACACTGGACGGATTGTTCAGCTACGGTAGTGATCAGTCGTTGACCCTGTCAGGGGTGGAACTGGTGGGTTCGGACTATACGCTTGGGGCGGACGCATTGATCAGCGGTTTGGCCAGCGGTCTGACGATTGACGGAACGGCGACCCTAGACGCAACGGACCTGTCCCGGTTCTCGGAACTGGCCAAGCTTGATCTGGGCGGACAGGTCTCGGCCCGGGTCGAGGGTAATGGATCACCGCTGGAAGGCAGCTTTGACGGTAAGCTGAACGTCGAGGCCCGCGATCTGTTGACGGGCCGGGACGATATCGATCCGGTGATTGCCGGCGAAACGACCATTGTGGTGGATGCAAAGCGCGACACGGACGGCGTCACCATCCGTGACCTTACAGTAAACGGCGAAACCTTGCAGGCGGCGGCCAGCGGTGAGGTCACGACACCGGACGGAAACCTGACCATCGACGGTCAGGCCAGCGTCAACGCGCAGGATCTTTCCGTCTTTTCGGGTCTGGCAAAGCGCGAACTGAGCGGCGCAGTTCAGGCCACCCTCGACGGGCAGGGAACCGTGCAAACGCTGGAGTTTGACGGAACAGCCAGCGTAATCGGACAAGACATCACAACCGGGCTTTCGAACATCGATCCGCTTTTGACCGGTCGGACCACTATCGAGTGGGATGGCGCCCGGACCGCCGACAAAATTGATATCCGTAACGCCACGGTAAACGGCACCGCACTGAACGCGCAGGTCTCGGCGATTGTTCAGAATCCGACAGGGGATCTGTCCGTTGATGGACAGGCGCAATTGAACGCGCCGGATCTGTCGCTGTTCTCCGGCCTGGCAAAACGCGATCTGGCGGGTTCGGTGCAGGCCGACGCCAATGGGACCGCCGCGCTGGCCAACCGGACTTTTGACATCAAGGGCGATCTGGATGCGCGCGACATCCAGACCGGTATCGAAGCGCTGGACAAGCTGATTCAGGGCCGCACGACTTTGACGGTGGACGCCGAGAAAACCGAAGAAACCGTCGATATCCGGGCATTCCGTCTGCAGGGAACGGCCTTGTCCGCGGACGCGTCCGGTGAACTAAACCGCGAAAACGGGGGATTGACCTTCAACGTCAGACTGGATGACCTGGCCAGGTTGGCAAGCACCCTCTCCGGTCCTTTGACCCTGACCGGAAATGTGGCACCCGACGGTTCAGGGCTGGAAGGCACCGTTAGCCTGCGAGGCCCTGACAGCTCCTATGCCAGTCTGGACGGCAATGTTGGACTGGACGGAAACGCCGATCTGGAATTTGACGCCCGGTTCAACAAAATCGAACGGTTTGTGCCCGAGTTTCCGGGGACAATTGCGGCCAAGGGTACGGCAAAACGAGACAACGGCGTCTGGACCATCAGCGCCAAGGCCGATGGACCTGCGGAAATCAGCGGCGATGTCTCGGGGACATTTAGCGAGACCACCGGTCAGGCCGACCTGACCGCGCAAGGTGGTTTGAACCTTGGCATCGCCAATGTGTTTATCACACCCAACAAGATCGATGGTCAGGCGCGGTTTGATCTTTCGCTGAAAGGCGCTCCGTCACTGGCGGCCTTAAGCGGAACGGTTACAACCTCCGGTACAGCTCTGGCCATTCCTGCGGCTGGACAGACCGTGACGGGGATCAGCGGTTCGGTCGACCTGGCGCAAAGCCGCGCTACCGTCGCGCTGAACGGTGGGATGCAGGCTGGCGGGTCCTTTACGGTCAACGGCCCAATAGACCTGACGCCACCCTTCAATGCCAACATCACGACCGTTCTCAACAGCCTCGCGCTGACGGACAGGCTGCTATATGAAACGACGCTGAACGGCCAGGTCGCCATGACCGGCGCTTTGGCGGGCAACAGCTCGGTTGCCGGGCAGATCACATTCGACGAGACCAATATCAATCTCGCCGCAGCCTCCGGCGCGGTGGGCGCGGCACCCATTCCCAACATCACGCATGTCAACGAAAGCGCGGCTGGCTTCCTGACCCGGGAACGCGCGCAGCTGGTCGTGACCGGCGACAAAGCCAAAAGCGATTCCCGGATTGCGCTGGACGTCAGCCTGCTGGCCCCCAAAGCCGTGTTTGTGCGCGGCCGCGGTGTAAACGCTGAACTTGGGGGCAGAATCAATATCGGTGGAACCACGGCATCCATCGTGCCGTCCGGTCAGATTGAGCTTATCCGGGGTAACTTCGACATTCTGGGGCGCAGGCTGGCGCTGACCAAGGGTGTCGTGACACTTCAGGGCGACCTGACGCCCTATATCGAGTTCGAATCCTCAACCAGCACGTCGGACGGCACTGCCACGATTGAAATTGCGGGGCCATTGGATGCGCCTCAGGTCGACATATTTTCCGACCCTGAACGCCCTGCGGAAGAGGCCCTGGCGATATTGTTGTTCGGCAATCGCTTTTCCGAACTTTCACCCTTTGTGATCGCGCAAATGGCAGCGTCGCTGGCGCAACTCAGCGGTGCAGGCGGGGACGCAACCAAAGGGCTGCGCGATGCGACGGGCGTGGATACCGTCGACATTGGCGCCTCGGAGAGCGGTGCGGGCCGTCTGGGCGCAGGCGCTTATCTGAGCGACAACCTCTACACTGATTTCACGGTCAACACCGAAGGCGACACCGAAGTGAACCTGAATCTGGATGTTACTGACAGTTTCACCGTGCGAGGAACGGTCGACGGGCGTGGTGAAACAGGTTTGGGCGTCTTTTTCGAACGCGACTACTAGGGCCAGGTGCGGTTCCAGAACCATCGGGACAAGTGTGTAAGTTTGTTTTGTCCTGTGCCAAAGCGCTTTTTTTCGCCTTGCTCCTTGGCGACTGCGGCGCGTTGAGGCGCAACTGACGCTGCACAGTTTTGGACAGGCATGACCGGCACAGGATGGTGTGAAACGCGAAAGGGCGGCTCTGATCAGAACCGCCCTTGAATTTTTGTCGTGCGCGGCGCCTACTCCGCTGCGATGGCATCCCCAATCTTTTCAACGCGAATGGCCGAGAATTTGAACTCGGGGATTTTCCCATAGGGGTCGATGGCCGAGTTGGTCAGAATGTTCGCCGCCGCCTCAACATAGGCAAACGGAATGAAGACCATGTCTTCGGCGATCGCCCGATCGGCTCGAACCATGATGTCAATCGTCCCGCGCCGGGTGGTCAGCCGGATCATCTCACCCGGCTCGATCCCCATCAGCTTGAGCGTGCGGGGATTCATCGAACAGTTCGCTTCCGGCTCAACAGCGTCAAGAACATTCGACCGACGAGTCATCGACCCGGTGTGCCAGTGTTCCAACTGACGGCCGGTGGTGGCGATCATCGGGTACTCGTCATCCGGCGCTTCATCCGGCGGGATGACGCTGGCCGGGGTAAACCGGGCCCGGCCATCCGCGCGCGGGAATCCGTCACCGAATACAATCGCCTGCCCCGGATCGGTCTCGCTGAGCGACGGGTAGGTGATGGTTTCGGTCTCAAGCCTCTCCCACGTGATGTTGTCAAGCGACGCCATGGTCAGCTTCATCTCATTAAACACCTGAGACACGTCCGTGTAGTCCCAGTTCAGCCCGATCCGCTGCGCCAGATCAACGGTGATCCTCCAGTCCTCGCGCGCCTCACCCGGAGGGGTCACAGCCGGCCGCACCCGCTGCACCTGACGGTTGGTGTTCGACACCGTGCCGTTCTTTTCATACAGCGCCGAGGCGGGCAGGATGATGTCAGCATAGTTCGCCGTTTCGGTCAGGAAGATGTCCTGCACGATCATCAGGTCCAGCTTGGCCAGCGCGTCACGCGCGTGATTCACATCCGGGTCGGACATGGCCGGGTTTTCGCCCAGAATATACATGCCCTTGATGTTGCGCGCATAAATCTGGTCGATGATCTCGGTCACGGTCAGGCCCTTCTCGTTCGAGAAGTCGTCCGAGTTCCAGACCTCGTTGAACTTGGCGCGAATGCCATCGTCCGTCACGGTCTGGTAATCCGGCAGGAACATCGGGATCAGGCCCGCATCGGATGCACCCTGCACGTTGTTCTGACCACGCAGCGGGTGCAGACCCGCGCCGGGTTTACCGACGTTGCCGGTCATCAGAGCCAACGAGATCAGGCAACGCGAGTTGTCGGTGCCGTGGATGTGCTGGCTGACGCCCATGCCCCAGAAAATCAGTCCAGCCTTGGCTTGCGCAAAGGTGCGCGCGACACGGCGCAGCTGATCCGGTTCGATGCCGCAGATCGGCGACATCGCCTCGGGCGTGAACTGGCGCAGATGCTCTTTCTCGGCTTCCCAGTTCTCGGTCCAGCGGTGGATGTACTGGCTGTCATACAGCTCTTCCTCGACGATCACGTTCATGATCGCGTTCAGCATCGAGACATCAGCACCCGGACGGAACTGCAGCATTTCGTCGGCGAACTTGCGCATGCCGACGCCGCGCGGGTCCATCACGATCAGCTTGCCGCCACGCTTGGCGAACTGCTTGAAGTAGGTTGCCGCAACCGGATGGTTTTCGATCGGGTTCGAACCAATGATGATCGCCACATCCGCGTTTTCGATCTCGTTGAAGGTCGCGGTCACTGCCCCGGAACCGACGTTCTCAATCAGAGCAGCAACTGACGACGCGTGACACAGACGTGTGCAGTGGTCGACGTTGTTGTGCTTGAAACCCTGACGGATGAACTTCTGGAACAGATAGGCTTCTTCGTTGGTGCACTTGGCCGAACCAAAGCCTGCAACGCTGCGCGGGTCTTCGTCGCGAAGCGCCTTCAACTTGGTGGCGGCAAGATCCATCGCCTCTTCCCAAGTCGCTTCGCGGAAGTGGGTCGACAGGTTGCCCGGATCGACGTTCAGCCCCTTCTCAGGTGCATCTTCGCGCCGGATCAGCGGCTTGGTCAGGCGGTGCGGGTGGTGGATATAGTCAAAGCCAAAGCGACCTTTGACGCACAGGCGGCCTTCGTTGGCGGGGCCGTTGATGCCCTCGACATACTTGACCTTACCGTCCTTGACCTTCAGCGAAACCTTGCAGCCCACGCCGCAGAACGGGCAGACGCTTTCGGTTTCGCTATCGAAGTCCTTACTGTCGCCGTGCTGGTGATCGTCCAGCACGGTCGCGGGCATCAGCGCCCCGGTTGGGCAGGCCTGAACGCATTCGCCACACGCCACACAGGTCGACGCGCCCATCGGATCGTTCTGGTCGAACACGACCTGCGCCGTATGGCCACGACCGGCCATGCCGATCACGTCATTGACCTGCACTTCACGGCATGCACGGACGCAGAGATTGCAATTGATACAGGCGTCCAGGTTGACGCGCATCGCAACGTGGCTGTCGTCCAGCAGCGGGATTTTGTCGGCCTCTTTTGCCGGGAAACGGCTGTCGCTGACATCGTTCAGCTTGGCCATATCCCAGAAGTGGCTCGATTTATCGTGCGCTTCCTCGGGCTGGTCGGCAACCAGCAGTTCCATGACCATGGCGCGTGATTTCTCGGCGCGGTCACTGTCGGTCTTGACGACCATTCCCTCGGCTGCAGGACGGATGCACGAGGCGACCAGAGTGCGCTCGCCTTCCACCTCGACCATACAGGCGCGGCAGTTGCCGTCGGGGCGATAGCCCGGCTGTGGCTTGTGGCACAGGTGCGGGATAGTGAATCCCTGCCCCTTGGCGGCTTCCCAGATGGTCCAGCCCTCGGGGACGGTAACGTCTTCGCCGTTCAGGTTGAAGGTGACGGTCTTGGTTGGGCTTGCATCAAGCATGGCTCTGTCTCCCTCAGATTTCGTCAGCGAAATGTTTCATGACCAGGCGGATCGGGTTCGGGGCCGCCTGCCCCAAACCGCAGATCGAGGCATCGCCCATGACCTGGCACAGGTCCTCCAGTAGATCCTGATCCCACTTGTCGGCCTGCATCAGCTTCACCGCCTTTTCGCAGCCCGCCCGGCAGGGCGTGCACTGACCACAGCTTTCATCCTCGAAGAACCGCAGCATGTTCAGCGCCGCATCGCGGGCCGTGTCCTGATCGGACAGAACCACCACAGCGGCAGACCCGATGAAGGTGCCCAACGGCTGCAGGGTGTCAAAGTCGAGCGGGACGTCGTCGATACTGGAGGGGAGAAGACCTGACGACGGCCCGCCCGGTTGATACGCCTTGAACGCATGACCTTCGGCCATGCCGCCGGCGGCATCAATCACGTCAAGAATGGTCGAACCCGCAGGCAGCAGGTAAACACCGGGGTTGGTTACTCGGCCCGAGACAGAGTAGCTCCGCAAGCCCTTGCGACCATTCTTTTCAACTGAATTCAGAATCTGCGGCCCCTCACGGCAGATTTTCGAGACCCAATACAGCGTCTCGACATTGTGCACCAAGGTCGGACGGTTGAAGACCCCTACCTGCGCCACAAATGGAGGACGGTGACGCGGCAGGCCCTTTTTGCCTTCGATCGACTCGATCATCGCGGATTCTTCACCGCAGATGTATGCGCCAGCACCGCGACGCAGGTCGATGTAACCTTTTTCGACGATCCCGGCCTGTTCCAGCGCGGCAATCTCACGGGCCAGGATTTCCAGTACCGCCGGATACTCGTCGCGCATGTAGATGAAGCAGGTCTCGGCCTCGACCGCCCAGGCGGCAATCAGCATGCCCTCAAGGAAGACATGCGGCGTGCGTTCCAGATAGTAGCGGTCTTTGAACGTGCCAGGCTCGCCCTCGTCCCCGTTCACGGCCAGATAGCGTGTGCCCTCGTTCATTCGAACAAAGCCCCACTTTTTGCCGGATGGGAAGCCAGCACCACCCAGGCCGCGCAAGCCCGAGGACAGGATGTCTTCCTGCACTTTCTCCCAGTCACCACCGTCGCGCAGCTCTTTCAGCTTGGCGTAGCCGCCGTTTGCCTCATAAGCAGCGAAGGCTACGTAGTCGGGCAGATGGGCGTGAGTGTCGCCCGCAGCAATCGCAGCCTGCACCTTTTCGGGGGTCGCATGGTCGATATGGTTGTGACCGATTTCGAGCACCGGCGCGGTATCACAACGGCCCATGCACGGCGCGCGCACCACACGCACCTCTGCCGGGTCCAGACCGTCTTCCAGCGCCTTCTGCAGCTGCTGGGCACCGGCCATTTCACAGGACAGGGAATCACAGACACGGATCGTCAGCGCAGGCGGAGGGGTCTCGCCTTCTTTCACAACATCGAAATGGGCGTAGAAGGTCGCCGTCTCATAAATCTCGGCCTGTCCGATCCGCATCTCGACCGCCAGCGCGGCAATGTGATCGGCGCTGATATGGCCGTGTTCGTCCTGAATCAAATGCAGAAATTCGATCAGCAGGTCGCGGCGGCGCGGGCGGTCGCCCAGCAGGCGATGAATCTCCGCCTGCGCCTCATCCGTGAACTGACGGCCTTTGGGCGTGTGCCGCCCTTTGCCTTTACCTGACTTCCAGACGCCCTTGGGTGCGCCTGATGGCTTGGTGTCTAATGGTGCCATGATGCCCTCCGATTGAGGCTCCGTGTCTCATCAGAATAGCATATCGTCAAATCGCCAAATTCAATCGCACGATAACGACAGTTTATCACCGTAAAGACGTCACCACGGCACGCAAAGCCTCGACCGTTGGCAATTCCGGGTCACGACTGAGGGTCGCCAGACAAATCGGTTTGCTGACAACGGGATCGACCAAGGGCAGCACTTTGGTTCCCTTCAGATCACCCAACGCCCGGACCAGAACGCGAGGAACAACCGTAGCTGCCAGCCCCTCGCGCGCTATCACCATCGATGCGGTAAAGCCACTGGTTTCGGCGACGACGTGGGGATGCAGGCCCTGTTCGGCGAAAATCCGGTCTAGAATACGTCGGTTCTGCATCTGCGGCTCCAGAAGGCTGATCGGAAATTCAGCCACCCGAGCCCACGGAATAGGGCCGGTTTCCTCGGTCATGTGGGACGGGACCAGCAGCACATAGGTTTCTTCATACAGCGGCTGAACCTGCCGCAAGTCAGTGCCGATACTGTCGCCATAGGTGATGCCCGCATCCAGACTGCCTTCGTCCAGCCGGTGCTGAATGGCCGAGGCCGACATGGTTTCGATCCGCGACAAAATGCGTGGATGAGCTTGCTGGAGGCGTTTGATGAGGCGTCCGGTAAAGGCAATCGCGGTGGGGATCACGCCCAGAATCAACGTCCCCGTAATCTCACCCCGCGCGGCCAGCACCTGCTGTTCCAGCGCCTTTGCGTCATCGAGGATACGCCGCGCGCGGCGGACGATCATCTCGCCCTCTTCGGTCAGGCCCTGAAATCGGTTGGCCCGGCGGACAATTGAAACGCCCAGCCGATCTTCGAGATTGCGGATGCGCATGGAAAACGCGGGTTGAGAAATCCCACATTCCTCGGCCGCCTTGGCGAAATGGCGTTGCCGCGCCAAGGCGCTGAGGAGTTGAAGGTCGCGGATTTCGATCATGTTTTAGCATTCCAACGTCGGGCAAAATGACACTCTAACCGCATTTTTCCAAAGGAAAAGCGCCGTCTCTGCCTGCGACCCGGCAATACAGAGTTCTTGCCTCGCTTGGTCAACTAACTCTAATGAAACGAGCGTACGAACGCACGGAGCGCATAATGACGGCAAAGGACGTTTTTCAAGAATTGTATGACGGATACGTCGATAGGTATCGATCAAATGATGCCGCCGGATGCGCGTCGTACTTTGCAGAAAACGCAGAGTTGTTTTCACCCTATGGCCCTGCAGCGATCGGGCGACAAGCCATAGAAGATATCCATTCGGAGTGGGTTGAGGAAGGCGGCGAAGACAAAGTCATCGAAATTGTGCACGCTGATATCAATGACAATGTCGGTTGGTGCCTCGCTCGTTACAGCGAAGGTACGACCGGCCAGGGTACCTCTTTGAATATCCTATATAAGCAGGCTGACGGCAGGTGGCTGATCACCCAGTGCAGCTTAAACGAAGCGCTCTGAAAACTTGCCGCAGCCTGATTGATTTACGTGTTGAACAAGAAGTGCATCACATCGCCGTCCTTGACGATGTAGCCCTTGCCCTCGGCCCGCATCTTGCCTGCTTCTTTCGCACCCTGTTCGCCATTGGCAGCGATGTAGTCGTCATAGGCGATGGTCTCGGCACGGATGAAGCCTTTTTCGAAATCCCCATGGATCACGCCAGCGGCCTGCGGCGCGGCGGTGCCGGTGCGGATGGTCCAGGCGCGGGCCTCTTTCGGGCCGACGGTGAAATAGGTTTCCAGTTTCAGCAGGTCGTAACCTGCTCGGATCAGACGATCGAGACCGGGTTCTTCCAGGCCCATTTCCTCAAGGAACATCTGGGCTTCGTCCGCTTCCAGCAGGCTGATCTCTTCTTCGATCTTGGCGCTGATGATAACGTGAGCATTACCCTGAGCAGCGGCCATTTCGGCCACCTTCGCCGAGTACTCATTACCTTCGGCAGCTTCTTCTTCGGACACGTTGCAAACATAGAGCACCGGCTTGGTGGTCAGCAGTTGCAGCATCTTCCAGGCCTTGGCATCTTCGTCTGACACTTCAACCAGACGCGCGGGCTTGCCGCTTTCCAGCATCGCTTGCGCTTGGGCCAGCAAGCGGTCCTGTTGCTGTGCCTCTTTGTCACTGCCTTTCAGCTTGCGCACCAGATTGGCGCGGCGCTTTTCGATGCTTTCCAGATCGGCCAGCATCAGCTCGGTCTCAATCGTGTCCGCATCAGCTACCGGATCGACACGGCCATCCACATGGGTCACATCTCCGTCTTCGAAACAGCGCAGCACATGGGCAATGGCGTCGGTTTCCCGAATGTTGGCCAGAAACTGGTTTCCAAGCCCCTCGCCTTTCGAGGCACCTTTAACCAGACCGGCGATATCAACGAACGTCATCCGCGTGGGAATGATCTGTTTCGAGCTTGCAATCGCCGCCAGCTTGTCCAGCCGATCATCGGGCACGGCCACATCACCCACGTTGGGTTCGATCGTGCAGAACGGGAAATTCGCAGCCTGTGCAGCCGCGGTTTTGGTCAGCGCGTTGAAGAGGGTCGACTTACCCACATTCGGCAAACCCACGATTCCCATTTTAAAGCCCATGACGGTCTCCTGATGCCATTCGAGGGGTGCTTCTATGCAGGTCCGGGTCAATGCGCAAGCCAGAGCGAAAGATGGCGGCCTGGTCCAAAATGCAACATCACGAAATCGTTCGACATCCGTGATCTTGCCCGCATTGAATCCTGCGCTCTAAGCTCACCATGTAAGACGTTGCAAACAACCAGATAGTGATCAACAATTATGAAGAGTTTTGTTGCAGCCCTTGTGCTGATAATGGCCGCTCCGGCAGCGTACGCTCAAACCATCATCTTTGGCGCTGGGTATTCGGATTTCTCCGACAGCGACGCAGACGATGAAGCCGCTTTCTCGCTCGAGTACCAGCACCGCCCCTTTTACGAAGCCACCCGCGTGTCCGCGACTTGGGGCAGCGCCCTGACGGTGGATACGGCTGGTGATGTTCATATCGGGATCGGGTTGATCGGGTTCTACACCTTCGCTGACCGATGGTTCGTTGAAGGCAGCGTCATGCCAGGGTACTTTTCCGAAGGCGACTCATTGAACGATCTGGGCGGAGAGTTCCAGATCCGCAGCCTTGTTGGCCTTGGATATACGTTGAACAATGGCAACAAACTGTCATTCGCGATTGCCCACAAATCCAACGCCAGCACCCATGACGACAACCCGGGTGTCAACTCGGCCCTGGTCAGATATCATTACGCGTTCTGAACCATTCAGCCTTGGCGGGATTGATTTCCGGGCAAAGTTTCTGCACATCAGGTTCAAACCTGAATGCAAGGACAGAAGATGACCCGTATCGACGCCAAGTTCGCCGCCCTCAAGGCCGAAGGCAGGAAGGCCTTTGTTTCCTACGTCATGGCCGGGGATCCCGATTTCGACACCTCGCTTGAGATCGTGAAAGGTCTGCCGGGCGCCGGTGTCGACGTGATCGAACTGGGCCTGCCCTTCACGGACCCGATGGCTGATGGCCCTACGATTCAGGCTGCAGGCCAGCGCGCGCTGGACGGGGGAATGACCCTGCAGCGCACACTGGACCTGGCGCGGGCTTTCCGGGAAACGGATGATACGACCCCGATTGTCCTGATGGGATATTACAACCCGATCTACAGCCGAGGTGTCGACGACTTTCTGGCCGAGGCTAAATCCGCCGGGATCGATGGCCTGATCGTTGTGGACCTGCCCCCGGAAGAGGATGCCGAACTGTGCCTGCCCGCGCAGGCCGCCGGCCTGAACTTTATCCGGCTTGCAACGCCCACAACTGACGACAAGCGCCTGCCCCGCGTCCTTCAGAATACATCGGGCTTTGTGTATTACGTCTCGATCACCGGCATCACCGGCGCTGCCGAGGCGCAGGCCACCAATGTCGGCCCGGAGGTAGCTCGGATCAAGTCGGAGACCGATCTGCCGGTTATCGTGGGCTTTGGCATAAATACACCCGAAAAGTCGAAGGCAATCGCAAGCATAGCTGATGGCGCCGTGGTCGGTTCAGCCATTGTCAGCCAGATTGCCGAGGGAAAGCCGGTCGGCCAGATCCTGAGCTTCGTCCGGTCACTGGCGGACGGTGCACATTCAGCCTGATCTGCCGACAAAACTCGTCTCATGCGTCAACCGCAGCCCGCCTTTGCGAGCTGCGGTTTTTTTGTTGCCAGAGATACGTTGCAGAGCGCAGGAGAAATTGGTAAAGAAAATTAACCAAAACTACCGAGACCCGGAATCATGCCAGTCATTACAACGATTGAAGACCTCAGGCGCATCTATGAACGCCGCGTGCCACGGATGTTCTACGACTACGCTGAAAGCGGCAGCTGGACCGAGCAGACCTTTCGCGAAAACTCCTCGGATTTCGAGGACATCCGCCTGCGCCAACGGGTTGCAGTAGACATGTCCGGGCGTTCGACCGCGTCACAGATGGTCGGGCAGGACGTAACGATGCCGGTCGCGCTGGCGCCAGTGGGGCTGACCGGCATGCAACACGCAGATGGCGAGATAAAAGCGGCCAAGGCAGCGGAAGATTTCGGCGTACCCTTCACCCTTTCGACAATGTCAATCAATTCCATCGAAGATGTGGCCGAGAACACGGGCAAGCCGTTCTGGTTCCAGCTTTATACGATGAAGGATCAGGACTACATCAATCGCCTGATCCAGCGGGCCAAGGACGCCAAATGCTCGGCATTGGTGATCACACTCGACCTGCAAATCCTCGGCCAGCGGCACAAGGACCTCAAGAACGGGTTGTCCGCCCCGCCGAAATTGACGGCCAAAACAATCGCCAACCTGATGACGAAATGGGCCTGGGGAATCGAGATGCTAGGTGCCAGCCGACGCGAGTTCGGCAATATCGTCGGACATGCGCATGGCGTTTCTGACGCATCCTCGCTGGGGGCCTGGACTGCCGAACAATTCGACCCAAGCCTTGATTGGGGCAAGGTCGAAAAGCTGATGGAGCAATGGGGCGGTAAGGTTATCCTGAAAGGTATTCTGGATGCCGAAGATGCGAAGATGGCCGCAAAGCTGGGGGCGGATGCCATTGTGGTCTCGAACCACGGCGGTCGCCAACTGGATGGTGCGCTCAGTTCCATCCGAATGCTGCCGCAGATCATGGACGCCGTTGGCGGAGACGTTGAGGTACATCTGGACAGTGGCATCCGTTCGGGTCAGGACGTTCTGAAGGCACTGGCGCTGGGGGCCAAGGGTACATATATCGGCCGCGCCTTTGTCTATGGCCTTGGGGCGATGGGTCAGAAAGGCGTAACCACGGCGCTGGACGTCATCCACAAAGAACTGGACACCACCATGGCGCTGTGCGGCGAACGCAATGTTGGCGATCTGGGGCGCCACAATCTGCTGGTTCCAGAAGACTTCGGTGGTCGCTGGCAGAACTGAGAGGGCCGCTGTTGTCAGGGGCTCTGCCCCCGCCGCCCTACGGGCGTCTCCCCCGGGATATTTTTAGCCAGATGAAGACCGGATCCGTTTTTCATCTGGCCCCAAATATCCCGGAGCGCGAGGCAGAGCCTCGCAAAATGACAACCCGTCAAAAACCCCTTTCCAAACCCAATGAATCAAGCTAAGGACGCGGCTTCACGCGGGCATACAGCCTTGGAGGATGCCCGCCCTAACATTGGAGAATTATCATGGCTGGAGAGATTCCTGATCTCGTAGCTCTGGAACGGACGGGGACAGGCAAGGGCGCCGCTCGTCAGGCACGCCGCGACGGCATGGTTCCGGGCATTGTTTTTGGTGGCGACAAAGAGCCGCTGCCGATCCAGATCCCGTTCAACGTTCTGTTCAAGCGCCTGAAAGCAGGTCGGTTCAAGTCGACCCTGTGGAACCTGAAGGTTGAAGGCCACGAAGACGTCCGCGTCATCTGCCGCGACGTTCAGCGGGATGTCGTCAAAGACCTGCCGACCCACCTGGACCTGATGCGCCTGCGCCGGACCACCAAGATCGCGCTGTTCATCCCGGTTGAGTTCATCAACGAAGAAGAAGCGCCCGGCATCAAGAAGGGCGGCGTTCTGACCGTTGTTCGTCCGGAAGTCGAACTGATGTGCACCGCCGGTGACATTCCTGAAAAGATCACCGTCGATCTGACCGGTCTGAACATCAACGACGTTGTGACGATTTCGTCGGTTGACCTGCCGGCCGGCACCAAGCCGACCATCGACCGTGACTTCGTGATCGCGAACATTTCGGCTCCGACCGGTCTGACGTCCAGCGACGATGAAGACGGCGAAGAGGGCGAAGTTGCAGCCGACGAAGTCGAAGTAATCGGCGCTGAAGAATAATTTCGGAACCTTTTGGTTCTGGATATGAAACGGGGTTCTTTCAGAGCCCCGTTTTTCTTTTGGCCGGGCGGGACTGGAAAGGCGGTGGCGAACCGTGCGATGAACCTGATACGTATTCAGGTATTGGCCCGCGACATGTAAGGACGAAATGATGAAGCTGTTTGTCGGCCTGGGGAATCCCGGTTCAAAATACTCTGGAAACCGTCACAACATCGGCTTCATGGCACTGGACCGCATCGCCGAGGATCACGGGTTTGGTCCCTGGCGTTCAAAGTTTCAGGCCGAGGTCTGCGAAGGTCGTCTCGGCACGGACAAAATTCTGCTGCTGAAACCGCAAACCTTCATGAACCGATCCGGCCAGTCCGTTGGTGAAGCGATGCGGTTTTACAAGCTCGAGTCGGTTGACGTGACCGTCTTTCATGATGAACTGGACCTGCCCCCCGGAAAGGTGCGGGTCAAGGCCGGCGGTGGTCACGCGGGGCATAACGGGCTGCGATCCATCCACGAACACATCAGTCCTGCCTATGACCGGGTACGGCTAGGGATTGGCCATCCGGGGCGCAAGGAAATGGTCTCGGCCTATGTGCTAAGCGATTTTGCCAAGGCTGACGCCAACTGGCTGGAAGACGTCCTGCGGGGCGTTTCGGACGGGGCCCAATATCTTGCCGAAGGGGAAAGCGGGAAATTCATGAATGCCGTCGCTTTGCGGACGGTGCCTGCGCGGTCGTCAAAAACACCGGAAAGGCCCACACCAAAAGCTGCGACCGACCCTGAGCCTATTCCGGCCCCGGATGACCGGTCACCGATGCAAAAGCTGTTGGACAAGTTTCGGTAAATCACCTGCTGCCGCAACGTTCGGATTGCGAAAGGTCCCGGACCTCTTTTCTATTGTGTTGATCAGGTGGAGGGGACGAATGAGAACTGTATTCAGATGGCTGTTGCGCATTGTTCTGGCGCTGGTTTTGGCGGCCGTCGTCGTTGGCCTGTGGAAACGGGAAGAGATCGAGCGGCTTCTGGCGGTCAATTCCCTGTTCTCGGAAGAGCGGATCGTTCACAATTTCTCGCACATGAGCGACGCCTTTCTGACGGTCGATCTGCCGCGCGGGAGCGGCCCGACATGGGAACTGCCTTATGGACCGGGCTTTGATCTGCCTGAGGGAACCGATCAATGGATCGGGGAGCGCGCTGTGACATCCCTGCTGGTGATGCAGAAAGGCCAGATCCGGTTCGAAGAATACTATCTGGACACCGGCCCGGACGATCGGCGGATATCGTGGTCCGTCGCCAAAAGCTATCTGTCCGCCCTGTTCGGCCTTCTGTTGGCCGAGGGGGCAATCGACTCGCTGGACGATCCTGTGGTGAAATATGCGCCCAAACTGGCCGGCAGCGCTTATGACGGCGCCACGATCCGCAATGTCCTGAACATGGCCAGCGGCGTGACATTTGACGAGGACTATCTGGATTACAACTCGGACATCAATCGGATGGGCCGTGCCGTGGCGCTGGGCGGGGAGTTGGACGACTTCGCCGCGTCCCTGAAGGACAGCTTTGCCGCGCCGGGTGACACCTGGCAATATGTATCAATCGACACGCATGTGATCGGTATGGTCATTCGCGGCGCGACCGGGCGCAGTGTTACCGAGCTGTTGACCGAAAGGATCATTCAGCCTTTGGGGCTGGAACGCGATGGGTACTACATCACGGATGGGGCCGGTGTCGCGTTTGTTCTTGGCGGGTTGAACTTTACAACACGCGACTTTGCCCGGTTCGGACAGATGATACTGCAAGACGGTTCCCGAAGCGGCGAGCAGATTGTTCCCGCCGACTGGATTACCGAGTCGACATGGCCAAGTGCCCCAACCGAAACCGGCAAGATCGGCTATGGATATCAATGGTGGATCCCCAAAAACGCGCATGAGGGCGAATTTCTGGCGCGCGGCGTCTATGGGCAATACATCTATTTCGATCGGCCGCGGGATGTCCTGATTGTCACCACCGGAGCCGATCGCAAATTCCGCGAACCCGGTGTCAGCGATCAGAATATAGAAATGTTCCGCAAGATCGCCCAAACCCTGTAGGATGCCTCTATGCAAAAACAGGACAGCATCAATGTGCTGGGGGGTGTCCTTGTCCCTTGTTCGCGTGATCCGCTGACCGGATTCTTCCGGGACGGGGCCTGCAATACCTGCCCCGAAGACCAGGGCAGCCATACGGTTTGTGCTGTTATGACAGCCGAATTCCTCGCCTATTCCAAATATGTCGGAAATGACCTGAGCACCCCACGCCCCGAATTCGATTTCGCGGGCCTCAAGCCCGGCGATAGCTGGTGTCTGTGTGCGGGTCGGTTCCTGCAGGCCCATGACGAGGGCTGCGCCCCGAGGGTTCATCTTGAGGCCACGCATCAGCGCGCATTGGACATTGTGCCGCTGGACATCCTTCAACAGCACAAAGCCGGGTCCTGACCCTTCGTCGGTCTTTAGAACCCGTTTCGGCTTATTTTTTAGAAAAAGAAGTCCCGGACGGATCCGGGACTTCAAGGATTCAATCGGTCAGAAGTTGATCTGCCACGTCAGATCGACGCTGTAGCTTTCAAATCCGCTTTCGCCGATGCCGTCGTAAAACACACCTGCCGCAAGCAGGCTGTTGTTCTGCAACCTGTAATCAAGACCCAGATCGACCCTGCCGCGTGTGGTGTCCCCGATCGGGGCGACGCCCGGCACGGTGCCGGTGCCTGATGTGCTGCTCCAGACGCCGGACAGACCGCCCGTCAGAATCATGCTGCCACGTGCGACGGAGATCGGGTGGCTGAAATCCATTCCCAACTGAACGGTCGTCAGGCTGAAATCCTGGGCCGAAATCGGATTGCCCAGACTGTCCGTATAGGCCTCGGCATCATCGCTGACATAGCTCAGATCCAGAAGCGGCATCAGGGTCAGCGCCCCGCGCTGGATTTCGCCTGTGACCCGCGACTGCACCAGCCAGCGGTCACTGTCGAATTTGTCCGAGTATGTGCCCAGAGGCGATACCTCATTGTCAGCTTTCCCGTAAAGCGCACGTCCTTCGAAATAGATCGGATGCTCGGGCAGTTTCGCCACGACATACGGACCAACAAACCACCCGGTGCCGTCAATCTCGGACGCGCCGTTTTCGGTTTCGGCATAGTCCAACTGCAGCATCGCACCGACCAACAGGTTCTGATTAACCTTATGGTGCGCCCCGAGAACCGCCAAAGCATAGCTGCTGTCAAAGTCGTCCTGCGAACTCCAGTTGCCTGTGACATTCAGCCAGATGGGCAAGGTCGGATCGCTGGCAAAGTTCAGAAACCCGGCGCCCTGAGATACGGACGCATCGAACGCTCCCGCGCCGGACTGTTGCAGAAACCGCGTCAGGTTGGGCTGGTTGGAAACCAGGCTGTTCGCGCGGGCATTCTGAAAGGCCTGAATCAAACGCTGCGTGTTTGTTGCGGCCTGCACGGTTGTAACAGTGTTCGACGCCAGATTAAGATTGCCTGCGGCGTCGGTGAAAACTCCGGCCGGAACCGAAAGCTCGATCGTACCATTGTTCTGCGGTGTCAGTGTGGCAACGTAATCGACACCCGAACCGGTCATGGTCGCGGTTGCGTTCACCACCAAAAGATCACTGGCAACAAAGTCGGTGCTGGGTTCGCTGAGGGTGATTGTCGCGGTAAAGGTGCCGTTTCCTGTCGCAGTCAGCGCCCCGACCGAAGCCGTGGGCTGGGTCGTATCCACCAGCGTCCGGGTGCTGATGATCTGCGTGTTCGTCACACCCGACAGGGCCAGTTCGTATCTGTAAAGCGGCCCACCCGGGGTTTCCTGAGCCGTGAAAATGATCCCCATGTAACCGTCGGCGGCATATGTGCTGTCTGCGCCGTCCTGGCTGAGAATGGTTGGGTTCAGCCAACCGAGGTTGGTCAATCCGGCCGGAGTGATGATCGGAGACGGCGTGATCCCGCCACCAAAGTAAATCGCACCGCCCGGTGCCTGGCCGCTGCCGCTGAGGGCGACAAATGCAGTCGTTGCGCCGGGGATGTTGGTAAATTGGACGGAACCGCCATTGGGTGACGCAATGGGTGTATTGAAGAAGGTAGCCCCACCAAAGGCCGCGCCTTCCTTGCTGCTGCCGAACAGAACGACTGAAACCAAACAGACGAGGCCAAGCAGCCTACTAAAAAAGGAGTTAACCATACCAACCTCCAACAAACCCGATAGGGGCATAACACAAGGATATGCGCCTTATGACATGCCATTCCGAACGCGCAACTGAGTTCTGACACCGTCCGGGGCACATTATGATTAGCAACCAGAAGTTGCGAAGTGCCAGTGAGTTTATTCAAATTCAAAACGCTGTACAGATTCACCACATCTCAATTATTTCGCGTGTATCGAATTTGCCAGATGCGCCGAATCTGGCGCTTGCGGCAGGGATTATCCCGGCGCCTATTTGGCAAATAATGCTGAGGGTTGGCGGAAAAATCCTGGTAAAACTCAGCAGCTTTCTAACCAGACCTTACAGGAGGGCTGTTTCGGCACTGCAAGCTAACCCGGCAAAAGCCAGACAATCCGCGCCAAAGCGCTTCATTTTCCGCAATTGCGAGACAGTGAAAGCAGTATGGCGACCGGGGCAGGTCCAATGATTCTCGGACCCACCGCCGTGCAACATCTGTCTGGCTTACGCTGACGAAATCAGAGGCTTAGATTGCCTCGCGGCCTTCGGTGTCGGACATGTCAAAGTTCAGGTATTTCGCAACCGTCTGAACATCCTTGTCGCCGCGTCCGCACATGTTCATGCAGATCAGGTGATCGTTAGGCAGTTCCGGGGCAATCTTCATCACATGGGCCAGTGCGTGGCTGGGTTCGAGTGCCGGGATGATGCCTTCGGTTGCGCAGCACAGCTGGAACGCTTCCAGCGCCTCTTTGTCCGTGATCGAGACATATTGCGCACGCCCTACCTCGTGCAGCCATGAATGTTCTGGCCCGATGCCTGGGTAGTCCAGACCAGCGGAAATGGAATAGCCTTCAAGAATCTGGCCGTCGTCATCCTGCAGCAGATAGGTTCGGTTGCCATGCAAAACGCCCGGACGACCACCGGTCAGAGAAGCGCAATGCTCCATCTTTTCGTTCACGCCTTTACCGCCCGCCTCGACGCCGATGATATTCACGGACTTGTCGTCGAGAAATGGGTAGAACAGGCCCATCGCGTTCGACCCACCACCGATGGCGGCGATGATCGTATCGGGCAGACGGCCTTCGGCCTTCATCATCTGTTCCTTGGCTTCCTTGCCGATGATCGACTGAAAATCGCGCACCATCGCCGGATACGGGTGCGGACCAGCAACCGTTCCAATGCAGTAGAACGTATCGCGCACGTTGGTCACCCAGTCGCGCAGCGCGTCGTTCATTGCATCTTTCAGTGTCCCGCGACCGGAAGTCACAGGGATCACCTCGGCCCCCAGCAGGCGCATGCGGAACACGTTCGGAGCCTGACGCTGCACGTCATGGGCCCCCATGTAGACCACGCACTTCAATCCGAACTTGGCGCAGACGGTGGCGGTGGCTACGCCGTGCTGCCCTGCCCCGGTTTCAGCGATGATCCGGGTCTTGCCCATGCGCCGCGCCAGAATGATCTGGCCCAGCACGTTGTTGATCTTATGCGCGCCGGTGTGGTTCAGCTCGTCACGCTTCAGGTAAATCTTTGCACCACCCAGATGTTCGGTCAGGCGTTCCGCGAAGTACAGCGGCGACGGGCGGCCAACATAGTTGGCCCACAGATCGTCCATCTCGGCCCAGAAGGTCGCATCGTCCTTGGCCTTCTCATATTCCTCTTCCAGCGACAGGATCAGGGGCATCAGCGTTTCGCTGACGAACCGTCCGCCGAAGATGCCGAAACGGCCCTGTTCGTCGGGCCCGGACATGAAGGAATTGAAAAGATCGTTGGCCATGGGTGTCTCCCTCGTCGTACCCGTTGTTCATAGGAGGTGGCGGCGGGATTTGCCATGGCAAAACGTATCATTCAGCCGCATGAACATGCTGAGACCAAACCCGCAGCGCCTGGTCTCTGCTTGGCACGGCAATACAGTTGAAATGATGGAACTCATGCACCTCCGCCAACCGGGAGGCCGCCTGCACAACGCGCCGATGCGGGCCGGACTGGGCGAATGTCAGCATGGCCTCGGCGTCGTGCCAGACGCTCAGCGAAAAATACAGGCCCTGATGTGGGAACAGTTCCACCCGCAGGCACAGCGGATCGTCACGGGCCTGCAAATAAGCCTGGCGCGCGCGCCAGAAGAACTCGGGCGCGTGATACCAGTTTTTCAGGGCAACTCCACCGATTGCGGCCAGCATCCATTCATACTCCTTGAAAGGAGATACGCGATGGCGGCCCGATCAGATCACCGGGTGGCTTCGATAAAGGCGTTGATCAGGCCCGAATCCTTGATCCCCGGAGCACTTTCAACACCTGAGGCGACATCTACCTGCCGTGCTCCCGTCATCCGAATGGCCTCGGCCACGTTTTCCGGGTTCAAACCGCCGGCCAGCATCCATGGCTTACGCCAGTATTTGCGCCCAGCCAGCAACCGCCAGTCAAACGCCAGCCCGTTACCGCCCGGCAAGACCGCGTTCTTGGGGGCTTTGGCATCAATCAGAAGCTGGTCCGCGACGTCGCTGTAGATATCGATTGCGGCCAGATCTTCGGCATCTGCCACACCGATGACCTTCATCACCGGCAAGCCGTAACGTTCCTTGACCTCGCGCACACGCTCAGCACTTTCGCTGCCGTGCAATTGCAACATATCGAAGGGCGCCGCCTGAGTGATACTGTCCAGCAGATCGTCCGAGGGGTTCACGACCAGGGCCACCTTGGCCACGCCAACCGGCACGTCAGCCATCAACGCAGCCGCCTGTTCGGGCGTGACATACCGGGGCGACTTGGGAAAGAAGTTGAATCCCAGGTATCGTGCACCAGCATCTACGGCCGCGCGCACCTGAGCCGGGGCGGTCAGGCCGCAGATTTTCACACTAATTTCAGTAGACATGCCGCTTAGCTGGCCTCGTCCAGCAGAGCCAGAACCTCATCCTGACCTTGATTCTGCTTTTTCTTGAGCTTCTTGACCTCACGCTCAAGTTTGCGCACTTCGCCTTTGCTGGCCGTCGCGTCGCGGCGGTGCTTGTGTTCGCGCAGCCACTCCCAAAGAAAGCCTATGACCAGCCCGGCAACCACGCCCCCAAGAACAACTAGGAACAGCGGCAACGAGGTGCTGAGGTTGAAGCCAACCAGCTCGGACAAGGCATCCGGCATAAGCTTGAGTTCAACCATTTCGCGATTGGCTAGCGAAATCGAGATCAGGGTGATCCCGAGGACCGCAAGAAAAGCATATCGAATGTAGCGCATCATAAGGTCAGGCTTTACCGTTCAAACGATCCCTTAGCAACTTGCCTGTCTTGAAAAACGGTACACATTTTTCCTCGACCTGCACGGTCTCACCGGTTCTGGGATTGCGTCCGACCCGCGCGTCCCGCTGTTTGACAGAAAAAGCGCCAAATCCGCGCAGTTCGACCCGGTCGCCACGGGCCATAGCATCGGTCACTTCCTCGAAAACGGTATTCACGATCCGTTCAACGTCACGCTGATAAAGATGCGGGTTCTCGTCGGCGATTTTCTGAATCAATTCTGAACGGATCATAGGCATTACCCTCCCAGGCGACCGGATTACCATGTCTATTGTTTTGGACAGTATAAGAAAAAACGCGGAACGGGGGAACGCAAACTCCGCGTGCCGAGGCATCATTTTGCCATATTCTCACGCAATTTTTTGCCTGCGGGCCTGATTCCGGGCTCGAAAGAACGCCTGTTGCCCAAGTTGGGCCTGGAAATCAGAACATATTGATTCGCAACAAAAACGGCCCCGCACTGACGTGCGGGGCCGAAATTCGACTGCTTCGAACAGCCTGAGGTTTAGTCGCCGGATTTCAGCGCTGCACCCAGGATATCGCCCAGCGATGCGCCCGAGTCGGAAGAACCGTACTGTTCCACGGCCTCTTTCTCTTCGGCGATCTCGCGTGCTTTGATCGACAGGCCCAGACGGCGAGTCTTGCTGTCGACGTTGGTGACGCGGACGTCGACCTTGTCACCGGTCGAGAAACGCTCGGGGCGCTGCTCGGCACGGTCACGCGACAGGTCCGAACGACGGATGAACGACTTCATGCCTTCATATTCGACCTCGATGCCGCCATCTTCGATCGCGGTGACTTCAACGGTGATGACCGAGCCACGCTTCACGCCGCCCACGGCTTCGGCGAACTTGTCACCGCCCAGGGCTTTGATCGACAGCGAGATACGCTCTTTTTCCACGTCAACTTCCGAAACGACGGCCGAAACCATGTCGCCTTTGCGGTAGTTCTGGATCGCATCCTCGCCACGCTCGTCCCAGGACAGGTCGCTGAGGTGAACCATGCCGTCGATGTCGCCTTCGAGGCCAATGAACAGACCGAATTCGGTGATGTTCTTGACTTCGCCTTCGACCTCGGTGCCCTCGGGGTGTGTTTCTGCAAACACTTCCCATGGGTTGCGCTGAGTCTGCTTCAGGCCCAGAGACACGCGACGCTTGGCGCCGTCGATTTCCAGAACCATGACGTCGACTTCCTGGCTGGTCGAAACGATCTTGCCGGGGTGGACGTTTTTCTTGGTCCAGGACATCTCGGACACGTGCACCAGACCTTCGACACCAGCTTCCAGCTCGACGAACGCGCCGTAGTCGGTGATGTTGGTGACGCGACCCTGATGGACCGAGCCCAGCGGGTACTTGGCAGCAACCAGATCCCACGGATCTTCCTGCAGCTGCTTCATGCCCAGGCTGATGCGGTGGGTCTCTTTGTTGATCTTGATAACCTGAACCTTGATGGTTTCGCCGATCGTCAGGATCTCGGACGGGTGGTTCACACGGCGCCATGCCATGTCGGTGACGTGCAGCAGACCGTCAACGCCGCCCAGGTCAACAAATGCACCGTATTCGGTGATGTTCTTGACGACACCCTCGACGGTCTGACCTTCGGACAGGTTGCCGATAACCTCGGCGCGCTGTTCGGCACGCGATTCTTCCAGGATAGCGCGGCGCGAAACAACGATGTTGCCACGGCGGCGGTCCATTTTCAGAATCTGGAACGGCTGCTTCAGACCCATCAGCGGGCCAGCGTCGCGCACGGGGCGGACGTCAACCTGCGAGCCGGGCAGGAACGCAACTGCGCCACCCAGATCGACGGTGAAGCCACCTTTGACGCGACCGAAGATTGCACCTTCGACGCGCTGGTCGTCTGCATATGCTTTTTCCAGACGGTCCCATGCCTCTTCACGGCGGGCCATCTCGCGCGAGATGACGGCTTCGCCACGGGCGTTTTCTGCGGCACGCAGGTATACTTCGACCTCGTCACCAACAGCGATTTCAGGAGCTTCGCCGGGATTTGCGAATTCTTTCAGATCAACGCGGCCTTCCATTTTGTAGCCGACGTCGATGATGGCCTGACCGGCTTCAATCGCCAGAATCTTGCCTTTGACAACAGAACCCTCTTCGGGTGTGTCCATTTCGAAGCTTTCATTAAGGAGGGCTTCGAATTCCTCCATGGATGCGTTAGCCATGTGGCGTTGTTTTCCTTTACATACGTTTTTACTGGCCGAGCGGTTGTCTCCGCCGGTCTTGTTTCATGACGTCTTCGGACGTGATCCGGGGCGCATCCGATTACACAAACACAAAGGGCCGAGGTGACCCGGCCCTGCTCAGATACGTCATCCGGACGTTGACCGCCCTTGTTCAGACAGCGCGCGTATAGGCGGATTTGCTGACCGGCGCAAGTGGAAAGCCCATATTTCCAAGGTAAATGGCCTATTGGGCGCGATCCTGCCGCTCCGGCTGATCGAATTTTGGCTTCCAGATCCGGGCGTCCCGCTTCAGCATTGCCCTTTCAATTGCATCCAGCCGGGTTTTCGCCGCTTCCGGATTATGGGTTCCGCCTGCACGAATCCAGATCCGCTTTGCGGAAGCCGGGCTCCACGGAAGGCAGGCGGCTGCAAGCCACTGACGCAATTCAGGCGGCAGCGCGTCATAAGCCCGCATTGGTGAACCGCCTCTTATCCTGCGATGGAGACTGGTGTTTTGATTTCGCCGCCTGTGCCTGCCCCGGCTGACACCCCCAGAGGAAGTCGCGCCCATATTTCCGCCTTTGCTTAAAAACAAATCAATATGTTATGACATTACATTTCGTGCAGAAGGACGCAACTGCGCAAATGGCCCCAAATCACTTTCCCGGAATGTCGCAATCAAACCTGCGACCAGGCCCGACCCGACGGTATGAAGTGAGGCGGAGGACCCCATGACTCAGCAAAATACGAATTTTCTTGTCATCATTTCGGACGAACATCGCAAGGATGCCATGGGTTGCGCAGGGCACCCGATCGTAAAAACTCCGCATCTGGATGCGCTGGCCGCACGGGGCACGATGTTCCGGGCCGCCTACACGCCGTCGCCAATGTGTGTCCCGACCCGCGCAGCGCTGGCCACAGGTGAATGGGTGCACCGCACCGGCAATTGGGACAGCGCCTCGCCCTACGCCGGAGACCCCCGCAGCTGGATGCGGCAGCTGCGCGACGCCGGGCGCGAAGTGGTTTCCATCGGCAAACTTCATTTTCGGTCGGCCGACGATGACAACGGGTTTTCGGAAGAAATCATTCCAATGCACGTGGTCGGCGGCGTCGGATGGCCCGTCGGTCTGCTACGGGAAAACCCACCGCCTTACGATTCAGCCGCTGAACTGGCAGGCGACGTAGGTGCCGGCAGCAGCACCTATACCGAATACGACAGGGGCGTCACAAACGCCGCCGAGGCTTGGCTGGCGGATCCCAAGCGCCGCGAGCAGCCCTGGGCCGCCTTTGTTTCGCTGGTCAGCCCGCATTACCCGCTGACCTGCCCTGAGGAATGGTACAACCTTTACGACCCCGCCGACATGGACCTGCCGGTCGGTTACGGCGAAGGCCTGCCTGACCATGAAGAGCTGCGCAATATCGCCGCCTTCTTCAACTACGAGGACTATTTTGATGAACAGAAGATGCGCGAAGCAAAGGTTGCCTATTACGGCCTGACCTCGTTCATGGATCACTGCGTCGGCCGCGTGGTTGCCGCGCTGGATGCCAGCGGACAATTGGACAATACCGTTATCCTATATGTGTCGGACCATGGCGACATGATGGGGGATCAGGGTTTCTGGACCAAGATGGTCATGTACGAAGCCAGCGCCGGTGTGCCTATGATCGCTGCCGGTCCCGGTATTCCCGCAGGCCGCACCGCTTCGACCTGCACAAACCTGACCGATATAGCCGCCACCGCCCGCGAGGTCTGTGGTGTTGCCGATGACGAAGGGAACGCCGGCCAGCCCGGCCTGTCGCTGCGTACCATCGCCAATGCGCCTGACGACCCGAACCGTACCGGTTTCAGTGAGTACCATGATGGCGGTTCAAAAACCGGCAGTTTCATGGTGCGCTGGGGCCGCTGGAAATATGTCCACTACGTTGGTCAACCACCGCAGTTATTCGATCTGGAAACCGACCCGCACGAACTGGTGAACCGCGCGGTGGATCGGGTAAACGACCCCGACGTTGCCGCCGCGCTGGCTGAGGGTGCGCGCCGCTTGCACGAAATCTGCGATCCGGAGGAGATCAACGCCCGCGCTTTTGCCGACCAGCGCCGCAAGATCGAAGCGCTGGGAGGGGAAGACGCTTGCCGCACGGCCTTCGTGTTCAACCATACGCCGACGCCGACCGAACAGGACGAGATGCGCGAGGGATCCGCGCTATAGCGTCAGATCACTTCGCTCGGCGGCTCCGATAATGGCGGTCCTCATAACACCCGAGTGAACGCAACAGGGGCAGAGTTTCGAAGCTCTGCCCCTCATAAGTCCTTCCAACCCCTCTTTCTGAGAGGCGGGGAATTTTAGAACAGCTGCAAATCCTTCGCGCCGCTTTGGATTTCGGCAAAATTGGGCATGTTGTGGATAACCGCCGGAGCCGGGACCGCACCCGGCATGGCCACTGTAGGTTTCACTGCAGCTGCCTTTCCAAAGGCTGGTCTCTCCAGTTCTCCCCGGATATCGCGCAGCAGCGTTTTGTGATCCGGCATCGTTTTGAGGATCTGTGCAAGGTGCCCCTTCGCGCCCTTCCACCACTGGAACCAAATCGGTCGGTTCAACGGTCGCAGCCGATCACGGATGCCTTCACCATAGCCCGTATCATAGACCTGCTTGCCCAAAAGAACCGTCTGATAGACCCGGTGGTCAAACAGCGTTGCAAACTCGACATCGTGCTGCATCGGAAGCCGGTGCTGCCACAACTCCAGGTTCTCGGCCAACCGATCCGGTACTTTCATCTCGGTGCGTGCATCGATCCAGTATTGGTCGTCCGTGCGGTTGCCCAGTTGGTAATGCAGACAGATGAATTCCAGAACTTCGCCATAAAGCTTGTCCATCTGCCGATTATATCTGGCGCGCAAGGACGGCTCCATGTCGCGTGTGGGCAGGTGTTCGGCGAACCAGCGTACTGCATGATCAATCATATGGATCGCGGTACTTTCCAATGGCTCAATAAAACCACCGGAAAGACCGATCGCCACACAGTTTTTGACCCAGGCGTTGCGGACGCGACCGATACGCATCGGGATCACCCGAGGAGTCGCCCCCTTGCCGCTGTCCCCCAGCCATTCGAGGTATTCATCCGCCGCCTGATCATCCGTGCGGTGTGCCGACGAGAACACATAACCGGTGCCCACACGGTTATAAAGCGGCACCCGCCATGTCCACCCTGCGCCCAGTGCGGTAGACCGCGTAACGCTTTCGATCTTTTCCGGGTTGGGATGCTCGATCTGCAACGCCATGGCACGGTCGTTTGGCAGATAATCCGAATAATCCATAAACGGCTCGCCAAGTGCCTTGTTGATGATCAACCCGCGAAAACCGGTACAATCGACGACCATCTCGACGTCATGGCGGCCTTTGCGGTCCAACATCAGGTGGCTGACATTGCCCTTTTCATCCAGCTCTACTGACTGCACTTCATCCTGTATATGTTCCACACCACGCTTGGTGCAGACCTTGGTCAGCATGCCTGCGAACTTTACGGCATCCAGATGATACGCATAGCCAAAGCGCTGTTCAAATTCGGGCTGACCCAGTTGCCGTGCGCCTTTACACAATCGGGCCAGATCATCGTGTGGCGAGATTGATTGCGTAAAGTCCCGATCCCCATTGCCAAAGCGCAGGAAATATTCGGCGGCCTCCAACCCCTCCAGCATCTGACCATGGGCAAAAGGGTTCACGTAGTCGATGCGATTGCCCTTGGTGTCCTTGTTCCAGTTGCAGAATTTCACACCCAGCTTGAACGATGCGTTGGTCTCGCTGAAAAAATCCCGCTCTGAAATGCCCGCCTGGCGGAGCGTGACGGGCATGCGCGGAACCGTGGCTTCGCCAACACCAACGGTGGCGATATTCGGGCTTTCGATCAGGCAGATACGCGGGCGATCCTTGGGTGCTGACGTGCGTGAAAGCACCATTTCCAGGATCAAGGCGGTCATCCAACCAGCCGTACCACCACCTACGATGGTGATTTTACTTAAACGATTATTCATGTATTTCTGTCCCTGTTGGCTTGGGGGATTTTTTGGCTGCCTGCCCTTTTTTGTTTTTGGGCTTGTGTGGCAGCCTTCCCTTTTCGCTGCGGGAAACTATAGCAGTTTTCCTGCTTTCAGCTAGAGCCTATGAAAATATGGCATTCAGACCCGTCCATGCGTCCGAAATCGCAACGGAAAACACTCATCGTTTTGCTCCCGGCACCACATGAAACCATGGCGCGCCAGTCGCCACGGTGCTGTACATCGTCTTCAGAACGTGGGTCCCTGCGAAACAGGGCAGTATCAGGAAAAACCCCATTTCGGGCGCGGATCAGATTTCCTCGCCCTTCTTCAAAAGCTCTTCGATCAGGGCGCGCTGCAGGTCGGTACTGTCGCCGCCTCCGAACTCTGCCGCACCACCGGTATAAAGGGTGCCGTAGGTCGCGGCGATGTTCACAGTCTGGGCCAGCCCCGAGATCAACTGGTCTTTTCTCAGTGAAGACAACGGGTGGATGAACGCAGCCCACAAAGTGCCATTGGCGATCGCGTAACGCGCATCCAGCGTACTGTCGAAATTGGCCTGCATCATGCGCCGCAGATCATCATCCGACAGCCCCTCGGCACTGCGGATCGGGACCATGGCGCGCATCCGATCGGCATGAATGTCTGTCACCACCAACATCGGATAATCCGCAACCGTCATCTGAAATCCGGGGCCCTGCGGTTGCGCTTCTGGGTCAATCGCAAAGATGATCTTGCCCAGACGCTCGTAATCCATTGCCGGCTCGGGTGCCTGCCTGTCCTGAGCCGCCAGTCCTCCGGCCAGAAAAATCAGCAATACGGCTAGTCGGATCATGGCACTTCTCCTGCAGGCTATTCCTTCACAATAGAAAGCCACCTTTTCACTGGCCAAACAAAGCTTGGTGAAGAGTATTCCCGGCAAGCCCTATCTTTGAACGATCTGCAAAATCTGACGGCCTTCCTGCGATAGTTCGTACAAGAACAGCCGCCTATCTTTGTTTCAGCGGTTGGCGCACCAGCCAGCCCGGACCTGAACACGAAAGGAAATGCAATGAAAAATCTGGTCCTGACCACCCTGATCGCAACCCTGCCGCTGATCGCTGCCCCGGCCTTTGCCGCCGATGAAATCAACGTTTCGAACGGCATCTCGGCAGCGGGCGCACCTTTGGCGGCCCATGGCGTCGATCTGGTCGCGCTGGTCAATGACGGCAACCCGGTAGAGGGTTTTGCAACCCATTCCGCCACCTACGACGGAGCGTCGTACTACTTCACCAGCGCCGCGAACCGCGAAGCGTTCGAGGCCAACCCGGCCGCCTATCTTCCGCAGCATGGCGGATTCTGCTCGTATGGCGTGTCCGTGGGCAAGAAGTTCGACGGCGACCCGGATCAGTATCTGGTGGCTGATGGAAAACTGTACCTGTTCCTGAACGCCGACACCCGCTCAGCGTTCCTGAAGGACGTCACCGCCACGGCAAAAACAGCTGACAACCAGTGGGCAAGCATCAAAAGCATCGCCGTCGGCGAACTGTAATCAGGCAGCCCGCGGCACTACGGTGTCGCGGGTCGCCTTTGTTTGATGACCTCTATGGCCTGTTCCAATGCAGCTTCGATACTCAGATCAGAGGTATCGAGCAGAACCGCGTCATCTGCGGGCCTCATCGGCGCCGCGCTGCGTTCCGCATCCCGCGCGTCACGCTCCCGTACATCCGTCAGGACCTGATCGCGTGTGACATCAGCCCCTTTCGCGCTGAGTTCAAGATAGCGACGCTCTGCGCGCACCTCGGCACTGGCGGTGACGAACAGTTTCACTTCCGCCGCCGGACATATCACGGTTCCGATATCGCGACCGTCCAGCACGGCCCCCCCCGCCCGGCGGGCAAAGGTGCGCTGGAAATCCACCAACGCGGCGCGCACTTCGGGGATCACCGCAACTTTCGAGGCCGCCTGTGCAATCTCGGCCGTTCGCAGATCACCCTGAGCCAGTTCTTCAGCGGTCAACGCAAGCGCCGCCGCAACCGGGTCCACACCAACCAGTGTGTGCCTGCCGACGGCACGATACAGCAGCCCCGTGTCCAGATGCGCAAAGCCGAAATGTTCAGCGACACCCTTGGAAATCGTGCCCTTACCCGCCGCCGCAGGACCGTCTATGGCGACCGTAAAGCTCATGTACGCTCGACCCTGGCCCCCAAGGCCGCCATCAGTGGTTCGAAAATCGGGAACGAAGTTGCAATCGGGCCGCCGTCATCGACAGATACCGGTGATTTCGCACCCATGCCCATGACCATAAAGGACATGGCAATGCGGTGGTCGAGAAAGCTCTCACATGTGCCGCCGCCTGGGACGTTACCGATGCCGAGGCCCTCGACCGACCACCAGTCGTCGCCCTCGTCCACTGTCACGCCATTAGCGCGCAGCCCGCGCGCCATGGCGTCGATGCGATCGCTTTCCTTGACGCGCAGTTCCTTGACGCCGCCCATCATCATGGTGCCGGTGGCATTGGCCGCTACCACAGACAGCACCGGGTATTCGTCGATCATCGAGGCCGCGCGTTCCGGTGGCACGTTGATGCCCTTCATGTTGGGTGAATATTTGGTGCGCAGATCAGCGACTGGTTCGCCGCCCTCTTCGCGCTCATTCTCATATGTCAGGTCTGCGCCCATCTCGCGCAAAGTCGTGAACAGCCCCGCACGGGTCGGGTTCAGACCGATACCCGGAACCAGTACGTCAGAACCGGGCGTGATCAGCGCCGCGCAAACCGGGAAGGCCGCGCTGGACGGATCCCGCGGAACGGCAATAACCTGCGGCTTCAACTCGGGGCGACCGGTCAGCGTGATCACGCGACCCTCGTCCGTGTCCTCAACCGTAATCTCCGCTCCGAAACCGGCCAGCATCCGTTCGGAATGGTCGCGGGTGGCTTCTTTTTCGATCACCACGGTCTTGCCCGGTGCGTTCAGACCGGCCAGCAGGACGGCCGACTTGACCTGAGCCGAGGGGACGGGAACTTCGTAGCGAACCGGCACTGGCTCGGCCGCGCCCACGATTGTCATCGGCAGACGCCCGCCGGAACGACCGACAGATTGCGTGCCAAACAGCGCCAGCGGATCGGTGACCCGCGCCATGGGACGCTTGTTCAGGCTGGCGTCGCCGGTAAAGGTCGCGGTGATAGGCGACGTCGCCATCGCCCCCATGATCAGGCGCACTCCGGTGCCCGAGTTGCCGCAGTCGATAACCTGATCGGGCTCGGCAAAGCCGCCAACCCCGACGCCATGCACGGTCCATTCGCCGCCGCCGTGATCCGTGACTTCGGCCCCAAAGGCCCGCATGGCCTTGGCGGTGTCCAGAACATCCTCGCCCTCCAGCAAACCCGAAATTCTTGTTTCGCCAACCGCCATCGCGCCCAGAATCAGCGACCGATGCGAGATCGACTTGTCGCCGGGCACCTCTGCCGTGCCGGTCAGCGGGCCGCAGGGATGCGACGTCATCGGGATGGGCGTTCCGTGTCCGGACATGGGGGCTCCTTTTGCGCTATCAGTGCTCAAGCCGATTAGCGAATTGGGGCCGGTTGGTCCAGCGGCAATGCGACCGAAAGATTGAACAGAATTTGGGGCATCAGCAAGTTTCAGGCTATTGTGGCGACATTTAGGACGCATTCGTTTTGATTCACACAAATCACTCCGAGGTCTAATCATGTCACAGCTTCGATCCATGCTTTCCAAGGGAACCGAAACCTACTTTCAGCCCGAAGACCCCTTGAAGACTGACAGTGTTCTGCAGATGCGCCTGGCCTTTCTGGTCGGGTTGGTCGCCTTCGGCCTGCCAATAATTCTTGCCAGTGGCGCAATATTTGGCGGCAGCTGTTTTCGTGACAGCATCAGCCACTTTTATTACGCCCAGTTTCTGGGGGCGATTTTTGTCGGATTACTGATATTCATCGGTGGTTTTCTGATCGCTTATACCGGTGACCACTGGCTTGAGGATCTTGGGTCCTTTATTGCCGGATTAGGTGCCTGCTTTGTTGCGGTATTCCCGACAAGCGGGTCTGGCTGCGAAGAACCGGTCAGCTTCCAGTCGCGTATTTTTGCCGATGTGAACCAAACACCGCCACCGGTCTTGTCTGACCCCGATCCCGAAGCATTTTTCACGCTGTTTTCCGGTGCCCCGCATTTGCATGCCTGGTCTGCCGGTATCTTGTTTATCTATCTGGGCCTTTATTGTCTGTTTGTTCTGCGCCGCGTGGTTCCCGAGCGTCACATCAAAAACGGTCAATTGATCGAGACAAAAAGACGGCGCAACACGTTGTATACGTTGTGCGGCATCACGATCCTGCTGTGTGTTCTGGTGCTGGGAATTGTCGCGTTTTCCGGCGAAGGCGCCCAGAGAGGGTGGAAGTCCCACAATCTGACCTTCTTTGTGGAAACCATCGCGCTTTGGGCGTTCGGGCTGGCGTGGTTTGCCAAAGGCAGGGCCTTTCCCAACCTGCGGGACCCCGCGCCTTAGCGCTCAGGTCTTGCGGAACGTCAGGTAATGCGGTGTACGCCCCTCCCGCAGGGCTTTTTGTTCATACCGGGTGGAAATCCAGTCGTCCCATGGCGTACGCCAGTCCTGCGGGCGTTCCGCCAACCATTCGAAACCGGCGCGCGGAACTTCCTCGAGTGTCTGCCGCACAAAGTCCGGAATGTCGGTCGCCACGCGAAAAATCGACCCCGGCTTGAGGGTGCGCGCCAAGGGTTCCAGATGTTCAGGCGTGACGAAGCGGCGGCGGTGGTGCCGGGTTTTCGGCCACGGGTCCGGGTAAAGCAGAAAGGCGCGCGAGATGCTTGCCTCGGGCAGCACGTCGAACAAATCACGCGCATCGCCGGGATGGATGGCGAGATTCTCAACCTCGGCCCGGCGAATTTTCCCCAGCAGCATGGCAACGCCGTTAATGTAGGGCTCGGCCCCGATGATGCCGACACCGGGGTTGTTTTGGGCCTGATGAACCAGGTGTTCACCGCCGCCAAACCCGACTTCAAGCCAGACGTCCCGGCCGCCAAACAGCGCCTGCAAGTCCAGAGGGTTCCGTTCGGGGTTGGTGTCCCAGTCAACCGCACCAGGTGACAATGCTGCGAGGTCTTCATTCAGATAGGTCTTTTGGCTGGGCTTCAGGGTCTTGCCCTTGAAGCGGCCATAGAAGTTTCTGCGCGGGCGTTGCGGGGTCTCGGTGCTCATGGCGGTGCCCATACTGCCCGCGCCCGGGCATTGCAAGGGTCAGAGGGCGAAGGCCAGACCCTACACCCCCGAGGTGTCTTCAAACAAAAAAGAACGCGCCCTGATGGGCGCGTCCCCCGTTAATTTCCGGTCAGACCGCGGCTTTCAGCGCATCCACCAGGTCGGTGCGCTCCCAACTGAAACCGCCATCCGCCTCCGGCTCGCGCCCGAAATGGCCGTAGGCTGCGGTGCGTTGGTAGATCGGTTTGTTCAGTTCCAGATGCGTCCGGATACCGCGTGGCGTCAGGTCCATGACCTGCCCGACGGCATTTTCTATCGCTGCATCCTCGATCTCGCCAGTGCCGTGAGTATCGGCATAGATAGACAGGGGTTTTGAAACACCGATCGCATAGCTCAACTGGATTGTGCAGCGCTCGGCCATTCCGGCGGCAACGACGTTTTTGGCCAGATAGCGCGCGGCATAGGCTGCCGAGCGGTCGACCTTGGTCGGATCCTTGCCCGAAAACGCCCCGCCCCCATGCGGCGCGGCGCCGCCATAGGTGTCCACAATAATCTTGCGACCCGTCAGCCCCGCATCACCGTCCGGTCCGCCAATGACGAATTTACCCGTGGGGTTAACGTGCCATTCTGTGTCAGCCGACAACCAGCCTTCGGGCAGGGTTTCCCGGATGTAAGGTTCGACAATGGCGCGGATGTCGTTCGAAGACAGCGCCTCGTCCAGGTGCTGTGTCGACAATACGATGGAACTGACGCCGACCGGCTGGCCGTCGCGATAAATCACCGACAGTTGTGATTTTGCATCCGGCCCAAGCGCAGGCTCGGTGCCATTTTTGCGAACCTCCGCAAGACGACGCAGGATCGCGTGCGAGTACTGGATCGGTGCAGGCATCAGCGCAGGCGTTTCGGTGGTGGCATAACCGAACATGATCCCCTGATCACCGGCGCCTTCATCCTTGTTGCCCGACGCATCCACGCCTTGCGCGATATGCGCGGATTGTTCGTGCAGCAGGTTGGTGACTTCGACCGTTTCGTGGTGAAACTTGTCCTGCTCGTACCCGATATCCTTTACGCAGGCGCGCGCGATCTCGTCGATACGGCCCATATATTCGTGCAAACGGTCCTGATCTGAAAGACCGACCTCGCCTCCGATTACAACTCGATTGGTCGTCGCGAATGTCTCGCAGGCGACACGCGCTTCGGGTTCTTCGTTCAGAAATGCATCAAGCACAGCATCGGAGATGCGGTCGCAGACCTTGTCCGGGTGCCCTTCGGAAACAGACTCCGAAGTAAAGGTATAGTTTTGTCGGGACATGAAAGTGCTCCATTAAGATTTCCCCATCACGCCAGGAAGCCGTTGTGACAGGCATCAGGATGCATAAATCGCCCGGCCAGAAGGGTCAATCCACATTTATGATCCGGCCCGCCTGGCAAGCAGCCAGGACACCGAAAACATGGCCAATAAAGCCAAAAGCACCGGACTATCCCCAATGCGCGAATAAAAAGTTTCCGTCAGGGGGGCCGGTAGCCTTGCATCCACGTAGCCTGCCTTCCCCAGGGGCAATGCACTTGTGATGCGCCCCAGCGGATCAATCATGGCCGATACTCCGGTGTTGGCCGATCGCATCATCGGCAGGCCCGTCTCAATCGCGCGCATCTGGGCCTGCGCCAGATGCTGGTAAGGGCCGGATCGTGTTCCGAACCACGCGTCGTTGGTGATTTGCAGCAGGTAATCCGCGCGCCCCGGGGCCGACAGGACGTCCTGAGTAAACACCGCCTCGTAACAGATAAGCGGCAACGCCCGGCCGAGCATGCCCGTATCCAACAGGGCTGGCCCGGGTCCGGAACTGAAACCGTTGCCCGTAGTCGTGGCCATGCCGTGAATTCCGAAACGAGCCATCAGATTCCCGAAAGGCACATATTCCCCGAATGGCGCAAGGTGATGCTTGTCATACAGCCCCTGCTGCTGGCCATCCTGATCCAGCAAGATCATGGAATTGTAAATACGGGCGCCATCACTGCGCTGGATACCCAGAACAACCGGGACACCCTGGGCGGCATCTGCGACGGCGTTCAGATAAGGTTGCGCCCCGCTCAGCCACGCCGGTACGGATGTTTCGGGCCAGACAATCAGATCGGGGCGCGGTTCAGCGGCAGTAAATTCTACCTGCCGCGCAAAAAACAGCGGCGTGAAATCCGGATCCCATTTCTGGTGTTGCGGTGCATTGGGCTGCACCAAACGCACGACGTGATCGGTGTCAGTCACATTGGGCCTGCTGAGCGCATATACCCCGGCCAGAATCGCAAGCCCAGCCGTCATCGCGATTGGCACTGCCTGGTACCGAGTGTCTTCGCGCTTGGTCAGGCCCGCGCCCAAAGGCAGGGTGGCAAAAAGAGTCATCGCGCCCAAGCCGTAAGGCCCGATCAGCGACAGCAGTTGCGCCACAGGTGTACCGACCCATATCTGCGCCAGCCCTGCCCAGGGAAAACCTGTGAGCACATATCCGCGTGCCAGTTCCACCAATGAAATTGCGGTCGCCAGCAAACACGCCTGCAAAATCGCCGGAGCGCCGGGGTGCCGCGAGACACGAAACGCCAAAGCCCAGAACAACGCCAGCCCGCCGGCCAGGAATACCAGCGCAAAGGGCGCCATCCAGGCGTGGCGCGCGGCGTCAACCTGAAACGGCTCGACAATCCAGGACAGCGCGTGCGCGAAATAGCCGGTGCCAAAGGCCCATCCCATCCAACAGGCGCGCGCCTTTGTTTCTGTTGTCAGAAACAAAGGCGCGATCAATATCAGGGCAACCAGAGTTGCCAGCCAATATCCGAACGGCGCCAGGCCAAACGCGGCCAGCGCCCCAAGCAACCCGGCCAGCGCCACCCTCAAAAGGAAGGGCCAGCCTTTGGCAGGGTTCATGCAACCTGATCCGGCAACATGACACGCAAACGCTTGATGCGCCGGGGATCGGCGTCGATGACTTCGAACTCGGGGCCTTCGGGGTGCAGTACGACCTCTCCCCTCGTCGGTACACGCCCGGACAACATGAAGACCAGACCGCCCAGCGTATCGATCTCTTCTTCATCGACATCTTCGTGGCTGGTCAGCGAGCGTCCGATTTCGGCCTCGAAATCCTCAAGCGGGACTTTGGCCTGAACGACATAGCAGCCGGGCTTCTCCTGAACCCACAACTGACTTTCATCGGCATCATGTTCGTCGGCGATCTCACCCACAACCTGTTCGATCAGGTCTTCGATGGTCAGCAGGCCATCAACCCCACCGTATTCGTCGATCACCAGCGCCATATGGCGTCGCTCTGTCTGCATCTTTGTCAGCAGAACCCCGATCGGCATCGATGGCGGCACAAAAAGAAGCGTGCGCAGCATCGAAACAAGGTCAAATTCAGCCGATCCGCCATTGAACCCGTGGGTCAGAGCGAAATCCTTGAGGTGCACAAACCCCAAGGGCGTGTCCAGGGTCCCGTCGTAAACCGGTATCCGTGACAATCCGCTGTCACGAAACAGCTGCGCCAGTTCATCCTTGCTGATCGTTGACGGGACCGCGACGATATCCGCAGACGGGATTGCAACATCCTCGACTCGCATACGGCGAAGGTTGATCATGCCGCGGGGCTGAATCATGTCGGTGTCATGTCCGTTGGCCACGCTAGCGGTGTCGTCACTCTGCGATGTAAATGCATCAACGATCCGGGAAAAAAGTCCGGATTTATCTTTACTTTCAATGTTGCCATCCTCTGGTTGCGCGCTTTGCGCCGCCATAGAACTGCCGTCTGTATCGCCCATTATCCTGTTCCAACTGTGCGGGCCCGAGACCCCATTCATACATTATATGGGTCATCAATACCCATTTTGCCAAGTATCTCGACCTCGACCGCCTCCATCAAAGTGGCGTCAGGGTCACGAATGTGATCATACCCCAGCAAATGCAACACACCGTGAACGATCAGATGTGTCACGTGATCGCCCATGGATTTGCCCGCCTCTGCGGCCTCACGCTCGCAGGTCTCGAAGGCTAAGGCGATATCCCCCAGCACGATCTCACCCGTGAAGTCCGGACTTGGTTGCGCGGGGATTCCGCCTGGGTCCGCCGGTGAAAGATCCTCGGCGGGCCAGCTCAGCACGTTTGTCGGCACCGGCTTTCCCCGAAATTCCGAATTCAGATCGGCAATTCGGGCGTCATCACATCCCAGCAGGCTGATTTCACACTCATCGGACTCAAGCCCGAAATGGGTCAGAGCGCCAATGATCGCCCTTTGGGCCAAATGCTCCAGCCCTGACCAGCGTGCGTCTTCGACCGTTATTTCCAGGTTCATGCCTTTCACCCAATGCCTGTGCAGCGGGCGCCTAGGTCACTCTGTGTCCCGGCCCGCGTCGGCCTCATACGCTTCGATGATGGCGGCGACAAGCGGGTGGCGGACAACGTCCTTGGAAGTGAAATAGTTGAAACTGATATTGGGAATCGACTTGAGCAGCCGTTCCGCATCTCGCAAACCCGACTGAACACCGCGCGGCAGGTCCACCTGAGACCGGTCCCCGGTGATAACCATGCGGCTGCCTTCGCCCAGTCGGGTCAAAAACATCTTCATCTGCATGGTGGTCGCGTTCTGCGCCTCGTCCAGCACCACAAAGGCATTGGCCAATGTGCGACCCCGCATGAACGCCAGCGGCGCGATTTCGATTCGCTTTTCCTCGATCAGCTTGGCCAGTTGCTTGCCGGGCAGGAAATCATTCAGCGCGTCGTACAGAGGCTGCATGTAAGGATCTACCTTGTCCTTCATGTCGCCCGGCAGATAGCCCAGCTTTTCACCGGCCTCGACTGCGGGTCGGCTGAGGATGATCCGGTCGACCTGCCCACCGATGAACATCGACACCCCGGCGGCGACAGCAAGGTATGTCTTGCCGGTTCCCGCAGGCCCGATTCCAAAGGCCAATTCGTTGTTGAACAACGAGCGGACATAGGCTTTTTGGGCATCAGTGCGCGGTTCGACCAGCTTTTTGCGCGTCTTGATCTCGACAGTGCCGCCTTTGAACATTTCAAGCTGATCGCCGTCGCGCGTTCCGGTCTCGGCCTCGGAATTGCCCATCCGCAGTTCCCTGTCGACATCGGCCGGCATGACCTCGCGCCCGCCCTCCAGCCGGGTGTACAGGGCCTGCAGCACCTCCAGGGCTTGCTTTTGCGCATCTTCATCGCCCATTACGACCAATTGATTTCCCCGGCGCACGATCTGAACAGAAAGCTTCTGTTCGATATCGGCCAGATTGCGGTCATATTCGCCGCAAAGATCAATCAACAGTCGGTTGTCGGGAAATTCAACAAGCGCCTCGTTACGGGGCATGTCATTTTGCGGTGGGTTCAGGGCACCGATGGCCAATCCGTTCTCCTGTCTTGGCGTTTCAAAATCAGCGTAGACAACAATTCTTGTCGGGCGCAAGACAGAGTTTCAAATTTTCCCCCACGCATTGCAAAAGCGCCGCCGACCGTCCCCTTGCGCCTTGGGTCGCGTTTGGTGGAATGCGCCCTCAGAACCGGTAATTCAGACCGAACCGAAGCCCCTGGTACTTGGGCGTGGATTTTGTGGAAAAGCCCGAGTCGAACGTCACGTCCTTCGACTGGAACTGAACAAATTCATATTCACCGGTAATCGACCAGTTATCGGACAGGAAGTGCTCTGCACCGACACTGACCGAGAACCCGCCGCGCTGGTCGCTTTCCTCAAAGGACTGAATGCGGGATACGCGGCCAAAGCTGTTGGAGGTGGTCACATCGCCCTGCACGTACCCGAGGGACACAAAATACAGAGTATTTCCGCCCCGGTTTGTCACGCCATTACGAAACCGGACTGACAGGATATCGGAAATTTCGGAGCTGCCCGTGACGGCAGCGGACCCAACTTGAGTGGAAACACTGTCTTCCAATGATCCGAAATCGTACCCGAGCTCTAACCCGTAGACATAGTTGCGCCGACCGCTGATAGGCAGGCTGCCGCGCCACCCGCCCCGAATTCCGCCATAAGAACCGCTCAGGGTGAGATCGCCGACAGTCCTGGTGCCAGCAGGAGTTCTGAGGCCAAACCTGTCATCCCCCTCGCCCCCGTATCCGGCGCTGAGCCCGAGGTAGAACGCGCTGACATCATCGCCGTACCGTTTTGCGCTGATCACTTCAGCATCAGCAACATCGCCGTTGCGATCGCTGGCGGGGCTGGAACCGGCTTGAAACACCATCAAAAGGGCCAAAGGCAATGCTGCCCAAAACCTGGGTGAAACCGAATGTGCTCGCTTTTTCACTCGTACCCTCCTTTGCGCCGAACGGACCATCGGACCAACGCATATCCGCTCCAAAAAGGCGCGTGGGAACCGCCCCAAGGAAAGACTGGGTTTCCTCGACCATAGTTCGCAACGATAAATCAAGGGTAAATTTTGGAAACAAACACCAGTTATGGTGTCTGCGCCATGGATAACAACAACCTCAGATCACTTCGCCCGCAAGCGAGTTTGCACCGGATTCGGTGATCAGCACGTCCCTCAGATCGCCCGCCATAATATCGGTGCCCGTAACGTGAACCGAATGCAGATACTCGGATTTTCCGACCATCTGGCCCGGCAAACGCCCTGGTTTTTCAAACAAAACCCGTACTTTTCTGCCGACCATGTCATCCTGGATCTCGCGCTGATGGCGGGTGATCAGCGCCTGCAGACGCTGCAGACGATCATCCGCCGCTTGCGGGTCGACCTGTTGCCGCTCGGCGGCCGGTGTGCCGGGGCGCGTCGAATACTTGAAAGAATAGGCATATCCATACCGGACCTGCTCGACCAGTTCTATGGTCTCCTGGAAATCCTGTTCGGTTTCCTCCGGAAAGCCCACGATGAAATCGCCGGACATGACGATATCCGGCCGCGCAGCGCGGATACGTTCGATCAGGCGCAGATAGCTTTCGGCGGTATGGCTGCGGTTCATGCGCTTGAGGATCCTGTCCGATCCCGACTGCACTGGCAGGTGCAGATACGGCATCAGTTTTTCGCAGGTTCCATGCGCCTCGATCAGGTCATCCGCCATGTCATTGGGGTGCGATGTGGTAAAGCGAATACGCTCCAGCCCGTCGACCTTGTTCAACTCCCAGATCAGGTCGGCAAGCGACACATCCCCGTTCGGGCCCGCACCGTGATAGGCATTGACGTTCTGTCCCAGCAGGGTGATTTCGCGCACGCCGCGGTCAACCAGATCCTGCGCCTCGCGGATGATACGGTCCGCAGGCCGGCTGACTTCGGCCCCCCGCGTGTAGGGAACAACGCAGAAGGCACAGAACTTGTCACAACCTTCCTGAACGGTCAGAAATGCAGTTGGCCCACGGCTGGCCTTTGGACGGTTCTTGAGCTTCTCGAACTTGTCCTCTTCCGGAAAATCCGTATCCAACGCCTTTTCGCCCGCGCGGGTCTTCGCCTCCATCTCGGGCAGGCGGTGATAGCTTTGCGGCCCCACAACCAGATCGACCAGAGGCTGGCGGCGCATGATCTCTTCACCCTCGGCCTGGGCGACACAGCCCGCAACGCCAATCTTGAGATCGGGTTTTTCGGCCTTCAGCCCCTTGAACCGGCCCAATTCGGAATAGACCTTTTCGGCGGCTTTTTCCCGGATATGGCAGGTGTTCAGCAGGATCATATCCGCGTCGTCCGGGCTTTTGGTTTCGACATAGCCCTTCCCACCCAGAGTTTCGGCCATACGCTCGCTGTCGTAGACGTTCATCTGGCAACCATAGGTCTTGATGTACAGCTTCTTGGGTTCTGACATGAAAACGGCCTTTGCATTCGCGGGATCGGCGTCGTCTATACCCATAGAACGCCGCTTGCAATGCCGACGCGATTAACCGATTTTGGCCGGCAATTCCAGCACGGCGGATCAAGACAGGCGATGCACTACAAGACCCTCGACACATTTCTGCAGTCCGGCAGCGCCGCCCTCGCCAAGGGACCCGTTGCCCTGATCATCGCCGAGGACGACGTCGAACTTGACGGAACCATCCGCCACCATCTGAACCTTGGCTTCAAATCCCTGATCGCTTTGATGCCGCCGGAGTTTCAACTGGACCCGGAACTGTCCGAACGCATTCACCGGGTGGATCAGACCTGCGCGCCAAGAACCGTTGTCTTTGACGCCCTCAATCGGATCATCCAGGCCGCGCCGGGGTTGTGGCTGTACTACTGCTACAACGCCGAGTACCTGTTCTTTCCGTTTTGCGAGACCCGAAGCATCGGCGAAATGCTGACGTTCCACACCGAAGAACGCCGCAATGCGATGCTGTGCCACGTGATCGACCTTTATGCCGAGGACCTGACCGTATATCCCAACGGTGTCGCCCCCGATCACGCCATGCTGGACCGAACCGGATACTACGCGCACGCCCGCCACGATGCTGACGGACATCCGCTTGAACGCCAACTGGACATGTCAGGTGGCCTGCGGTGGCGGTTCGAGGATCACATCCCCTACGAACGCCGCCGCATTGACAGGATTTCCTTGTTCAAGGCGAAAAAGACCCTGACGCTTCTGCCGGACCACAGCTTTAACGAGGCGGAATACAACACGTATTCGTGCCCCTGGCATCATAACCTGACGGCCGCGATTTGTTCCTTCCGCGCCGCCAAGGCCCTTAAAAGCAATGCCGGTTCCACATTCGATATCCCGACCTTCCGCTGGCAGAATTCAGTGCCGTTTGAATGGACCTCGCAGCAATTGCTCGATCTGGGCCTGATGGAATCGGGACAATGGTTCTGACAAGCTTTTCGTCTGTTTGAAAATGCCGCAGTGGAAGCGCGGCATTGTGGCGATGGGGGCAGAGTCCCCTACCGCTGCAACAAGACCGGAAACCAGTCTTCGCGCAGACGTTGCCCCGGCTGCATGTCATGCCCCGGAAACGGGGGCGAAGTCCGGCCCGGGCGCTCGACATAGCGTGCGTCGTCACCGACCAGCCGCAACGAAAACGCCCGGCGGCGGCTGTCCGACTGATTGCCCCGCGCTCCATGCAGTGTGCGGTAATTGAAGGCGACCGCATCTCCCGGCTCCATCTCGAACTCGACGATCCGCATGCCTTCGGCATCCGGATCGGGCACGGGGATGTACTGGCCTTCATCCGCAAAGAACCCTTCCTCGGAAACCCATCGTGTCGGCAGGACTTCTTTTTCCCACCGGTGCGACCCGGCAACGCAGCGCAAGGTTGCCTGCTTGACCGGATCAAGTGGCGACCAGAAGCTGATCGTTTGCTGGCCATCAACAAAGTAATAGGGACCATCCTGGTGCCATGGGGTCGCCATCGAGGTTCCCGGCTCCTTGACCAGCACGTGATCATGAAACATCTGAACACTGCGCGACTGCATCAAGTCTGCAGCCACCTCGGCAGCCGGAGAGTTTCGGATCACGTCTTCAAATTGTCCGATTCGCGACCAGTTGCAGTAATCGTCAAAAAACAGTCCGGTCTCGCCCTGTTTATGGTTGTCGGACGCATACGGTCCAGGCTCGGCCATGTTTGCGGCCACCCCGTCGCGCAGAGCTTCCACGTGATCGGCAAATAGCCCTTTGATCAGGACCACGCCGTCTTCCTGAAAGGTGTCAATCATTTCCTGTGTAACAAGGGGGTGTGTCATCTCGGTCTCCGTGCGTTCCCTGCCCGATCTGCACATGAAAATTAATTCTGTTCAAATAATATCTTTCGAACCTAGAATTAAGGGCATGTTATACGTTACGCTCCGACATTATGAATATATCTGCGCAATCGGCCGCTACGGCAGCCTGTCTGCGGCGGCTCAGCAACTCAATGTCTCGCAACCCGCGCTGTCCACCGCCCTGACGCGGGTCGAGTCGCAATTGGGGTATCCGCTTTTTGCCCGCAAGCGAGGCGCCGCGATGGCCGTCACGCCACAGGGCCGCCGGTTTATCGGCGAGGCTGAGGCGCTGCTGGACCGTGCCGCGCGGCTGGAATCGTCGGACCAGACCAACACCGGCGCGGCGACGCTGCGGATCGGGTGTTTCGTGGACCTGGCCCCTTTCCTGATGGCTCCGGCTTTGCACCTTCTTCGGAATGCCCTGCCTGACGTCGCGATCACTTATCAGGTGGACGGATTCGAGGGACTGATTTCGGGAATGATAGATGGGCGCATTGACATTGCCCTGACCTATGGGCTGAGCATGGATGCCGGTTTCTCGCGGCGTATCCTGTTCGACAACATCCCCCACGCGGTGATGCCGCCCGAGCATATTCTGACGGGCAACGACACAATTTCACTGAAGGAATTGGAATCGCACCCCCTAATCCTGTCTCAGGAGGGTTTGTCGGCGCAGCATGTGCTGGGCCTGTTCCGGCAAAACGGGTTGTCGCCCACCGTCGCGCACCGCGCGGCCTCGCTGGAAATCCAGCGCAGCCTGGCCGCCCACGGTGAGGGAATCGCGATCAGCTACGCCATCCCGCACAGCCATTTCAGCTATGATGGGCGACCGCTGACCAGTAGGCCGATATCCAACCCGGAAGCGGCAGAACCCGTGGTTCTGGCACGTCACGGAACCGGTCCGGCGGACAGCAATGTTCAAAAGGCGGAACAGGCTCTGGCTGAACTCGGCTGGTGAGAGGAGTTACTGTGTTTTGCGAAGGCGGATAACAACGTCGACCGACGCGATCTCGACCCCTTCAGGCGCTTCGGGAAGACGCTGGATCACCAACTGATCCGAGGGCGCATCGCTCAGCCGGCCTTCGTCTTCCCAGAAGAAGTGCGGGTGGTCGTGCGTGTTGGTGTCAAAATAGCTTTTTGACCCGTCCACGGTGATTTCCTGCAGAACACCGGCGTCGCAAAAGGCGCGCAGCGTGTTGTACACGGTCGCCAGCGATACGGCGTCGCCATTTTTCTTCGCCGCATCAAACAGGCTTTCGGCGGTGACGTGACGGTGTTTTCCGTCGCCGACAAGCAGCTCAGCCAAAGCAACACGCTGGCGCGTCGGGCGCAATCCGGCGTCTACAAGCCAAGTCGTGGCTCTGTTCTGGCTTTGAGGTGTCATGATTTCCGATACCCGCAATTCTGGCTGACTTACATATAAGTGCTTCGCCCCCACAATTTCAAATGAAATTCATTCGCAAAGAATGGGCTGAGCGCGACATGATATGGACCAGAACTCTTGCAGGCCCTTGCAAACGGGTGCTAGACGAGGCCAGATATAAGGAACGGACCCCTGGCAGGAGAGGCGGCAGAATGGCCCAATTCCCGAGCAGTTTTGACAAGGATGATCTGCTGAAATGCGCCCGTGGCGAATTATTCGGCCCCGGAAACGCGCAATTACCTGCCCCACCGATGCTGATGATGGACCGGATCACCGACATTTCCGGCGATGGCGGCGAACATGGCAAAGGCCATGTGGTGGCAGAATTCGACATCAATCCTGACCTGTGGTTCTTTGACTGCCATTTCCCCGGCAACCCGATCATGCCAGGCTGTCTGGGTCTGGACGGGCTGTGGCAGCTGACCGGCTTCAATTTGGGCTGGCGCGGCTGGCAGGGTCGCGGATACGCATTGGGCGTGGGTGAGGTCAAGCTGACCGGAATGGTGCGCCCCGACCGCAAGATGCTGACATATTATGTGGATTTCACCAAAGCCGTACAAACCCGCCGTCTGACCATGGGTGTGGCGGATGGCCGGGTCGAAGCCGACGGCGAAGTGATTTATCAGGTCAAGGACATGAAAGTTGCGCTGTCCGAAAGCTGAACCCGGCTGACGGACTGGTAACAAGGAACGGAATACAGGAGTACGCATATGCGTCGCGTCGTCGTCACCGGTCTGGGGGTCGTTTCCTCGATCGGCAACAATGCCGAAGAGGTCCTCGCCTCGCTCAAGGCAGGTAAATCTGGGATCGAAGCCAACGAACAGATGGTCGAACACGGATTTCGCAGCCAGATCGCCGGAACGCTCAAGATCGACGTGGCCGAGCATGTGGACAAGCGTACCCTTCGTTTCATGGGCCCCGGCGCCGCATACGCGCACATCGCCATGAGCCAGGCGATCGAAGACGCCGGCCTGACCGAAGACCAGGTCGTCAACCCGCGCACGGGTCTTGTCGCCGGCTCCGGTGGACCATCGACCAGCGCCATGCTGACGGCGCATCAGACTGTGCTGAAAAACGGTGCGACAAAGCGGATCGGCCCCTTTGCAGTGCCGAAATGCATGTGCTCGACGATTTCGGCGAACCTTGCGACAGCGTTCAAGATCAAGGGTATCAACTATTCCATCACGTCGGCCTGCTCGACGTCGCTGCATTGTATCGGCAACGCGGCGGAACAGATCATGCTGGGCAAGCAGGATGTGATGTTTGCAGGCGGCGGCGAGGAACTGGATTGGACCCTGTCCTGCCTGTTCGACGCGATGGGTGCGATGTCCTCCAAATACAACGACACCCCCGAAAAAGCCTCGCGTGCATTCGATCAGAATCGCGATGGTTTCGTGATTTCCGGCGGCGGCGGCATCGTGGTTCTGGAAGACCTGGAACATGCACTGGCACGCGGCGCGAAGATCTATGCCGAGGTCACCGGTTATGCCGCGACGTCCGACGGACATGACATGGTTGCACCGTCCGGTGAAGGCGGCGAGCGTGCGATGCGCCTGGCCCTGTCCACCCTGCCCGAAGGCCGTAAGGTCGATTACATCAACGCCCACGGCACTTCGACCCCGGTCGGCGATGTGGGCGAGGTTGAGGCCGTTCGCCGTATCTTCGGTGAGGGCAGCGTACCGCCGATTTCGTCGACCAAATCGATGACGGGCCATGCGCAAGGCGCAGCCGGCGCGCTTGAGGCGATTTTCTGCCTTTTGATGCTGCAAAATGACTTCATTACTCCGTCGATCAATGTCGACACACTTTCCGACGGCATCCTGCCCGGTGAAATTGCAACTCAGGTGGTTGAAAACGCAGGCCTGGACAGCGTGATGACCAACAGCTTCGGCTTTGGCGGCACCAACGGCTCCATGATCCTGTCCAGGTATAACGGGTGACTATGATGTCGGATCTTCTCAAGGGCAAACGCGGCCTGATCATGGGCGTGGCAAATGACCGCTCGATTGCGTGGGGCATTGCCAAGGCGATGCATGAGGCCGGTGCCGAACTGGCGTTCACCTATCAGGGTGACGCGTTCGGAAAGCGTCTGGAGCCGCTGGCACAAAGCCTCGGCAGCGATTTCATGGTAGATGCGGACGTCACCGATGACGCATCGCTGGACCGCGCTTTCGGCGAGCTGGGTGAGCGATGGCCGACCATCGATTTCGTCGTGCACGCCATCGCCTATTCCGACAAGAACGAACTGACCGGCCGGTTTCTGAACACGACACGCGCGAACTTCAAACACTCGCTGGATGTCTCGGCGTATTCCTTTATCGAGGTCGCGCGCCGGGCATATCCACTTATGAAGGACAATGGTGGCACCTTGCTGACCCTGACCTATCATGGGTCCAACAAGGTTGTTCCCAACTACAACGTGATGGGTGTGGCCAAGGCGGCACTGGAATCGGCGACCCGCTACCTGGCCAATGATCTCGGCCCTGATGGTATTCGCGTCAACGCAATCTCTCCCGGGCCGATGAAAACGCTGGCCGGGGCCGCAATTGGCGGCGCGCGCAAGACCTACAAGTTCTGTGACCAGAACGCGCCGATGCGATCGAACGCGACGCTTGAGGCCGTGGGCGGCACTGCGGTCTATCTGGCGTCGGACGCCGGGTCCTGCACATCAGGCGAAATCATCCGTGTCGATGGCGGTTTCCATATCCTTGGAATGCCGCAGCCCGAGGCGATGTGACCATATCTTTCCCTGCCGACGCCTAGATTTGACCATCTTTCGGCGGCAGGGATTGGCTTATGAGCAAGCTAGACCAGATCATTGCAAACAACGCGCGCGGACCTCAGGTCCGGCGCAAGTCGGGACTCCTGACCAATCGGGGTCGTGTCATGTTACTGACGCTGACATCCCTTCTGGTGCTGTTTGTCTTTTTGACTCAGCCACCGGTGCGTGAAGCTGTGGATCGCCTTATCGGCATGATTGCAGGCTGACAGTCTTTTCGCCTTTTCCGGTCAGTTTACCGAAACCACCTCAATCTCAAAGATCAGGTCCTGTCCCGCCAGGGGATGGTTCCCGTCAAGAGTAACAGTGGCCTCGTCTGCATCGACAACGGTAACAGGCAAGGCTTGCCCGTCAGGTGTCTGCATCTGCAGCTGAGTACCAGGCTCCAGCGGAATATCATCCGGGATGCCTTCGCGCGGGATGGCCTGGCGCATCGCCGGGTTGATCGGCCCATAGGCTTCCACACAGGCGATTTCGACCCGTTTCTTGTCGCCTGCCGCCAGGCCCGGCATGGCCGTGTCGAGGCCGGGAATGATCTGGCCCGAGCCTACGACGAACTCAAGCGGATCGCGCCCCTCGGAACTGTCAAAGACGGATCCGTCCAGCAAGGTGCCGGTATAATGGATGCGCACTGTGTCGCCTTGTTTGATTTCAGTCATATTGAACTCCGACCGGGTAAGGAATGAACCGGTCAACCTAGGGTATGACACGATAATGTAAACCCTTGCCCCTTTAACCCACGAAACTCCTGTGCCAACCTGCCGCCGAACGGCAGTGAGGGTCCGATGGTAATTTCCACCTGTGTTTTTGATGCCTATGGTACGTTGTTCGATGTCACCGCCGCCGCAAGGCAGGCCGCAGGTGAACCGGAGTTCGAGGCGCTGCAGCAGAAATGGCCCGAGCTGGCCAATTTCTGGCGCCTGAAACAGCTGCAATATACCTGGTTGCGGGCGATAACAGACGCGCATGCCGATTTTTGGGACGTGACGCAGGACGGGCTTGATTGGGCATTGGAAGCCACGGGGCTAGATGGCAATGCCGCCCTGCGACAGAGGCTACTGGATTTGTACTGGCAACTGCAGTCCTATCCGGAAGTGCCCGAGATGCTGAGGGCATTGAAAGCGGGTGGTTTACAGACCGCTATCCTGTCCAACGGATCCCCGCCGATGCTGGAAGGTGCTGTGCTGTCGGCCGGCGTCGGCGATCTGCTGGACGACGTGCTGTCGGTCGAAACTGTTGGTGTCTTCAAACCACATGCGAAAGTCTACGACCTTGTGCAGCAACGCTTTGGCTGTGAACGCGATCAGGTCCTGTTCGTCAGCTCCAATGGCTGGGACGCCGCCGGAGCCAGCGGATACGGTTTCGTGACTGCCTGGGTCAACCGTGCAGGCGAACCCCAGGACCGATTGCCGTGGACGCCCGCTCATGTCATGTCCGACCTGACTTCGATCCCAAAGCTGGCCGGTCTTTGATGCCGTTTTTCACGACCTCGGACAACAGGCGCACTTATTATGAGGACAATGGCACAGGCGCTCCGGTCCTGTGTCTGGCAGGATTGACGCGCAATGGTCGGGATTTTTCTTTCCTTGCGCCCCACATGGCCGATTACCGCATGATCAAAATGGATTATCGCGGGCGAGGTCACTCCGATCATGACCCGGACCACGCGAACTACAACATCCAGCGCGAGGCGTTGGACGCAATCGAATTGCTGGATCATCTGGCCCTCGACCGGGTGGTCATTCTGGGGACGTCCCGCGGCGGTTTGATCGCGATGGCGCTGGCAATCAGCCACCGCCACCGGCTGGCGGGCGTTATCCTGAACGATGTCGGCCCGGTTATTGGACCTGCAGGCATTGCCAAGATCATGGAATACGTCGGCAAACCGCCGGTTTCCAGAACACTGGATCAGGCGGCACGGCAACTGAAACAGGCTATGGACCCTCATTTCCCCGGTGTCCCTCTGAGCATCTGGCGACGGCAGGCCGAGTTTCAGTACGAAGATCAGGGCGGGCATCTGTCGTTGCGCTACGACCCCGCCTTGCGGACCGCGCTGATCGAACAGTCCGCTGCCGGGGTGGTGCCGGATTTGTGGCCGTTGTTCGAGGCCTTGCGCGATTTGCCGGTTGGTGTCATCCGTGGCGCAAACTCGGACATTCTGGGAAAGGAAACACTTACCCAAATGCAAACTCGTCACCCCGGGCTTATCGTGGCTGAGGTGCCGGACCGTGGGCATGTTCCCTTTCTGGACGAGCCCCCTTCGCTGACCGTCATTCGCAAAGTACTGGACGCCGCATGAGCACCATTGATCTGATCGAAGCCGCCGCCACCCGACTGCAGGGACATGTGCGGGAAACACCGATCCTGACCTCGCCCTTTCTGGACGAAATCGCAGATCGGCGGGTGCTGGTGAAACCCGAATGCCTGCAACATACCGGCAGTTTCAAGTTTCGCGGCGCGTGGTCGGCAATCTCGGCGCTGGAAGAAAGTGACCGGCAGCGCGGCGTCATTGCCTATTCCTCGGGCAACCATGCGCAGGGGGTTGCGCTGGCCGCGTCCCGGCACGGGATATCATCGGTCATCATCATGCCCTCAGACGCGCCACGGCTGAAGATCGAAAACACCCGCGCATTGGGGGCCGAGGTTGTTCTCTACGACCGAACAACCGAAAGTCGCGAGGAGATCGGAGAAGGTCTGGCGCAGGAGCGTGGGCTGACGCTGATCCGGCCCTACGACGAACCGCAAGTAATCGCCGGACAGGGCACCACGGGGCTTGAGATTGCGCGTCAGGCAGCCGAAGCCGGGGTTGCCAATGCGGACGTTCTGGTGTGTTGCGGCGGCGGCGGCCTGTCATCGGGCATTGCCTTGGCTTTGGAAAAACACGCGCCTGACCTGCGGGTTCGCCCGTGCGAGCCGGAAGGCTTTGATGATGTCAAACGATCGTTGGAAAGCGGCCGCATCGAAAAGAACGCGGCGGCAGCGGGCAATCTGTGCGATGCAATCCTGACCCCCCAACCCGGCCAGATCACCTTTCCGATCCTTCAGCGTTTGTGCGGTCCCGGGCTGGCGGTATCCGAGGAAGAAGCCCTGCGGGCAATGGCGCAGGCGTTTTTGCGCCTCAAGATCGCGCTGGAACCGGGCGGGGCCGTGTCGCTGGCGGCAGCCCTGTTCCGCAAGGACGAGATTCAGGGCGACGCGGTCATTGTAGTGGCATCCGGCGGAAATGCCGATCCGCAAGTTTTTGGCCAGGCGTTGGAATTCCTGACCTGACAGCAGGCGGCAATCCGTGCAAGTTGACCCCGAACTGTGAATCGACAGGGACCGAAATCATGCAAATCGCCGATCTTGGTGACGTGCAACTGCATTACCAAACGGACGGCAACCCGGACGGGGCACCGATCGTGTTTGCCAATTCCCTTGGGACCGATCTGCGCCTTTGGGACAGCGTCCTGCCGCATCTGCCGGATGGCCTGCGGATCATCCGTTTCGACAAGCGTGGTCACGGATTGTCTTCGCAGCCTCCCGGCCCGTATTCGATGGGCGCCTTGATAAGGGATACCGAGGCCCTTCTGGACCATCTTGGTGTCCGGAATTGCGTGTTCGTCGGCCTGTCCATCGGCGGCATGATCGCCCAAGGCCTGGCCGTCAAAAGGATGGATCAAATCCGCGCGCTGGTTCTATCAAACACCGCCGCCAAAATCGCGACCCCGGCCATCTGGCAGGATCGCATGGCCGCGGTGCGAGCTGGCGGGATCGAAGCGCTGGCCGATGCAACGATGGAACGGTGGTTTTCGAAGGCTTATCGCACATCGGCGGATCATCTGCTGTGGCGCAACATGATGGTTCGCCAACCGGTCGAAGGTTATCTGGGGTGCTGCGCCGCCATATCGGGCACCGATTTCTATACGCCGACCAGCGGATTGCGCCTGCCCACATTGGGCATCGCCGGCAGCGAGGACGGCTCGACCCCGCCCGATCTGGTCAGAGAAACAGTCGACCTGATCCCCGGCTCCCGGTTTGAACTGATGCGCAAGGCGGGACATCTGCCCTGTGTCGAACACCCGAAGCAATACGCCGCCTTGTTGCGACGCTTCCTGTCCGATGTCGGACACATCTGAAGGAGAGACGACTGTGGCGGATTTTTTGCTGATCCACGGGTCCTGTCATGGCGCATGGTGCTGGCGCGATCTTATACCTGCACTTGAACGTTTGGGGCATTCCGCCCATGCCATTGATCTGCCCAGCCACGGTTCCGACCCGACCCGCATCTGCGAGGTTACGCTGGACGGGTGTCGGGACGCTGTTCTGGCGGCCACAACACCGGAAACACTCATCGTCGGGCATTCCTGGGGCGGATATCCGATCAGCGCCGCCGCCGAGGCTCAGCCAAACGCAATGCGGGGCCTGATCTATCTTTGCGCGTATGTGCCGCACGACGGTTTGTCGATGGTCGAGATGCGAAAACGCGCGCCCCGGCAACTGATTGTTGACGCCGTGGACAAATCTGCCGACGGCCTGTCCTACACCGTCCATCCAGACCGGGTGCAGGATCTGTTTTATCACGACTGCCCGACCGGCACGACCCAATATGCGCTGGCACGAATGTGCCCTCAGCCGATCCGGCCTCAGGACACCCCTTTGCCGCTGTCCGCAAGACACGCCGGCGTCAAAAAGGCATATATCCGTACAACCGACGATCATACGATACCGACCGAATATCAGGAAACGATGAGCCACTGCGCGCCGCCGAACCTGCGTCACACCATCGACAGTTCGCATTCACCGTTTTTCGCGCAGCCGGAAAAGCTGGCCAAACTGTTGAGCGAGATCGAGCATGGGCTCTGAACCCGGCTGACCGGACGTCACGACACGGTACAGGGATGTTCCCTTCCCTGCGGCCGGTCGCTAGGGTCCGCGCAGAAACCAATGAAACCGGTACTCATGCGTCTGCCATTTCTGTTTGTTCTCAGCATCGTGATGATCGACGCCATGGGCATCGGTCTGGTGATGCCCATCATGCCCGAACTGATCCTCGAGGTTCAGGCAGGAACGCTGGCCAGTGCTGCAATCTGGGGCGGGATTCTCAGCACCGCATTCGCTGCAATGCAGTTTGTATTCAGTCCAATTCTGGGAAATCTTTCGGATGCTTACGGGCGGCGCACGGTTCTTCTGGTGTCGCTGTTTGTCATGGCGCTGGACTACGTGGTCATGGCGGTTGCAGGCAGTATCTGGCTGCTTCTTGCCGGGCGCATCATTGGCGGCATCACCGCCGCCACCCACGCAACCGCGGCGGCTTTCATGGCGGACGTGTCAAAGCCACACGAGAAAGCCGCCAATTTCGGGCTGATCGGGGCGGCCTTTGGCGTTGGCTTCGTGCTTGGGCCGGTACTGGGCGGTGTGCTGAGTGAATACGGAACCCGCGCGCCGTTCTGGGCGGCGGCGGGGTTGTCTGCGCTGACCTTCGTCGTCGGTCTGTTCGTCATGCCGGAAACGATCACGGACAAGACCCGGCGCGCATTCAGCTGGCGACGTGCCAATACCGCAAATTCGTTGCGCGCCATCGCCGGACTGCCGGGAATTCGACCTTTGTTGTGGGTCTATTTCCTGTATTCGGTGTCAATCTATGTCTACCCCGCAATCTGGTCGTATTTCACGACTGAGCGCTTTGGCTGGTCACCGCAGATGATCGGGGTGTCGCTTGGGGTCTACGGCATGGCCATGGCGGCCGTGCAGGGCGGTCTGATCCGCCCGGCCACGCGATATCTGGGCGAGCGGGCAACCATCATCTACGGCATGGGATTCGAGATAATCAGTTTCTTGCTGTTGGCGTTTCTGACCAACGGAACTGTCGCCCTGATCCTGATCCCGATCACGGCCTTTGGCGCCGTGATCACCCCGGCCCTGCAGGCCATGATGTCGCGGGCCACACCGGATTCCCAACAGGGCGAACTGCAGGGCGTTCTGACCTCACTCCATGCTCTGTCGATGATTATCTCTCCCTTGCTGATGACCGGCGTATTCGCGCATTTCGTGCGACCGGACACAGCTATCTATTTGCCCGGTGCGCCGTTTCTTCTTGCCCTTGTGCTGATGATTGCAGGTTTCGTGCTGTTTTCCCGGGCGCGCCCGCTTGTGGCGTAACAACGACATCGCGATGACGGATTCCGCCTTGCAGCCTGCGCGCCATAACGCCACCGTGTGCGAAAGGGAGAGTTAACAACAATGCAAACCATCAAAGCCGCTGTATGCCATGCGTTCGGGGAACCGCTTGTCATTGAAGATGTCCGGATTTCGGCTCCGGGCAATGGCGAGGTCGAAGTGACCCTGCACGCCGTCGCGATCTGTCATTCCGACATAACATACGCCAGTGGCGCCTGGGGCGGGTTTCTGCCTGCCGTTTATGGGCACGAGGCGGCTGGCATCATATCGGCGGTGGGCAAGGACGCAGGCGGGTTCCAGGTCGGCGACCCGGTCGTTGTCACGCTGATCCGGGCCTGCGGGTCCTGCCCGTCCTGCGCAGGTGGCAAACCCACGATCTGTGAAACCCCTTACGACACGGTCAAGGGTCCGCTACGTACAGCCGATAACGGTCCGCTTGAACAGGCCATGGCCTGCGGCGCTTTTGCGGAAAAGGTGGTCGTCAGCCACAGGCAGATCGTCAAAATCCCGGAAACGCTGCCCAAGGACGTTGCCAGCCTGTTGTCCTGCGGCGTGATCACAGGCGTTGGCGCAGCCGTCAACGCAGCCGGTTTGCGCCCGGGTCAGGACGTAGTCGTGATTGGCGCCGGGGGCGTAGGCCTGAACGCGATACAGGGCGCGCGGCTTGCTGGGGCGCGGCGCATCGTGGCTGTAGACATGACCGAAGAGAAACTGGAAATCGCCAAAGAGTTTGGCGCGACTCATGGCGTGCTGGGCAGCCTGGACGAGCCGTGGAAGGCTGCATACAAGGCTTTGGGCGGGCGCGGGGCGGATGCGGTTCTGATCACCGTTGGCGCGATACCGGCCTATGATCAGGCCCCGCGTTACCTTGGGCGCGGCGGCAAGGCGGTCATGATCGGCATGCCGCATTCCGGCGATCAGTCCACCTACGAACCCGTCATCCTTGCCGCATTGGGACAGGGCCTGGTCGGATCGAAAATGGGCGATGTAGTCATTCAGCGCGACATCCCCTGGATGATCGACCTGTACGAACAGGGGCGGCTGAAGCTGGATGAACTGATCTCGGGGCGCTGGACGCTGGACCAGATCAACGAGGCGATTGCCGACACGAAGACCGGCTCGGCCAAACGCAACGTCATTATCTTCGACCAGAACTAACGCGACTCGGCAGGAGGGCAGCTGATGAAACTGCAGGATCTCGACATTATCGTCACGGCCCCTCCGGCCCCCGGCTGGGGCGGACGGTACTGGATACTGGTCAAGGTCACGACCGATACCGGGATCACCGGGTGGGGGGAATGCTACGCCTCGTCGGTTGGCCCGGAGGCCATGAAACATGTCATCCGGGACGTGTTCGAACGGCATATGCTGGGCGAGAACCCGGAAAACATCGAGCTGATGTTCCGCCGCGCCTATTCAAGCGGCTTCACCCAGCGTCCGGACCTGACGGTCATGGGCGCGTTTTCCGGGCTTGAAATCGCGTGCTGGGACATCTTGGGCAAGGACCGGGACCGCCCGGTTTACGCCCTGCTAGGCGGGCTGATGAATGAACGCATTCGCGCCTATACCTATCTGTACCCCCTGCCCCGGCACAATCTGACCGATTTCTGGACGTCACCCGATCAGGCGGCGGAAAGCGCGGCCGAAATGGTCCGGCGCGGCTTCACCGCGGTTAAGTTCGACCCGGCTGGTCCTTACACGATGCGCGGCGGCCATATGCCGGCGATGTCCGATATCTCGATGTCGGTGGCGTTCTGCAAAGCCATACGCGAGGCAGTCGGGGACAAGGCCGACCTGCTGTTCGGCACCCACGGCCAGTTCAACACGGCGGGGGCCATCCGACTGGGTCAGGCGCTCGAGCCGTACTCGCCACTCTGGTTCGAAGAACCCACACCGCCGGACATGATCGAAGACATGGCGCGCGTTGCCCGCAACGTCCGCATTCCGGTGGCCACAGGCGAGCGGATGACCACAAAGGCCGAGTTCGGGGCGGTTCTGCGGGCTGGCGCGGCGGAAATCCTGCAACCCGCGCTGGGGCGCGCAGGTGGGATATGGGAGATGAAGAAAGTCGCCGCCATGGCCGAAATCTTCAATGCACAGTTGGCGCCACATCTTTACGCGGGGCCTGTGGAATGGGCCGCGAACATCCATCTGGCCGCATCCATACCCAACTTGTTGCTGCTGGAAACCATTGAAACCCCGTTCCACAACCAGTTGATCAACGGCAGTTTGCAGGTGGACAATGGATTCGTGATCCCGCCCACTGCTGCCGGCCTCGGGATCGACGTCAATGAAGAACTGGCCCGCGCGCACCCCTATACCGGGGATGGCCTGCACCTGCAGATGCAGGAGGCACCTTGTGACTACGTCAACGGCAACGCCTTTCAGGGCGGCGCCCCGGCTGTCGAGGGGTGACAATCACGACTGTAATCAGGCATAATGCTGACAATACAGACTAGTAGACAGGTCGCGCGTGACGTTCAAGGAAGTGCAGTCCCAACAACCAAGCCCTGAAAAACCTGCAGATATGAGCGAAAGCGCCGCCCGCGCGGCCGCATTCCTCAAGACGCTGGCCCATGAAGGCCGATTGATGATCCTGTGCCATCTGGGCGATGGCGAAAAATCTGTAGGGCAACTGGAGGAGCTGTTGCAGCTAAGGCAAGCGGCAGTCAGTCAGATGCTTGCCCGCTTGCGCGAGGAAAACCTGGTCTCGACCCGCCGGGATGGCAAAACAATCTACTACACACTGAAAGACGGCAACACCGCACAGGTCATCACGTTGCTCTATGACCTGTTCTGCAACCCCGACGGCGGCATCTAGTTCGAAACGTAACCGGCAATGACCTGCAACAGCTTGAACGCAGTTGCGGCATCGTTTTCGACGACGGCAAGGAATTCTTCTTCACCGATACGCAGGCAGGACAGATCGGTTTCGGCAATCATGCTCAGCGCGCGCGGCTCTTTGCGGATCAGACCAAGTTCGCCAACCAGCGCGCCGGGTCCGACCTTGGTGATCAGCTGATCCGGTTCGTCCTTTTGCGGCAGATACAAACCCGCCTCGCCCTCAAGAACAACGTAGGCCCCATCCGTCGGCTGGTCGTCTTTCAGAAAGATCACTTCGCCTTTCGCGGCCTCAAACCAGCGCGCACCAAATGCAAGCAGGCGCAGCTGTCTGCGGTTCAGACCCGAGAACAATGGCGTCTGCTCCAATGCCCGCAGTTTGCGCGCAAGGTCGGCTGAGGCGGCGCTGTCTTCCTCCACGTCGATCGGTCCCTCCCCTGAAACGACACGACCTTGCCTGATTTCCACATGCATGTCGAATGCATCCGGATTCTGGAACTGATCGTTCAGGTAGACAACCGTGGTCTCCGGCAGCAACTCGCGCAGGTTCTTGTAGACCGCCACTTTCGTTTTCATGTCATAACTGGCCAGCGCGTTTTCAAGAACCAGAACGTCCGGCTTCTTGATCGTTGCACGGGTAAAGGCCAATGGTTCGGCAAAAACCGCCGGAAGGTTTTGCCCACCGAGGGCAACCGGAACGTTGTAGATCAGTTCGATCACCAGCGGACGCGCGCCTTTTTCGGACAGCACATCGACAATCACCTTGCGCAACTCGTCGGACCGGGCCCCTCCAACCTGGCTGACCTTGCCAAAAAGGGCGTTCTCCATCACGGTCAGCCCCGGTGCAAACTCGCCCTCATCCAGCGGCACGAAGACGTCATGCAATGTCTCAAGCAGTTTGTCAGAATGGCTGTGACGCAACTCGAGAATCCGGTCCTTCAGTTCATTGGTAAAGGCCGGCCCGATCTGTTCGGCCGAGATCACCAACGGCACCGCCAGCAGGTTTGCCAGCTGTTCATCGTTCAGCCCTGTCGCGCCTTCGTCCCGGGTGCGGTCTATCAGCTCGACCGCGGCCTCATAGGTCTGGGCTTCAAGGCCAAGTTTGCGGAACAGAGGGTGATCGGTTCCATCCAGCCCAAAGATCTGGCGCAGCATGTCGATCACGTCCCGGGTCAGGCTGACCAGCGTTTCATCCAGTCCGAGTTCGCGTAATTGCCCAAGAAACACGGATTGGCGCGCCAGAAGATCCTGCGTGACCCGGACGCGCGGGGTGGCAAACAGCAGGTTTTCGGCCACAGGCAAAGCCGGGTTATAGATATCTCGACCGAAAATCAGCGCCTGCTGTTCCAACCCATTCTGCTGAACGGCCTGCTGCACTACCGGGCGCAGTTCGACCAGTTTTGCCGCCAGCTCGGGGTGCTCGGCTGCATCGAATGTCTGCTCGCTGCCCCGCTGGAACAGGGCCGCACCCGAGCCCATACCCTCGACCAGTTGCAGCCACCACGCACGCAGTGCCTGCGCATTGTCCAGACCGGCCAGTGAGGGATCCAGCCAATCTGCCCGGAACGGGTCCGGGCTGTTTCCGGCGCGCTGGGTTTCGGCGAATCCGGGGTCGGCCGGCCCGTCCGACAACGGCTTGAACCGCATCGGCATCATGACGTTGTCGCCCAGCGTTCCCTGAAACATCACGGGCCGCGACGTGGCATATCCGATCCGAGCCGCCACAACCCCCTGATGCATATCGGCCAGGTTCTGCCCGCCGATTTCAACGCGCCCGGCACTTGGCAGGATTTCCCGCGTCAGCAGTTCCGCCAATGCACGCCGGTCTTCCTCGCTGGGGGCGGAAATACCAACCGTCTTTCCACCCGGAAACGTAAGATTCAGATCGTCCAGCACCTGATTTCCATCCATATCGCGCACCGAGACATGGTTCAGATGGATATCACCGTTCAGATGCGGGCGTGTTTCAGGCTCGCCGTCGAATAGTCTTTCATCCAGCATTCCCGAAGGCGCAAAGCGTTCGACCACCACGTCCCAGCGCAGGGACATGTCCTGTGTCTGGTTGTAATATGTCAGCAGTTCCTTCCATGGGGAACTCAGGTCCTTGTAGGCAGCCAAGGCCGCGACCAGCGCCCCCAGCGAGACCGACCCCTGAAGCACAAGAAGCCCGCCAACCAGATAGAACATGAACGGCGTCAGCTGCGAGATGAAGTTGTTTATGAATTTCATAAAAAACTTCTTCTGGTAGATCTCGAACCGGATGCCGAACAGCCGCCCCAGCTGATCCGAGACCATCGCGCGACGATACCGCCAGCCGCCGTTTGACCGCAATGTCGATGCGCCCGCCGCGTTTTCACCAATCTGGGCCGCAAGCACGCGCACTTCCTGAATGCGTTTCTTGTTCAGCAGATTGATCTGCTGCTGCAGGCGCGGGATAAGCCAGGCCTGCAAGGGGATCAGCGCCACTGCTGCCAATCCGAACCAGACGCTTTGCAGAAACAGGAACGACAGGATCGTGATCATCTGTCCGGCCTGCAACACCGGCTGGCTGATCGCATCGCCCATCAACCCGCCCATCGGTTCGCTTTCGGCTGTGACCATCGAGACCAGTTCACCCTGGCTGACCCGTTCGAAATAGGGTTGTGGAAAACGCAGCGCGCTGTTGATCAGCTGATAGCGGAACCGGCGCAACATCCGTTCGCTAAGGATCCCCTTCATCGTGTTGATGCGCATCTTCATCAAACCATGCGCCAGAACCGAGGCCAGAAATGCAAAGCACAGGATGATCAGGAAATTGGTCTGCGTCAGGCTGTAGCCCCAGACCTCGACCACGCTGCTGGTTGCGCCGATGGCGTCATTGATGATGCGCTTGGGCAGTTCCAGCGTCAGGTAAAGCAATGGAAACAGCGTCGCCGTCACGGCCAGCAACACCAGCTGATCGCGTTTGGAGTACTTCCAAATAAACCGGAAAATCGTTCTTTCTATTGAACCCGCCCCTACTTCAGGTCATCGACCCGTACGTCATGGTAATCTTTAAATTCAGCAGTACGAATTTACCGCAATCCCAACAAAAGACGCAAATAGTTTCCAATTGATCGAAAATTCCCCCCTTGTGTGAACTAGTTCATTTGCGCGAGCCCAATTTAGCACCTAGAGTTTGAGACAGACTGATATGGGGAAGGCGATTTTGACTGCTACACTTGGCGCGGTGTTGCTGATGATCTGCTTATTGCAGGTCAAACATATGTTCGCGGATTTTTATCTCCAGACAGCAAAAATGCTGTCGGGCCGCGGGGAATATATGCATTTGGGACGCGCGCAGCATGCAGCGGTGCATGCGGCGGGGTCTGCTATTGTGTTTCTGCTGTTCGGGACCGCGATAGCTTTCATCCTTGTTATCGCCGTTCTGGAATGGTTCGTGCATTTCAACATAGACTTTGCCAAGGCCCGGTACTCGGACAAGCGGCAACTGCAACCCAATCAGGCGGCATTCTGGCGGGCTGCCGGGCTGGATCAGTTCATGCACAACCTGACTTACGTCGCCATGGTCTGGGCCTGGGTGGTCTACGCTTCCTGAAACCTTGGCTTCAAAGGTTGGCGCTGGGTCGTTCCTTGATCCCCTCGAACCATGCCAGCGTCGCCGTGTTTTCCTGAGGTATGCGCGTTCTGATGACCCGCGCAAAATCTACAAAAACAAAAGCCGAAATATCCGCCAGTGAAAACTCTGCCCCGGCCAAGAATGCGCTGTTTCGCAAGCGCTGCTCCAGAAGATCGAAAAACTGTGCTACACGGTCGGTGCCGCGCTGCGCCAGTTTGGGGATCTGCGCGTAGTTGACCGGTCCTGGGATCGCCCGGTCCCGAAAGAAGGGATTGGTGTTGCGCAGCACTTCGGCAATCGGGGCGCCGCCCTGTTGCTCGACAATACTGTTCCACATCAGAACAAGGCCCTTATCGTCCGGACCACGGCCCAACAAAGGCGGATTGGGAAAGCGCGCTTCAAGATAGGCAGCGATTCCAAGGTTTTCGGTCAGGACTGTGCCGCCATCCGTCACCAGAACCGGCACCGTTGCCCTTGGATTTACCGCTTTGAAATCGTCGCTCAACTGCTCTCGATCAGCGATCGAGATGTGCCGGGTTTCAATATCAAGCCCTTTTTCAGCGATGAACATGCGAGCCCGGCGCGGGTTGGGGGCGGTTGAGCAGTCATAAAACAGCATTGGCGCTCTTTCCTGTGGCCCGGATCAGCGGCGATAAATGAAACAGCGGCCTTCCACAGCACCTGCCGGCAGCGGCACTTCGGTTAGGGCCTGGAAATACATGCGATCACTGGACACCATCAATCCGCCCTCGGCCAGCAGCGGCTCGATCAGCGGCGATACAAATCGTGCGAACGCATCGTTCTTGGCCCTGTTATGCCCGCCCAGATCCGCATGTATCAAGCTGGCCGATGCGCCAAAACGGTCGACCGACGCGGGCAGAGTTTCCCGCACGTCGCCAAGGATCACCCGATCGTCGGGCGGTGTGGACTCCGGGTGCGACGCAACCGCCCGTTCAAAAACATAAACCGGGCGATCCTGAATACGACCGATCATGTGATGATAGGTTCGCCCGTTGCCCAGCCCGAGCTCAAACACGGGACCCGGCATGCTGCGGGTTTGCGCAATGGCAAAATCCAGGCAGGCGCGCTGTGACACCATGCGGTCGATGAACAGATCCAGACGGCTTTGATTGTCGGACACGGGGCAAGTCTCTCCTTGATGGCAGTCGACAGACAAGATGTGGCCGACACTGCCCTAGATGACAAGAACTCAAGACTTTGTGTAGATAAATTGCCCCCGGTTTCACGTTTCCGCGACGTTTGGGCCCAAGAACGGTTTGACTATGCGGCACTAACCGCGCGAAACTGAGCCAAAAAACACAGGGAGTTGAACAAGCCGATGCCGACCTACGGTCAAACAGGTGGTAAACCTGCATGAATGCTTTGTTGTCTGTCCAAGACCTCAGCATTGGCTTTGGCAGTGCGGAATCTGTTGTCAAAGGCGTGAATTTTGACGTCGAGGCGGGGCAAACGCTTGCTTTGGTCGGAGAATCCGGATCGGGCAAAACCATTTCCTGCCGGGCAGCGTTGCGCATTCTACCGCGCACGGCCCAGATTCGCAGCGGAACAATTACCTTGAATGATTCCAAGGGTCTGGTGGACCTGACCCGAATCAACGAACGCCAGATGCGCGATATTCGCGGCAATCGCGTTTCGATGATATTTCAGGAGCCGATGCGATCCCTCTCTCCATTGCACAAGATCGGCAATCAGGTCAGCGAGGTTCTCTGGCTGCATCGCGGTGCGTCCGAGGCGCAGGCTCGCAAAGAGGTTCTGACCCAGTTCGAGCGCGTCGGGTTTCCCGACCCTCAGCGGGCATATGATTCTTACCCTTTCGAATTGTCCGGCGGCATGCGGCAGCGGGCGATGATCGCCATGGCGATGGTCTCGAAACCCGAATTGCTGATCGCAGATGAACCGACCACCGCGCTGGACGTGACGACGCAGGCGCAGGTTCTGGGGCTGATCAAGGAGCTACAAAAAGAAACCGGCATGGCGCTGATCCTGGTCACGCATGACTTGGGCGTTGTCGCCAACATGGCCGAGCAGGTTGTCGTCATGCACAAGGGTCGCGTGATGGAGGCCGGTCCGGCCGAGCCGATGCTGAATGCGCCCGCGCACCCATACACGCGGCAACTGTTTGATGCCGCACCGGAAATCCCGGACAAGGATGCCGTCGGCCTGCCGATGCCGCAGGATGATCTGATCCTGCAGATGAAGGACGTCAGCAAGACTTACACCATGCGTTCAAGCAAGGGTTGGCAGGACGACAAGAAAATCTTCGCCTGTCAGGGTGTCGATCTGCAGCTGGCCCGGGGCAAAACGCTGGCCGTTGTAGGCGAAAGCGGGTCAGGCAAGACCACCGCCGCCCGCATCGCCTTGGGCGCCGAGCTACCTGATCCGGGCGGCGAAGTGCTGTTCCGCACTTCGGCTGATGCCGATCCGATCACGGTCCACAAGATGACACGCGCACAGCGCACCGCGTTTCAACGCAATGCGCAGATGGTGTTTCAGGATCCCTACAGTTCGCTTAGCCCGCGCATGCGCATTCAGGACGCCATGACCGAGCCGTTGGAAATCCACCGCATCGGGTCTGTTTCCGAACAGCGGGACAAGGCGGCCGAGATGCTGCAACGGGTCGGTTTGAACGCGGACATGCTCAAACGCTACCCGCATGCGTTTTCCGGTGGTCAGCGCCAGCGCCTGTCGATTGCCCGCGCCATGATGCTGGACCCGTTGCTGATCGTCTGTGACGAGCCGACCTCAGCACTGGACGTGTCGGTGCAGGAACAGATCCTGACATTGCTGGAGAATCTACAGGACAGTCTGAACCTGTCCTATTTCTTCATCTCCCACGACCTTGCCGTCGTGGCGCGCATCGCTGATGAGGTCGCCGTGATGCGACGGGGACTGATCGTCGAACAAGCCCCGCCTGAGACCCTGTTTTACAATCCCCGCCACCCTTACACCAAAGCGCTGATTGCCGCTCAACCGGAACCTGACATCAACCGCCCCATCGACCTGAAACTGGTCGCTTTGGGCGCGGGGGCACCGAGCAGCTGGGAAGAAGCCTTTCGTTTCTCTGACACCGTGGTACCCTCATTGATAGAGCTGGAGCCCGGCCATAAGGTACGTTGCCATGTTTAAAACCACTCGTCCCCTGTTTCTGGCCGCGTCGCTGGCCCTGACCTGGATGCTGCCCGCCACGGCAGAGACCGTTCCGACACCACAGGAAAGCGAATTCTGGGCCACTGAAGTCAACGCAGGCAACCTGCCCCCGGTTCAGGAGCGTTTGCCGAAGGACCCCCTGATCGTTGATCTGGCCGCAAAGGGGCGTGAATTCGGCACGCCCGGCGGAACTTTGCGCACGATGGTGACGCGATCCAAGGACATCCGCCAGATGGTCGTCTATGGGTATGCCCGCCTGGTCGGTTTCGACCAGAATTATGAAATTGTCCCGGACCTGCTGGCCTCATTCGACAACGAAGACAACCGCAAGTTCACGCTGCATCTGCGCGAAGGGCACAAATGGTCCGACGGCTCTCCCTTCACCTCGGAAGATTTTCGCTACTGGTGGGAGGATGTGGCCAACAATGAACTTCTCAGCCCCTCCGGTCCGCCGGATTTCCTGCAAGTCGAAGGCAAGTTGCCGACCGTGACTTTCCCGGACGAGCAGACAATCATTTACGAATGGGACGATCCGAACCCGAATTTCCTGCAATCTTTGGCGCAGGCCCGCCCCCCCTTCATTTACCGCCCGTCCGCCTTCCTCAAGCAATATCATGAGAAGTTTGCAGATGCCGAAGATCTGGCCTTTCAGGTTGACGATGCAAGGGTCAAAAGCTGGGCCGCGCTGCACAACAAGCTGGATAACCTCTATAAATTCGACAACCACGAACTGCCAACCCTGCAGCCCTGGCTGAACGCGAGCTCGGGCAAGAAGATCCGGCACAACTTTGTCCGCAACCCTTACTATCACCGCATCGACTCCAAGGGCGTGCAACTGCCCTATATCGATGTGGTCGAGATGGAGATCGTCGCCCCCGGCCTTGTTGCAGCTAAGACCAACGCGGGTGAGACCGATTTGCAGGGGCGCGGGCTGGCTTTCCGTGACGCATCAATCCTGAAAAAGGGTGAGGAGAAGGGGAACTACAAGACACTGCTTTGGAAAACTGGGGTGGCGTCACAGATCGCAATCTACCCGAACCTGAATTACTCGGATGATGGCTGGCGCGAAGTGTTGCGCGATGTGCGCGTGCGCCGCGCCCTTTCACTCGCAATTGACCGCCAGACGATCAACCAGGCGCTTTACTTCAAACTGGCCCAGCCCGGTGCGATGTCGGTGCTGCCTGCCTCACCTTTCTACAACGAAGAAAATGCACAGGCCTGGGCGCAGTTCGACATCGAGCAGGCCAATGCCCTTCTGGACGAGGCCGGGCTGGACAAGCGGGATAACAATGGAATCCGATTGCTGCCTGACGGACGTCCGATGGAACTGGTGATCGAAACCGCTGGCGAACGGCAAGAGGTTGAAAACGCATTGCAGATCGTCACCGACACCTGGCGCGAAGTTGGCGTCAAGCTGGTCATGCGCCCGCTGGACCGGGACATCCTGCGCAACCGCGTCTTCTCGGGCAATACGATGGCATCCGTCTGGTTCGGCTGGGATGACGGTATCCCGCAAAATCACACTTCCCCCGCCTACCTGGCCCCGACCGATCAGGTATTTCTGGCGTGGCCGAAATGGGGGCAGTATCATCAGACAGGTGGCGAAGCGGGCGAGTCACCAGACATGCCTGAGGCAGAGCGGTTGATGGAACTGGCCCACAAATGGGAAATCGCCACAACCGACAAAGAGCGTCAGGCCGTCTGGACCGAAATGCTGAAAATTCATGCCGACCAGCTTTACGCCATCGGTATTCTGAACGGTGCACCGCAACCGATCGTGGTTTCGAACCGTCTGCGCAATGTACCTCAGCAAGCCATGTGGGCATGGGAACCCGGTGCGCATTTCGGCGTCCACCGGCCAGACGAGTTCTTTTTCGCCGACTGACAGGAGCAGCTAAATGATCATGCTGCGCTACGCGGTGTACCGCTTTTTCACGATGCTGCTGACACTGCTGGTGGTGTCGGTTCTGATCTTCGTGATCATCAACCTGCCGCCCGGCGACTATCTCAGCAACCAGATTGCCGAATTGCAGGCCTCGGGTCAGTCGGCCGGCGTGGCCAAGGCCGAGTTTCTGCGCAAGGAATACGCGCTGGACCGGTCGATGCCGGAGCAATACCTGATCTGGATGGGATTCTGGCCCGGTCCCCACGGGTTCGAAGGATTGTTGCAGGGCAATTACGGCTGGTCCTTTGAATTCGACCGCCCCGTGTCCGAAATCGTGGGTGACACGCTGTGGCTGACGGTCGTGGTCAACCTGGCCGCGATCCTTTTCGTCTATGCAGTGGCCCTGCCGCTGGGTGTTTTGGCTGCTGCAAAGTCACGAACCTGGATCGACTACACCTCGGCCTTTGTTGGCTATCTTGGTCTCGCCACGCCAAACTTTCTTCTGGCGCTGATCCTGTTCTATTACGGCCACCGCTATTTCAACCTGCCCATCGGCGGGCTGATGGACCCATCCTTCGAAGGCCAGCCGATGAGTTGGGACAAGCTGAAGTCCATTCTTGTCCACCTGATTGTTCCGACCTTTGTCATCGGCACCTCCGGGGCATCCGCAATGATGCAGCGTTTGCGGGCCAATATGCTGGACGAGTTGGGCAAGCCTTATGTCGAAACCGCCATCGCCAAGGGCATGGCCCCGTCGCGGATGCTGACGAAATACCCATTGCGCGTTGCCTTCAACCCGTTTGTGGCGGACATCGGCAACCTGCTGCCCTCGATGGTATCGGGATCGGTACTTGTGTCGGTCGTTCTGGGTCTGCAAACCATTGGCCCGACCCTGCTGACCGCGCTTAAGACACAGGATCAGTTCCTGTCGGCCTTCATCCTGATGTTCGTCGCCCTGCTGACCCTGATCGGGACGATGATCTCCGACATCCTGCTGGTCATGCTGGACCCGCGCATCCGATACGAGGGCCGTGAAGCATGAGCAAACTTCCTGACGGCCGCTATGTCGACGACGCCCCGTTCGATCCCGAAGCCTCGATCCAACAACTCGAACGCGCGGATCTGGACGCACCGAACTGGGTTCTGGTCTGGCGCAAGTTCCGGACCCATAAGCTGGGCCTGATTTCGGGTATCTTCCTGCTGCTATGCTATCTGATGCTGCCCTTCGCCGGGTTCATTGCGCCTTACGGGCCGAACGACCGCAATGGTGAACACCTCTATGCCCCGCCCCAAAGCGTCAACTGGTTCCACGAAGGTGAATTTGTCGGACCTTACGTCTACCCCATCATAGCCGAAGCTGATCTTGAGACCTTTCAGTGGAAATTCGTCCCCGACACCGAAGACCCACGACCGATCCGGTTCTTCTGTGAAGGGTCCGAATACAAGCTGGCAGGACTGATCAAAACAAACAGGCACCTGTTCTGCGCCCCCGAGGGCGCCACGCTGTTCCTTTGGGGCTCGGATCGGCTGGGCCGGGACGTGTTCAGCCGCATCCTTTACGGCGCGCAACTGTCGCTGACCGTAGGCCTCATCGGTATTTCGGTGTCGTTCTTTCTGGGTATCCTGTTCGGGTCGATGGCGGGGTATTTCGGCGGCAGGATCGACTGGACCATCAACCGGGTGATCGAAATCCTGCGCTCGCTGCCGGAACTGCCCCTGTGGCTGGCGTTGTCCGCCGCAGTCCCGTCGAACTGGAGCCCGGTGGCGGTGTTCTTCATCATCTCGATCATTCTCGGCATTCTCGACTGGCCCGGTCTCGCCCGATCCGTCCGCGCCAAGTTCCTGTCCCTGCGCGAAGAGGAATACGTGCGCGCGGCGGAAATGATGGGCGCAAGCTCGGGGCGGGTGATCCGCAAGCACCTTTTGCCGAACTTCATGTCACATCTGATCGCTTCGGCCACATTGTCGATCCCGGCAATGATCCTCGGGGAAACGGCGCTCAGTTTCCTCGGCCTTGGCCTGCGGGCACCGGCGGTCAGTTGGGGCGTGATGCTGAACGATGCGCAGAACCTCGCCTCGATCGAGATCTACCCGTGGACCGCCATCCCGATGCTGCCGATTATCGTCGTGGTGCTGGCCTTCAACTTCCTTGGCGACGGGCTGCGCGACAGTCTGGACCCCTATCAGCAATGAGCCTGCTGTCGTCCCTTCCCGCCGCAGACAGCTATCGGACTACCGGGAACGGCGCACTTTCAAGCGTGTTTGCGGTGTCAGAGCTGGCCACGGCCAGCTTTGCCGCCGTCGGGCAAGAGCTTGCTTCATTGACTTCCGCCCTGAACCTGTCCGCGAAGCTACCGGAAATCACCGTCGATCACCGCCTGGCATCGCTCTGGTTCGGGTTTTCGTTCAAACCCGATGGCTGGCAGATGCCGGAACTGTGGGATGCGGTTGCCGGCAACTACAGGGCATCGGACGGTTGGATCCGGTTGCACACCAACCTGCCGCATCATCGCAACGCGGCCCTCAAGGTTCTGGATACACCCGCAGATCGGGAAGCCGTATCCCAGGCGGTCAGGCAGTGGGCGATTTCGGAACTTGAAAGCGCAATTGTTGCCGAAGGCGGTGTTGCGGCTGCCATGCGCAGCCGGGTGGAATGGCTTGAACATCCTCAGGGCCGTGCCGTGTCGCGCGACCCGCTGATTACCTGGGAAAACCCGCGAATCGTCACCCTGCGCAACCGGCCAAATGCCACAGCAGAACGGCCACTCGCTGGCTTGCGGGTCCTTGATCTGACCCGCGTTCTGGCTGGCCCGGTTTCCACCCGAACCCTCGCCGGATTCGGCGCGGAAGTGCTGCGGATCGATCCCCCCGGTTGGGACGAGCCCGGGGTCATTCCCGACATCTCGCTGGGCAAACGATGCACCTATCTGAACTTGAAATCTCCTGCCGGGGGTCAAAAATTGCATGACCTACTGGCCGAGGCGGACGTCTTTGTTCACGGCTATCGTCCCGGCGCACTGGACGCGCTTGGATTGACCAAAACCAAACGGGATGAACTGGCCCCGAACCGGGTTGAGGTGACACTGGACGCCTATGGGTGGCAAGGCCCCTGGTCGACCCGACGCGGGTTTGACAGCCTTGTCCAGATGAGCGCCGGGATCGCCGATGCCGGGCGCATCTGGGCGCAGGCGGACAAGCCTACCCCCCTGCCCGTGCAGGCGCTGGATCACGCCACCGGTTACCTGATGGCCGCATCAATCCTGTCGGCGCTTGCTCAGGCCGCGCGGGGGAACCCGGTGATGCACGCCAAACTGTCACTTGCACGCACCGCAGAGTTGCTGGTGGCACTCAGCAAATCCGACCCCGAGGTCGAGATGCAGGGTGCCACCCCGCAGGACTATGCCCAGGCTACCGAGGTTTCGGGTTGGGGGCCTGGCCACCGCCTGAAATCCGCGCTGAGCGTCGGGACTGCCAGGATGCACTGGCCGCTGCCCGCATCAAGGCTTGGCACCTCCCCGCCGCAGTGGGCTGGTCTGTCTGCCTGACGCTTTTCCGACAGACCCTCGCTCGCAAAAACCCCAACCGCTCTGCACGTTCTCGGCCCGCCGTGGCTCAAAGGCGTGTCAGTTTATCCCACTCATCCAAAGAGCCACCGCCGCGCGGGACGCGCGGCCCAGCCCAACTCTTTGCTGGCGTCTCGTCAGAGACGCCGGTCAAAGGGGCGGGAGGATGCGCTATCTGTCATCGCCGCCGCCCGGGCCAATATCGTCAAGATAGTCTTCATCAATCGCCGCCTGCACTGCGCCTGTTACGGCCTCGCGCTGCTTGGGCGTCAGGTCCTCGGCATTCTTGTCATCGGCCAGACGCACGGTGACCTCGCGGTGGGCGAAACGAATGCCCTCGCGCGCGAACAGCTCGCGAATTTCCTGATAGACCTTTTTGCGCACCAACCACTGGTCACCCGGCTTGGTCATGAACTTGACCCGGATGATCATCGCCGAATCCTGCATCTCGATCACGCCTTGCGATTTCAATGGCTGGATGAAGTTCTCGCCGATCACCGGATCGCTCAGCAACTGCTGGCCCAGCTTCTTGATCAGCTTGCGCACTTGCTCGACATCGGTGTCATAGGTCACACGCAGCGGCAGCTTCATGATCACCCAGTCGCGCGAGTAGTTGGTCAGCACCTTGATCTCGCCAAACGGAATGGTGTTGAGCGCCCCAAGATGGTGGCGCAGCTGGAAGGACCGGACCGAGATTTTCTCAACTGTCCCCTTCACGTCGCCGATATCGATATATTCGCCTTTACGGAAGGCATCATCCATCAGGAAAAACGCGCCCGAGAAGATGTCCCGCACCAGCGTTTGCGAGCCGAACCCGACGGCCAGACCAACAACACCGGCACCCGCGAACAGCGGACTGACGTTGATGCCCAGCTCCATCAGCACAATCAGAATTATGGTCACGACGACAACTGCAAGGATCGCACCGCGGAACAGCGGCAGCAGGGTGGCCAGACGGCTTTGCCCCCCTTCGCCGCCTTCATCGCCCAGTTCCGCTTCGCCGACATCGACCTCTTCTTCGGCGATTTTGGAATCGATCCAGATGCGGAAGAAATGGAACAGGATATAGCCCATGAAGATGATTACCATCACATCGAGCACCCGCTCGATCGGAAGATCCTCGCTCCAGTTGGCGTCCGGGTTCCAGATCACCACCAGTGCGTAGGCACCAACCACAAAGGCCAGAATGCCCGCAACGCGCCGGGCCAGATCCTCGTAGGTCAGGATGGTGTGCTTTCTCTGCTCAGCTTCAGGTGTTTCCGCTGCGCCTTGCCCCTCTTCGGTTTCGGCCTCTTCCGCGCGGGCGTTCATTTCCTCGATCTGACGGTTACGGTCGAAATACCGCTCCAACAGATAGTTCATGGCGCCGTATGCAATCACGACGGACATGAAAATGAGATAGCTGCTGGCGACAATCGGTATTGAGTTCTGATTTTCCAGCAACAGATCCACGGCCAGTTTCAGCCAGCTGAACACCAGATACACGATCAGCACAGGAGCCCAGGCGAACGAGATGAACCGCAATATCCACGACACCTGATCCGGCGCGCGTCCGCCGCGAATGGCGTTCGAGATAGCACGGGCATTGAATAGGATCATGAAGACATTGGCGACAGCGCCCAGCATTGTCAGACTTCCGTAGACCATCGCGTAGACGTTGTAGTTCAGCCCGAAATCGGCAACCCAGGTGGAAAACAGAACGACCGAAATGTCATAGGTCGCGATGGCCGAAGCCCAGATGTACAACCGCTTTGCGTCCCTGTCGGAAAAGGGTGGCAGTCGGTATTGGCTTAGGTAGGGCGACAGGACCATCCGCCACAGATCCGACACTGTCCGCGACAGGAAGAACGCCGTGAAGATGGCTGTGACCGTGAACTGGATCGAGATGTCCTCGGCCTCGCCAAGAAACAGATACCCCACGATCAGCGCCAGCAACATGGCAAACACGGTGGCCCCGATCCCCATCAGGAAACGGAACACCAGGAACGGCATCTTCTCACGGTACCCCTGGGGGTTGTTCTTGGATCGCGCCACCACGATACGCCGCGCGATACGCTTGCCGTAGATCTCGATGGACAGCCACCGTCCCAGCAGCAGGAACAGGACATTCCAGGCCAGAACCTCGACATAGGTCATGATCCGCCCGTCCGGGCTGGTCTGGCGCAGAATGTACTGCACTTCGAAGATCGAATAGGGCAACGCCTCCAGCCGCGACTGAACCGACTCCCGGAAAGTCCTGAACCTCTCCTGCGCCTTCATCAGTTGCGAGCCTTCACCCATCGGGTCGTTCTCAGCACCCGCAGCCGCACCGTCGGCTCCGGTGGTTCCGGCAGTTGCGACCTGCCCGGCGCTGTCGATCACGATCACGCTTGCGCCAGCTTCGGTCGCGGCGCGGATGGCTGCGCCTATGTCTCCATCGGCGCTCGTCTCGGCACTGGTGTCGCCAGCAGTCGGGTATCCAGGAATCAAAGATGTCTGAGCGACGGCCCCCGTTCCGGCAGCAAGCACTGCCCAGAAAGTGAAAACCAGCGCGGCAAACAGTTTGAAGTGCATGGGTTTGTGTCCAGTTCGCATGTTGCCGCACAGAATACTCAAGCGTTTACAGGTGTTCAAATTATCCAACCTTCCCATCTCGATAAAGTGTCCAGCCGTGTTCCTGGCGCACAGTTTTGGACAAGGCTGTTTTCAACCTGACAAAAACTGAATATGACCAATCCTGTAACAAGTGAACACCGTCAGACAGGTTCGGGCGGGACAATCCGGTGCCACGCGCCTGTTCTGCCCTGGAATTGATGTTGCCAAATCGCAATGCATGGCGCATTTGCAGGTCGGGCAGCGCTCGTTTGGCGGGCAGAGACTGAAATAAAAAGATAGGGGTGCATTTGCGCGGATACTGCACCGAAATGACAAAAAACGGGCGAAGGCATGAGCCTAGAACGACATAGTGAGATATCCGGCCGCGCGCCGCGCATTTTGTTTTACAGCCACGATACGTTCGGGTTGGGCCATTTGCGCCGTTCCCGTGCGCTGGCCGCCGCAATCACTCAGGCAGACCCGACGGCGTCGGCGCTGATCCTGACGGGTTCGCCCGTGGCGGGGCGGTTTACGTTTCCACGCCGCGTCGACCATGTGCGCTTGCCCGGCGTCACCAAGCGGGCCGACGGTTCATATGCCTCGCAGACCATTGGCATGGGCATCGAAGAAGTCACGGAGCTGCGCGCCCGTCTGATTCAGACCGCGGTCGAGCAATACGACCCTGACGTCTTTGTCGTGGACAAAGAGCCGACAGGGTTTCGGGGCGAGTTGCTGCGTACACTGGAATCCCTTGAGCGTTCGCGCCGGACGCGGCTTGTGCTGGGTCTGCGGGATGTTCTGGACGAGCCCGAGGTTCTAGCCGCCGAGTGGGCCAGAAAGGACGCAGTGGCCGCGACGGAGCGGTTTTACGACGAAATCTGGGTGTACGGGTTGCGCTCGGTCTACGATCCGACCAAGGGGCTGCCGCTCAGCCCGGCGGCGCAGTCCCGTATTCACTGGACAGGCTATCTTCGGCGCGATCTTGGCCCCGTTGGCGAACCACCCAAGCAGCCTTACGTGCTGATCACGCCCGGCGGCGGCGGAGACGGCAAGGCGCTCGTCAATCTGGTGCTGTCCGCTTACGAAAGCGACCCCGACCTGTCGCCAAGGGCGGTGCTGGTCTACGGACCGTTCCTGTCGGGCGAATTGCGAGAAGAGTTCGAAACGCGCGTTGCCGCGCTTGATGGGCGTGTTACCGCGGTAGGATTTGAATCGCAGATTGAAACCCTGTTTGCCGGCGCCACCGGAGTTGTCTGCATGGGTGGTTACAACACCTTTTGCGAGGTTCTGTCCTTTGACAAACGCGCGGTCATCGTACCGCGCACGACACCGCGCCTGGAACAGTGGATCCGGGCTTCCCGGGCCGAAAACCTGGGCCTGATCCGCATGCTGGACGAACGCCGGGAAGGGTTGACAACCGAGGCAATGATCCAGGCCATTCGCAATATTCCGCACCAGCCGCTGCCGTCAGAAGCCATCCGGGGCGGATTGTTGGGCGGGCTGGATTACGTGACCGATCGTATAGAGGTTTTGCTGGGCCGCAAACGGGAACGGGCCACCGGATGACCGCAGACCTGCCGAAACTGGCGGTGCTGGTCAAAGGTTGGCCGCGCCTGTCCGAGACGTTCATCGCCCAGGAACTGGTGGCCCTGCAAGAGGCTGGCCACCGCTTTGATATCTGGTCCCTGCGCCACCCAACGGATGTCAAACGCCACCCTCTGCACGACCGTTTTCGGGGTCGGGTCCATTATCTGCCCGAGTACTTGTACGAAGAACCCGGCCGTGTCTGGGCTGCCCGTCATGTGGCGCGGGCTTTGCCCGGCTACAACCAGGCTTACCGGGTCTGGCGCGATGATCTTCGCCGCGACCCTAGTCACAATCGCATCCGGCGCTTCGGGCAGGCCTGCGTTCTGGCCGCCGAACTGCCGGAGCAATCGCTGGCGCTTTATGCGCATTTCATGCACACGCCCTCCTCAGTCGCGCGATATGCCGCGATCATGCGGGGATTGCCGTGGAGCTTTTCCGCCCACGCCAAGGACATCTGGACCTCACCAGAATGGGAGAAGCGGGAAAAACTGCGGTCCGACACGTTTGGTGCCGCGTTTGGGGCCACTTGCACCGCCATTGGCGCAAAACACCTGCGTGGGCTTTCTGATGATCCCGCGCGGATCGAACTGATCTATCACGGGCTGGATCTGTCGCGCTTCCCGTCCCCTCCTGACCGTATGATCCGGGCCGCAAACGACCCGTTTCACATGCTGTCCGTCGGCCGGTTGGTCGAAAAAAAAGGGTTTGACCGACTGATCGACGCATTCGCCCTGTTACCGGATGCACTGGACTGGCACTGGACCCATATCGGGGGCGGTTCATTGAACAAACAGCTGCAGGAACGGGCCGTCGCTGCGGGTTTGGCGAACCGGATCAGCTGGAAAGGTGCCTGCGATCAGCCCGAAGTGATCGAGGCGATGCGGCGTGCCAACCTGTTTGCTCTACCCAGCCGGATTGCGGTGGACGGCGACCGTGATGGTTTGCCCAACGTGTTGATGGAAGCGGCCTCTCAGCAGTTGCCAATCCTGTCCACCCCGGTTTCCGCCATTCCCGAGTTCATCGAGACCGGAGTGCACGGTATTCTGGCGGACGATGATCCCGCAGCGCTGGCATCTGCGATATCCGGTGTTGCCGCCGATCCGGAAGATGCGGCCAGAATGGCTGCGGCGGCATACAACCGTCTGATCACCGAATTCCAAATGGATCCCGGCATTGCCCGGCTGTCCGCCCGCCTGAACGCCTTGTGTCTGGAACCTGCCTGATGGCACGGGTTGCCTTTTACGCTCCGATGAAATCTCCGGACAGCCCGGTTCCCTCGGGCGACCGCGAAATGGCACGCAATCTGATGAAGGCGATCGGCGCGCAGGGGGACAAGGTCGATCTCGTTTCCACGCTCCGCATCTATGACAAGACCGGAGATACCGGAACCCAGCAGGCGTTGCATGCCGCGGCACGGGTCGAAGTGGAACGCGTTCTGGACACGATGCCAGCCGAAACTGCGCTGTGGGTGACCTATCATAACTACTACAAGGCCCCTGATCTGCTGGGGCCACAGGTCTGCAAGGCCCGGGGTCTTCCGTATGTGCAATTGGAAAGCACCCGCGCTTCCAGCCGGCTGAACGGCCCTTGGGCCGATTTTGCCAGTGCTGCGCATCGGGCCTGTGATGCGGCGCGGGTGATCTACTATCACACCGCCAACGACCTGATCACGCTGGAACGGGACCGATTTGGCGATCAAATCCTGGCCGAGTTGCCGCCGTTTCTGCCCATTGCAGATCTGCCCGCCGTTTCGGAACGCAACGGGCCCATGCTGGCGGTCGGCATGATGCGGCATGGCGACAAGCTGACCTCGTACCGGGTTCTTGCCGACGCACTGGCCCAGCTTGACGGGGAATGGGCCTTAAATATCGTTGGCGATGGGCCCGCCCGACCCGAAGTCGAAGCACTGATGGCCCGGTTTAACGGGAAGGTGCGTATTCTGGGTCTGCTGGACCGGGCCGGGGTCCAAACTGCCTACCTAAAGTCGTCCTTTCTTGTCTGGCCCGGCGTGAACGAAGCCTATGGCATGATCTATCTTGAGGCTCAGGCCTGTGGCCTTCCGGTTGTTGCGCAGGACAGACCCGGTGTTTGCGATGTTCTGGCCCCCTCGGACCATCCGACTGTCGAAGCGGGCGCTCAAGGCCTGGCCGACCGGATGCAGCTGTTGCTGAATGACTCGGTCCTGCGCCGCGCGCTGGGAGAAAACGCGCGCGCGCATGTGGCAGCGCGCAACCTGATGCCCGAAGCCACCAGGCGCTTCTGGCAACACGCCCGCCCGCTATTGGGGGTGCCTACATGACCCGGCTTGCCCTTCTTCGCCATGGCCACACGCATTGGAACCGTGCGGGGCGCATTCAGGGGCGCAGCGATATTGCACTGGATGACGACGCGCAAGCCGAGCTTTCGGGTTCCGCCCTCCCTTCCCCGTGGGACACGGCCGAGCTGTGGTCCAGCCCTCTGACGCGTGCAAGCGAAACGGCGCGACTGGTGTCCGGACGCGCGTCGCAGACATCAGACGCCCTGATCGAAATGAACTGGGGGGCCTGGGAGGGTAAGCGTGGCGTTGACCTGATCGCAGATGCCAGCAGCGGTTACCGCCATATCGAGGACTGGGGATGGGATTTCCGCCCCCCAAACGGAGAAAGCCCGTCCGACGTCCGAGCCCGTCTGGCCCCTTGGCTGTCAGGCCTGCAAAGGGACACACTTGCCGTCTGCCATATCGGTATCATGCGGGTCATTCTGGCGCAGGCCTGGGGGTGGGACTTTAACGGCCCCGCACCCTTCAAAATCAAGCGCAACCGGCTGTATATCGTCGACATGAGAAACATGCACCCTGATCCCGAACCGGTTCGCCTGCTGCGCCCGAAGGGCAGTTCATGAAGGTTCTGATCGTAGTCACGCACCTGTTGGGCACTGGTCATCTCAGCCGTGCCCTGACACTTGGGCGCGCCTATGCGCGGGACGGGGCTGAGGTGTTGGTCGTATCTGGCGGGATGCCCGCACCGCAACTGAACAGTGCGGGGCTGACGCTTTTCGGGCTGCCTCCCCTGCGGTCGGATGGAACGGACTTCACGCGACTTCTGACCGAAACAGGCTCTGTTGCGGACGACATATATCTGTCAGCCCGGATCGTCGCGCTGACGCAGGCCGTTCGGCGTTTTCAGCCGGATGTTCTGATCACCGAACTGTTTCCGTTTGGTCGGCGCTCGCTGGCCCGAGAGTTCACGGCTGCCCTTGAAGCAGCACATGGCCTGCCGCGCCGCCCGCTGATTCTGGGGTCGATCCGCGACATCCTTGCGCCGCCCTCCAAACCAGAGAAAGCTCATCGCGCACTTGCGATGGTGATGCGGTACTATGACGGCATCCTTGTCCACTCGGACCCAAAATTCACGAAACTGGATGTCAGTTGGCCTGTCACGGCTGAGCTGTCCGAGCGGTTGCACTACACCGGTTTTGTTGCCCCACCGGCACCGCAACCGCACGCGGACGGCGTCGGCCGGGACGAGGTCATCGTCAGCGCCGGTGGCGGATCGGTGGGCCAGCCGATCTTTCGCGCGGCCATCGAGGCCGCCCAAAAGATGCCAGACAGGCGCTGGCGCCTGCTGGTCGGCGGACGAGACGCAAGCGCGCGCATCGCCGATCTGTCGAAACAGGCCGAAGGCACCAACATCACGCTGGAACCGGTCCGGCCGGATTTTCGTGAAATGCTTCCAATTGCCGCCGCTTCGGTCAGCATGTGCGGTTACAACACTGCGCTGGATATTCTGCAAAGCGGAACGCCGGCGGTTTTCATACCCTTTGACGACGGCAATGAGGTCGAACAGGGTTTGCGCGCTCAAAGCCTTGCGGATCTTCCGGGCATCGGGGTGCTGCCCAGCGCCCGGTTAAGCGGCACTGCTCTGGCCAAGGCTGTCGGCACAGTCTTGTCAGACGGTGCACGGGAGGTTCCAACACAGGGGTTCGACGGGGCGCGGGAAGCGGTCGAGATCACGAAAACGCTGCTGGAGCGGTGCCGATGACCGCAAACTGGAACCCTCTGACACACGAACTGAAACTCTGGTCGGATGCAGAGTTGACCCTGCCGCTTTGGTGGCGGGACGACGATGCGGTAACCGTGACGCCGCAGCTTGAAACCCTGTCGGCTCTGTCTTGCCGCATCGGCCTGCCCGTACATCTTGCCGTAATCCCCCGCGACGCAGACCAAGCCCTGGTCGATTATGTCGCGCAGCATTCCGAATTGGTCCCGGTGGTGCACGGGTGGTCCCATCAAAACCACGCTCCGGCCACCGAGAAAAAAGCTGAATTCCGCCTGCACCGTCCAATGGCGCAAATTGCGCAGGACGCGGGGGCTGGAATCTCGACTCTGCACAAACTGTTCGGCGACCGGCTCAGGCCCGTTTTCGTTCCGCCGTGGAACCGCATCGCGCCCGAAGTGGCGCAGGTTTTGCCCGATCTCGGCTACCGCATTCTGTCAACGGCAACGCCGCGTGCGTCAAGGCTGGCCGCGCCTGGGCTGGAACAGGTGAACACCCATCTGGACCCGATCGACTGGCGTGGGACACGGGGACTTGTTGATCCGGACATACTGATCACCCGAACCGCAGGTTTGCTGCGCGACCGGCGCGAAGGTCGCGCGGACAATGCCGAACCGTTTGGCGTGCTGACCCATCACCTGGTGCACGATCCAGGCATCTGGCGATTTACCGAAACCCTGCTGGCCAGATTGCAGGACGGACCCACGGAGATCTGGGCCGCGCCCCACATTCGAAACACCCACGGAGTACCCGATGAGCCGACTTGATTCCATGCTGCGCCGCCTGACCGCGCAACGCGACGGTCTGAACTGGGCTGCAGCCCGGATCGCCGAAACACCTGGGGATATTCTGGATATGGGACTTGGCAATGGCCGGACCTATGACCATTTGCGGGAGATCCTGCCCGACCGGCGCATCTGGGTCATGGATCGCGTGTTGCAATGCCATCCCTCCAGCACACCCCCGGCCGAAGATTTTCTACAGGGCGAGGCAGAACCGATGCTGGAAAAGCTGGCAGAAAACGGCCCCTGCATCGCCATGGCCCACTATGATTTCGGACGCGGCATCAAGGAAGAGGATGTTGCCGAGGCCGCCCGCCTCAGCCCGCTGATCGCGCGGGTCATGCTGCCGGGCGGATTGCTGATCTCCGGCCAGCCCCTAGTGGGATTCAAGCAATTTGCCGGACCCGAGACCATCGCCCCGGACCGCTATCTGTTCTACAGGACCTGAGCGGCCTTTGCCCTGCCACTCTAAGCGACGCGGCGCCCTCGCGACCAAGCCGCGCTCAGCGCCGGAATACCATCGCGCAGGCGAAAGCGGATCAGATCGGCACGCAAACCCGCGCGCAGTTCACCCCGATCGGCCAGACCGGCGGCCTGCGCGGGGGTCTGTGTCACTGTCTTCAGGCCCTGCGCCATGTTGCCCCACAGCTCACCCAGCATCGTGGCGGACAGCAGCAGCGCCGACGGCACGTAATCCGAAGACAGAATATCCAGATGTCCAAGCTCGGCCAGATCCCGAGCGGCCACATTGCCCGAATGCGACCCACCCCGGATCACGTTCGGCGCGCCCATCATGACCTTGATGTCATACGCATGGCAGGCCTGCGCCGCCTCGACCGTTGTGGGAAACTCGGCCAGACGAATGCCGTGACCGGCTGAGATACGAACCTGATCTGCTGTGGTGTCGTCATGGCTGGCAAGAACCGCACCGAACCTACGCGCGGCCTTGACCGCCTCGGTTTCGTGTTTTTTACCATTGCGTTCCCGCAACCCCCTAAGCTGGGCCACGTGACGCGTGAACATCGCGTCATCCATCGCGTATTTGCCCTTCAGATAGGCTTCGAGCTTGTTCATGTCCCGGAACTGCCGCTGCCCCGGCGTATGATCCATCAGCGAGACCAGCCCGACACGATCTTCGGGGCCGAATTCGGCCAGTTCCTCGATCAGAGTTTCCGAACAGACCTCGGCCCGCAAATGCAGAAAATGGCTGATCTTCAATGCGTCCTGCTCGCGCAATTGCCACAGCTCGCGCGACAAACCCCGGGCATATTTCCCGTAACGCCCCGCGCCCGAAGGGATGGAACCCACGCGCATGGCATCAAAGACGGTCGTAATGCCGGTGCTGGCAAGTTCCGCATCATGGGCAATGATCGCCGCGGCGTGCGGCCAGTGTACGTTAGGACGCGGCTGAATGTGACGCTCCAGATTGTCGGTATGCAATTCGACAAGACCGGGGCTGACGTAATCGCCTTCGCAATCCGTCGCCCCCTTGGGGACTGCCGCGCCAGTATCGACCTGAGCAATGGTTTCGCCGAGGATGCGAATGCTGCCCGTAACCGTTTCATCGGGCAAAACAAGCGTCGCATTGGCAAGGATCAATTCTTCTGTCATCTGAACTTCACGCAGTTTGGGCTATGGATCGGCCACACAGGTAGGAGGCCAATGTGACATTCACGCGATATGCGATCTATTTTGCGCCATCCGGCGACGCGGACTGGACAAGGTTCGCAACCAGCTGGCTGGGTTGGAACATGGAAACGGGCTCGGTGGCGGCGCATCCTGACGTCGACGGCGTAGACGTAGCCGCCGTGACCGAGGTTCCGCGCAAATACGGCCTGCATGCGACGATGAAACCGCCCTTCCGCCTGCACAAAACCCGAACAGCCGCAGAACTGCAGGACGCCTGCATACGACTGGCGGCATCCTACGCTCCGGTCACGTTGGAGGGTCTGGAGATTGCGCGGCTCGGCCGCTTCCTCGCCCTGTGCCCCTTGGGAGACACCGCGAAACTTGGCGAACTGGCCGCCGCTTGTGTTCGCGATCTCGATACGTTCCGCGCCCCTGCGACCGACGCGGATCTGGCCCGCCGTCGTGGCAACGGCCTGACACCGGAACAGGACGCCAATCTGGTCAACTGGGGCTACCCTTACGTGTTGGATTCGTTCCGATTTCACATCACGCTTAGCGGCAAACTCGACAAACCCACGCTTCGCAGCGCTCAGGCAGCGCTTGCAACACACCTTGAACCGATGCTGCCAACCCCGTTTCGGATCGACGACTTGGCATTGGTGGGCGAGGCTGAAGACGGTCGGTTCCACCTGATCCATCGCTACGCCCTTTCCGGCTGAAGCCGGGACAGGATCTCATCCACAGTGGCATCAAGGGGCCCTGAGTTGTCGATTTCGATCACCCGGTTCAAACCTTCGGGCAGCGGAGCCTCCGCCCGACCCAGACGACGCGCTTGTTCCGCGGCATTTTCACGTCCGCGCGCCGACAGGCGTTGTGCCAGAACGTCCGGATCTGCGGTCAGCGACACGACAATCAGCTCACCAAACACATCCTGCGCCTGCAACAGGACCGCACGCGACAGGTTGACCAGCAACGCCTCGGCCCCGCGGCGCTGATCCGCGACCCCGCCCGGAATTCCGTACTGCAACCCATGGGCGCACCAATGCAGCACAAATGCGCCATCCTGTGCCATTTGTCGGAACATCTCGACCGGAACACGTTCGAAATCTTCGCCGCCTTCGCCTTCGGGTCGCGTGATCACCCGCCGCACCCGCTGAATGCCGTCCACCCGCGCCTCGAGCGCCTCCATCACACTGTCCTTGCCCACACCCGAAGGGCCGACAATCGCTATGACGGGGGCCAAGGTCATGCAGCCACCCCCGGCGTGAAATCCGAGACGTTGACCTCGCGATCGCAAACCCGCTCCCGCGCCGCGACATCGTGGAAAATCCCGACAATCGCAGCGCCGCGCTGTTTCGCCTCCTGGATCAGCGACAGGACGGTTTCACGATTTTGCGCATCCAGACTGGCTGTAGGTTCGTCCAGCAGCATGGCAGGATATTCATGCGCAAAACCACGCGCGATGTTCACCCGCTGCTGTTCGCCGCCCGAAAATGTCGTCGGGCTGAGTGTCCAAAGGCGTTCGGGAATATTCAGACGCCGCAGCAACCCGGCCGCGCGGTCCAAGGCCGCGTGCTTGTCGCAGCCAACCGCCAACAACGGCTCGGCCACTACCTCAAGCGTCGGCACCCGGGGCACCACGCGCAGGAACTGGCTGACATAGCCCAACGTCTCTCGCCGTAACGCCAAAATCTCGCGCGGTTCAGCCCGCGCCACATCCACCCCGCCGACGCGCACCTGACCCGAGGCGGCCAGATAATTTCCGTAGATCACCCGCATCAGGGTCGACTTGCCCGCTCCGGAGGCTCCGGTCAGGGCCACGCATTCACCCGGTCCGACTTGCAGACAGGCACCTTCCATCACCGGGATCACCGCGCCCCCCTGATTGTGCAGGGTGAAGCTCTTGCTCACGTTGACTAACTCAATCATCGCACTTCATCTTTTCCCAAATACTCATACCTGCAGAACGCTCGACACAAGCAGCTGCGTATAGGCGTGTTGCGGGTCGTCCAGCACCTGATCCGTCAACCCGGCTTCGACCACGCGACCATCCTTCATCACCATCAACCGGTCCGCCAACAGGCGCACCACAGCCAGATCATGGGTGACAATAATGGCGCTCAGCCCCATTTCACGCACAAGCCCACGCAGCAGATCCAGCAGACGCGCCTGAACCGAGACATCCAGCCCGCCGGTTGGCTCATCCATGAACACCAGCCGCGGTCCGGTCACCAGATTCCGCGCGATTTGCAACCGCTGCTGCATCCCGCCCGAAAACGCGGTCGGGCGGTCATCGACACGCTCTGCCTCGATTTCGACCCGGCCCAGCCAGTCGATGGCCTTGTGGCGGATATTGCCGTAGTGACGATCGCCGACCGCCATCAGCCGCTCGCCGATATTGCCGCCGGCACTGACCGACATGCGCAAACCATCCCGCGCATGCTGATGCACAAAAGCCCAGTCGGTACGGCCAAGCATCCGACGTTCGGGTTCCGACATGGTAACGGTGTCAACCGGTCCATTCGCCCGAGTTTCAAAGATCACCTGACCCCCATCCGGTTCCAGATGCCCCGCCAGGCAGTTCAGAAGGGTCGACTTGCCCGACCCGCTCTCGCCAACGATCCCCATCACCTCGCCAGGGTAGAGGTCGAAGCTTACATCCATGCACCCGATCCGCGCGCCATAGCGTTTCCCGATGCCTTTGACCTGCAACAAAGGGGTCATGCCGCGCTCTCCTCAGCCAATCGGCCCACATGGCCTAATTCACGGCGTGACCGGCAATAGTCAGTGTCAGAACAGACAAACATCCGGTTGCCCGCATCATCCATGATCACCTCGTCCAGATAGCTGTCCTCGGCCCCGCACAGACTGCACGGATGGTCGGCCTTCGTCGCTTCAAACGGATGGTCTTCGAAATCGAGGCTCACGACTTTGGTGTGCGGCGGGACCGCGTAAATCCGCTGCTCCCGGCCCGCGCCAAACAGCTGGATCGCATCCATTTCAAGCTTGGGATTGTCGAATTTCGGGATCGGCGACGGGTCCATGACATAGCGACCCGACACCTTGACCGGATAGGCATACGCGGTCGAAATCGCGCCGTGCTGGCTGATATCCTCGTATAGCTTCACATGCATAAGCCCGTATTCCTCAAGGCTGTGCATTTTGCGCGTCTCTGTCTCGCGCGGCTCCAGAAAGCGCAGCGGTTCCGGGATCGGTACCTGATAGACAAGTATCTGATCTTCGGTCAGCTTCGCCTCGGGGATGCGGTGGCGGGTCTGAATGACTGTGGCCTTGGCCGTCTCTTCGGTTGTCGCGACGCCCGCCGTATTCTCGAAGAACTTGCGGATCGACACCGCATTCGTCGTGTCATCCGCGCCCTGATCGATCACTTTGAACGTGTCATCAGGCGTCAACGTCGCCGCTGAAACCTGCACACCCCCGGTGCCCCAGCCGTAAGGCATCGGCATTTCACGGCTGGCAAACGGCACCTGATAGCCCGGAATGGCAAGGCCTTTGAGGATGGCCCGGCGTATCATTCGCTTGGTTTGTTCGTCCAGATATGCGAAGTTATACTCAGTCATTTGGCGTATCGTTTTGTTTTTTGGTGTTTTTGTGGACGTAATGTTAATTGGTTCGTTCTTATTGATCGTTTTCTTCTATTTGCTTTGGCACACCCGCCATGCAAAACGGCGACGTGAGGCGCAACAACGCGACCCAACAGACGAATGGAGCGCGATCGGCGCGCCGACGCAGACCTCTCTCGGCAAAATTCCGCCAGCCCGCGCGGATACACCGGAGCGTTCCCCAACTCACTTCGCCCCGGACAGACAATCCTGAACCCCGTCACAGGAAGTCCCTTTCGGTCAGTTCTGCCTCCAGCGCCCGCGGCGTCGTAAAGTGAATGCCATCCATGCCAACCGCACGCGCGCCTTCGACATTGTGCAGACCGTCATCGATGAACACACACTCCTCGGGCGCAATACCAGCACGCGCGCAAAGCAGTTCGAAAATTCGCGCATCAGGCTTCATCACGCCCTCCTGCCCCGAAACGACCAATGTTCCGAACACCTCGCCCAGACGCGGGTGCACCTTCAGTCCTTCTGGCCAGGTTTCGGCTGACCAGTTGGTTATGGCATGAACCGGCGTACCCTGCGCCCTGAGCCGGTCCAGAACATCCCAGGTTCCATGGATCGCGTTTTCAACGGTACGCGTGTACAATCCTACATATGCTGCAAAAAGGCGCTGGTCCTGCGGATCGTCAAGCTCCAGTGCCAGATCGGCAAAAAGCTCGCCATTATCTCCACGCGCATTGCGCGCCAGGAAATCCGTGCGCTCGATAAACGCATGTGCGGCGTCTTCCGACCCAAGCGCCTCGACCCAGGCCAGATGCGGTTTCCAGTCGACCAGTACACCGCCAATATCAAAAACTACCGCCTTCATTCTGCTGCCTCCTTCCCAGTAATCCGTTCTTCGGCTTCCCGGCGCAGTTTCCGCACCAATTCCAGTTCAGACTGGAAATCCACGTAGTGCGGCAACTTGATATGCTCGAGAAAGCCCGTGGCCTGAATGTTGTCCGCGTGGCTCAGAACAAACTCCTCGTCCTGAGCCGGGGCGCCCAGATCGTCCTCGCCCAGTTCTTTCCAGCGCAGGGCACGGTCAACCAGAGCCATTGCGATGGACTTTCGCTCGGACTGGCCGAAGACCAGACCATAGCCGCGCGTAAACTGCGGCGGTTCGGTTTTGGACCCTTTGAACTGGTTCACCGTTTCGCATTCGGTCAGTTCGACCTCGCCAATCTCGATGGAAAAGCCCAACTCTGGGATGTCCATCTCGACCGCGACCCTCCCAATCCGCAACTCTCCTACGAACGCATGATTGCGGGCATAACCGCGCTGGGTCGAGTAAGCCATGCCCAGCACAAACCCCTCATCCCCGCGCGTTAGGGATTGCAGGCGCAGTGGCCGGTTCGACGGGAACTCCATCGGCTCGCGTGTCAGGTCTCCCGGTGTCACGTCGCTGGGCGGTTCGTCCTGAATGATATCCTCACCCTTGAGGAATTCGGTGATATGCGGTGTTGCCTCCTGCCTGGCAGAACCTTCGGGCGCAGCAGCCACCTCTCCGTCGGCAGCCAGTTTGAAATCCAGCAGACGGTGCGTGTAATCAAAAGTCGGGCCCAGCACCTGCCCGCCCGGCGCATCCTTGAAGGTGGCCGAGATGCGGCGATCACATGCCATGCCACCCGTCTCAACCGGATTGGAATAACCAAACCGCGGCAGTGTCGTGCGATAGGCCCGGATCAGGAAAATCCCCTCGATCAGATCACCGCGCGCCTGTTTGATCGCCAGCGCCGCAAGATCAGGATCGAACAGGGACCCTTCGGCCATCACGCGGTTCACGGCGAGGCTCAGTTGTTCTCGGATCTGCGCAAGGCTCAACTCGGTAACATCCGTTGATCCGCGCCGTTCCTCGGCCAGCCAGGAATGGGCGTTTTCGATGGCCTTCTCGCCACCTTTGACAGCAACATACATCGCTTAACCCTCTGCCCTGATCTGCGTGCTGCGCGGCAATGCCGCGACTTGCGTTCCGCTGGTGAAAAAGAAGTCGCATCCCAGTGGGTAGAGCGCTGCATTGCCTTGCAGGACAGCGATATCCGGCAGCGAAAGATGCGCCACCTCCTTGATCCCCGGCCCGCTGAGTGCCGCGCCCTGCTGTTTGAGCGCGTCGCATTCCACGATCAGCGTGGCAGACCGGTCGGGATATTCCGGCGTGCCAATCCGGTAGGTGTTCAGCGGCATGAGATCCTCCCAGCGGCCAACCGAGAAATCGGCCTCGACCGCCGGAACAATCGGCGCGCCGGTATGGAAGGTCAGCCATTTCCGCACCGTTTCGGTATCAGCCTCCCCGGCAAGATGAACGCGGGTTTCAGGATCACACAGCGTCAACAGCAATGTACCCGCCGCAATGGACAAAGGCACGGGGGGTTCAGCACCAGTCAGGTCACGAATCTCTCCAGGTCGCGCCATGACGGTCATTGCCGCACGAAAGGCATGTGCGGCATCAATCGGCGCATTTAGGAACCCACCCGAGAATTGGGTTTGCGCGCTCATTGATCTTCTCCGCGTACCATGGTGAAGAACTCGACTTTGGTGGCCGCTGCCTTGGCCGCACGTGCCGTCTTGGTGGCCTGCATCTCCCGTGCAAGCGGATCAATCACTTTTGCCCGGACCATGTCGGCAGACCCGGTCTGCATCAGCGCATCGACCAGAGCCGCCGTTCGGGCCTTATCCCGGGATCGGCCCTGAACATAGCCGTGCCCGACCGTGCCATCCTCCAGCACCAGTGAGCATCGCGTCACTGTCATCTCACCCAGATTAAACGGGGCCCCCGTGCCACCCGTGCGACCGCGCACCATGACGCCACCGATTTCGGGCGCACGCAGCCATTCATATGTCGGGTTCAGCTGCAGGCCGTCCCATAGCGCCATCAGGGCATCCTGCGGCGCCCGGGCCAGCACACCCATCCATGCCTGCCTGGTTTCGGCTGATTTATCTGTCTGTTCCACCATCATAGCCTCTTGGCCAGGTTGTCTATTTTTACTATACAACTAGACAAATATTACACCTTTCGACCTCGAGTCGCAATCTCCGCAGCCGTGAAGTTTTTATGACATGAGCAAAACACCGATCTGGAAAAGCATCGCCCTGACCCTGACCTCGGACATAGCCGAGGGCCGCTACAACACCGGCGACCGCCTGCCCACCGAGGCACAACTGGCCGCAACCCATGGCGTAAACCGGCATACCGTCCGACGGGCTTTGTCCGATCTGGCCGAGCACGGGTTGGTCCACGCCCGGCGCGGTGCAGGCGTGTTTGTTTCGGCCCGCCCCACCGATTACCCGATTGGCAAACGTGTCAGATATCACAAGAACATCTCGGCCAGCGGCAAGATCCCGGGCAAACGGGTACTGGCCCTGACGACCCGCGCATCTGATGAGGCCGAAGCGGAAGCGCTCGGCCTGCAAACAGGTGACCCGGTGCATGTCTACGACGGCTTGTCTCTGGCTGACGGGCAACCTGTGGGTCTGTTTCAGAGCGTCTTTCCGGCAGAGCGATTTCCCGACCTACTGGACGCCCTGTCCGAAAACGCATCGGTGACAAAGGCCCTGCAAACCTGCGGTGTGACGGATTACACCCGTATTTCGACCCGCCTGACCGCGCGATCCGCCAGCGCAACGCAGGCACTGCATTTGCAATTGACCGAAGGTGCCCCCGTGCTGCATTCGCTGGGGGTAAACGCTGATCCTGACGAACAGCCCGTTGAATATGGCAAGACCGTATTCGCAGGTGAGCGCGTGACACTTACCCTAAGCGATGAATAACTGGAGTGCTACCGCCCGTCTTCAGCCTCCTGACGGAGGCCTCATCCCGTTGGGCATAGCGCCGCGCTATGCGCGGCGCCGGGCCCAAGGCCGCCAAGGGGTATCGGCGCAGCCGATGTCCCTGCGGGCGCGGGAGCCGTCTTGGCTGACTTGATCACGCCTCGTGTTTTTCCAGAAATGCTTCGGCAGACATGGCACGGAAATCTGGCAGGGTAGTACGAAGCCTGCTGTTGTCCCAATCCCACCAGGCCAGTGCCATCATGCGATCTGCAATATCCTCGGGAAAGCGACGACGCACCGGTTGTGCAGTCACACCAGCAACAATCGTGTATGGCACTACATCCTTGGTGACAATCGCACCAGAGGCGACGACCGCGCCATGGCCGATGGTCACCTCGGGCTTGATGATCGCGGCATGTCCAATCCACGTGTCATGGCCGATAAAAGCTGTGCGACCCGCGCGATGGGCAAACCAATCGGCATCGTCTTCGGCATCGTCCCAATAGTCAGCTGACCGATAGTGGAAATGATGCAGCGAGGCATTCTCCATCGGATGATCAGTCGCCCCGATCCGAGTGAAGCTGGCGATGTTCGCAAACTTGCCGATCCGGGCATTGGCGATGTCGCAGGTTCGGTCGCAATAGGAGTAATCACCGAACTCGGAATTCGCCACGCGGGTACCGGCACCGATCTCGACAAACTCGCCAAAGTTGCTGCCGGTAATCTGGCAATCGGGATGGATGAACGGCTGGTCGGAACGCAGTCGCGCCATGGTCTTTTTGTCCTTGTTCTTAGGTCACGGCAATAGGAACGGCTTGCCCTTGCGATCCCGCGGTTTGCGCGTCTTTCCGGTTTCACCCTGGATCAGACGTCGGCGCAGCCAGCCTGAGAACCAATCCATCAACATCACCATCAGGATGATCAGGACGATGTAATAGGCGACCTCTTCCCAGTCTTTTTGCGTGATGATGGCCTGCGTCAGCAGCAAACCGATCCCGCCGCCGGTAATCGCACCGATCACGGTGGCACTGCGGGTGTTGGATTCGAGGAAGTAAAGCAATTGGCTCAACAACACCGGAGTGATCTGCGGGATCACCCCAAAGCGATAGCGCTGTGGCGCGTTCGCTCCAGTGGATTGCACACCTTCGATCTGCTTCTGATCCACATTTTCCAGCGCCTCCGAGAAAATCTTGCCGAATGTGCCGGTGTCCGTCACCAAAATGGCCAGCGCGCCCGTCAACGGGCCGGGACCAAAGGCCCGGGCCAGAACAACCGTCCAGATCAGCGCATCCACGCCACGGACAAAATCGAACACCCGGCGCGTGATAAAGCGCACCGACCGCAACGGATTGAAATTGCGCGTCGCCATGAAGGCCAGCGGCAATGCGATCAGGCCGGCCCCGAGGGTTCCCAGAAAGGCCATCAAAATGGTCTCAAAGATCGCCCAGGCCACATCCTGATGCCGCCACATCTTGTTGGTCCAGAAGTCATTGAAGATCGCACCGGCTTCGCCTGATGCGGCACGCCCCATCAACTCCGAGAAGGATTTTCCGTAATACGGGCTATCCAGCGTAAACCAGAACAGCTCCCAACCGGTGAAATAGCGGAATACCTCAGAGCGATTGCGGGTGACCGTCAGACGGCCCGCATCCGTCGTGATTGCCAAACGGTTCTTGGAGACATTGATCCATTCAGGCACATCCCCTGACGGCAATTCCGCCTGCACGCCAGCGGATCGGCTGGGTGTCGCGCGTACCCTTCCATAACCCGGGATGTCGTACTCGACCGTCTCAGGACCAAAGCGCACAACGTGTCCGTCTTCCAGATCTATTACGGTCGTCTCACCCAACGCGACCCAATCCGGCGCGGTCCCCTCGGGATAGGCCCCCTTCCGCTCACCCTCGATGGCAACCGAAATTTCACCATTGCGGTTGTCGCGCTCGACATGGGTTTTGTAGCTGTAGCTGTCCGAAACCAGCGTCTTGCCATTTTCCCAATTGGCGCGTTCGGCCAGACCGGGCACGTCAAAGGCAAAGAAAACATAGATCAGGTACAGAACAACCAGACCCGGCAATCCAAAGTTCAAGATACGCTTGCGGCTAAACAGGCGGTCAGCCTCGGCCTTGAGGTCATCTATCGACAGGTCGGTGGCAAAGGTACTCATGCCGTGGCTCCTTTTTCCGACCCGTGGGTCAGGCGGTCGCGCAGCAGCCCGGACAGCTGATCCACGATAACGATGGTGACAAAAAGCAGGATGAAGATGGCCGCAGCCTCATCGTAACGCCCCTGCCCCCAGGACATGGCATTACGCAGCTCATAGCCCAGACCACCCGCACCGACGAAGCCCAGAATGGCCGAGGCGCGGATGTTGATCTCGAACCGCAATAGCGCATAGCTAACATAGTTCGGCCCGACCTGCGGGATCACGCCCAGATACATGCGCTGCGACCAGTTGGCCCCGACCGACTGCAACCCTTCCACCGGTTTGAGCGAGGCGTTTTCATTGACCTCCGAGAACAGCTTGCCCAGCGCGCCCGCCGTGTGAATGGCAATGGCGATCATCGCCGGGATCGGGCCACCACCCAGAATGAAAATCAGAACCAGCGCAATCACGATCTCTGGTATGGCGCGGAAGATGTCCGAGATCCGGCGGAAGACCGGGATCAGGGATGGCCAAAGCGCCATGCCCCGCGTCGACATCAGTGCCAGAAACGTTCCACCGATCGTCCCGACCAAAGTTGCCGCCGCCGCAATGTTCAATGTCTCGATCAATGCGGGGAAAAACTCGACAAGATTCGCAGGCATCGCGCCGATCTTTTCCCAGGCTTCCGACAACACCTCGGCCGGATAGTCCAGAATGCGATGCCAGCCGTCGGTGAAGCTTCCTGCATTGCGGCTGTCAGCGGTGCGGAATCCCGCCGCCATCAAAGCCACGAACAAGATCAGAAGGATACCACCATAGACCCTCTTGCGTAGTGTCATCGCTGTATATTCGTCGCGGATCTGATCGACGCTTTGGGACCCTGCAGTCAGGTCTGTCATGGAATGCTCCTGAGGGGAAAACGGGGTCCGGTTCAGTACCAGACCCCGATCATTGGATAGGCAGGCTTAGTTGGACTTCAGCTTGCGTGCTTCGATGATGATTTCGTAGGCGTCATGCGTGATCGGCTCGAACGCTTTTGCCTCACCCGCTGCAACACCGTAGAAGCAGTCGCGGTCTTTCTCGTGCAGGCCAGCCATCAGGGCAGTCATCTTTTCTTTGACACCCGCAGGCAGCGCGGTGCGCAGAACAACCGGACCTTCCGGGATCGGCTTGGATTTCCAGATTTCGACCATGTCGTTCATGTCGACCAGACCGGCATCAACAGCACGGCGCAGGGCGCCCGAGTTGTAGCCGTCTTCCCAGTTGCCCAGACCGTCAGCCCAGGTAACGCCCCCGTCAACGTCGCCATTGTTGACCGCAACGATGGTCTGCTCGTGACCGCCGGTGAACTTCACTTCACCAAAATAGTCGCCCGAATCCATGGTCGCACCCGTGGCCTGCGGGATTTCGATCGACGGGATCAGATAGCCCGAGGTCGAGTTTGGATCGCCGAAACCAAAGGTCTTGCCTTTCATGTCATCCAGCGAGGTGATGCCGCTATCTTTGTGGGCAAACCCGATCGAGTAGTAGCCGTAGCCGCCGTCGACATTCACTTTGACCAGAACCGGCTCAACCGCCTCAGGATCGCTCAGATAGGTTTTGGCGTAGCCCGACGCGCCCAGCCACGCCATGTCGATGGTGCCGCCCAGCAAACCCTGAATAACGCCGTTATAGTCGGCAGGGGCAAACAGTTTGGTCTCAACGCCCAGCGCCTCTTCGGTGTATTCCCTCAAGCACTCGTTGTTGTTCAGACGGTCCTGAGCGTTTTCGCCGCCCAGAATACCGATGCGGAATTCGCTGATGTCCTGAGCCATTACAGGTGCGGCCATGGCAGTGGTCGCAACAAGGGCAGCCATTAGTTTTTTCATCTGTCTCTCTCCAGTTTGATTGCCCCGACCTCTCATCGGGCCGGGCGATGAAAGGTCGTGGGGGTGGCTCAGATGGTGGCCTCGGCTTCCATCAGGGCCTTCTGGGTGGCGCCGAGCGTTTCGATCTCGGTCGATGTCGCCTCTTCCGAGAAGCTGGCGTCGGCGCCATAGATTTCGCGGGCAACCCCGGTGGTCAGCTGCTCGGGCAACCCGTCAAACACGATGCGCCCGTCACGCATGCCAACCACGCGGTCGCAATAGCGGCGCGCGGTGTCCAGCGTGTGAAGGTTTGCGATGACGGTGCGGCCGTCCTCTTCGTGGATACGGCGCAGGGCCTGCATCACGACCTGCGCATTCATCGGGTCCAGCGAGGCGATAGGTTCGTCGGCCAGAATAATCCTGGGATCCTGCATCAGGGCACGTGCGATGGCGACGCGTTGCTGCTGCCCCCCCGACAGGGCCTCAGCCCGCTTTGGCGCATGTTCGGCAATGCCAAGACGATCCATTATGTCGATGGCGCGATGGATATCCTCCATCGGGAACAGGTTGAATATCGTCGCCAGTGTCGAGTGTCGGTTCAGCGTCCCGTGCAGCACGTTCGACACGACATCCATGCGCGGCACCAGATTGAACTGCTGGAAAATCATCGCGCACTCGGCCTGCCAGGACCGTTTTTCCCGGCCTTTCAGTCGGGTAACATCGTGGCCTTCGTACAGAATGCGGCCATTGCTGGAATCGGTTAACCGGTTGAGCATTCGCAACAGCGTCGATTTACCCGCCCCGGACCGGCCGATGATCCCGATCATGCAAGGTTTGTCCACATCCAGCGTTGCCGCATCGACAGCAACGTTGTCACCAAATCGTTTGGTCAGTTTTTCGATACGCAGCACGTGCCACCCCCAAATCGTGTTGGTGGCCAGCTACAGACGGCACTCAACGGGGATGTGTCGGTTCGATGAAAGTTTTGTAACTGCGATCCGTGCTGCAAGTATCGGCCACCCGGCTCCAAGCCCCGCAAACGCGGGATTGGGCCTACCCTTTGGCATCAATCGCGGCTATATGCGCGGGCAACAAGTTACCTGCGCACGAGGCCAGCCATGAGCTTTGACCGTTCCATCAAGATTGCCCCATCCATCCTGTCCGCCGATTTCGCCAATTTCGGACAAGAAATTCAGGCGATCGAGGCCCAGAGCGCCGACTGGGTGCATGTCGATGTGATGGACGGTCATTTTGTGCCGAACCTGACCTTTGGTCCGCCTGCGGTAAAGGCATTCCGCCCGCATGTGAAGACAGTGATGGACGTGCATCTGATGATCACGCCGGTCGACCCCTACATTCAGGCTTATGCCGATGCGGGTGCCGACATCCTGACCGCCCATGTCGAGGCAGGCCCACATACGCACCGCACCTTACAGGCGATCCGAGCCGCCGGGATGAAAGCGGGCGTTGCGCTGAACCCGGGAACTCCTGCCGAGGCGGTCGAGCATCTGCTGGACCTGACGGACCTCGTTTGCGTCATGACGGTGAACCCTGGATTTGGTGGCCAGAAATTCATCGATATGACCGCAAAGATCCGCCGCCTGCGGCAGATGATCGGTGATCGCCCGGTTCACATCGAGATTGATGGCGGCGTTGATCCCCAGACGGCACCGTTGGTCGCAGCCGCCGGGGCGGACGTACTGGTCGCCGGTTCCGCCGTATTCAAGGGCGGCTCGGTCTCCCGACCCGAAGTATACGGTGCAAACATTCAGGCAGTCCGGGCGGCCGCAAACTCCGCACTCTAGGCGTCATCGCGGCCAGAGAACCCTGGGGAACTCTTGGCAACGAAACCCAAGCCCGCATGTAACAGGCTTGGGACACCGGCATTCAGCCCTGATAGCAAGAGCCTTTACACAGGAAGGCTCTTGCAGGGTGATCAATCTGCGCCGAACGCTCCGATATAAGACACACCGTTCGCGCCAGTGGTCTGGAATGTTCCGCCAACTTCTTCCGCATTGGGGCCGTAGAAAACACCATGGGCCTGACCGCTGGTTCCCGAACCGGCGACATTCGCCACGAACACCGAGTTCGAAACGCTGCCGGTACCTGCGAAATCCAGCTCTGGGGCGAGACCGGTGCCCCCTCCGACCAGCAGGCTGTCTGCCACGGTATTGGTGCTGCTCATCGAAACGGTGGAGAAATCTGTCGACACATTGACTTCGAAAACCGTCCGATAGTGGGTTCCATCGGCGCGCCGTGCAATCCCGGTGCTGGCACCCTGATAGCTGGCGGTCTGCCCGCGCGGCATGTCGGCGGTCGGCGTAACCGAGCCATAGGACCCGGCGCCCGCAGTACCGGACGGCTGGTTCCGGTCATGCAACCACGCGCCAAAGGTCTGATACTCGAACCGTGTCCGGGTTGGGTCCAGAATGGTTGCACCGGAATTCAAATCCGGAGAGTTGAAGGTGACCGCTGCCGTACCCTGATCAATCCTGTCACCATTGCGGCTGTCCAGATTGAAACTGGATCCCCCCGAAACAGCCGTCGCCGCAACGATGTTTCCGCCGCTTGTAATCAGCGTCAGATCCGATGGAATCGGGCCAGTCTGGTTTTGAACGATGACTTGACCATTCACCTGATTTGACGAATACGCCTGCACGACTGCCCTGCCATTCAAGGTTGCAGTGCCATCCTGCGGCAGATTGATTTTCTGCGCCAGCGTTGTTGAAATCGGCCCTTCGGCAGAATTTCCACCACCAGAGGACGAATCACCACCGCCGCCGCCATCAAAATCAAGACCGGCGGCTCCGCCGCATGCGCCAAGGAATAATACGGGGATGAATGCTGCAATCAGGCAACGTGTTTGGGAATTCATAACTGCTCCATAGTCAAATCTGAAACGGCACATTAGTTACTCACCCATACGGCGCAAGTGATGCCGCCCGTGCAATCTATAGGATATGTTTTTGTTGTTGAAAATGCGACAGGCACCGTGGGCCGAATTGACGCAAAAGTTTGTTTTCACGGCAAAAATGGTTTCCCGCAACAACAATAATAGACCGCGCCGCTCAATTTCGTTCTGGGGCCGGATGACGTCCAAAAAGGCTTGTTCTTGACCCGTATTCTGCTTACCGCCCTCAGCTTTCTGTTTGTCCTGTTACCCAATACCGAGGTCCGCGCCCAGTCAGAAAACAAAGTTCCAGTCGCTGCGTTTGTCGACGAAACGGAAATCGAAGCTTTGTTTCTAAGTGGCCTTGCGGATCTGCAACGCGGACAACCGCAAGCTGCAATCGAAAAGTTCTCCTCGATACTGGCGGCCAATCCGAATCTCGTGCGGGTCAGGCTGGAACTTGCCCGCGCATTCTTTCTGGCCCATCAGTGGGACCGGGCACGAAACGAGTTCTTTGTCGTTCTTTCCGGCGATCTGCCGGACCCTGTGCGCGCCCGTGTTCTCAGCTACATCCGGCAGATCGACGCCCGCCGGGGGTTCGACTGGGATCTCAGCCTCGGCCTGACCACCGTCGGCAATCCGCGCAAATACGACACGGACCAGATCACACTGAACCTGTTCGGGCTGAAGCTGCCGTTCACGTTGGACCGCGACACCTCGACCGAGCTCGGCCTGCGCGTCACCGGAGCTGCGAATTTCCGCAAACCGGTCGACCTGTCCTTTTCCACCCTCGATACCGTTGCATTTGCATCATTGGCGTTTGACGTGACCGAGGCGCGAACCTCGAACTACGATGACTACATTTTTGTCGGAAGGTTCGGTCTGCGCACCCTCGCCTCGTTGACCACCGTGTCTTTCGGGCCGGCCCTCTCGACCCGACTTGTCGGCGGCAATGTGTTCGAAAACCGCATCGCTCTGGAAACTGCGTTCGAACGCAGAAACCTGCTCGGGGGATCTGTCTTTGGCCTTGTATCCGCGTCGCGCCTGCACAACCCGACAAACAGCGCGCTGGACGGTCATGAGTTTCAGGCCGAACTTGGTGTCCGCCGGTCCATCGGCGGGCGGGGATCCATCGGGTTGAGCGCGCTGATCCAGGACAAGTCAGTCGAAGGCGATCTGGACAATTACTTGCGCAAGCGATTGACCCTGTTTGGTCAGGTCGACACACGCGGCGGCTTCACGTTTCGTCCGTCCGTCTATCTTGAAAACAGGATATTCCAATCACCCAGCCCGATCCTCACCGCCTCGCCGGACGAGACGTCGTGGGGTACGGCAGTCAGGGTCGAAAAAAACGATCTGTTTTTTGGCAACGGCTTCTCGCCGTTCATGCAACTGGAATACAACCGAACTCAGTCTGATATCAGGGCCTACAGCTATATGGAAACCGAGTTTGAGCTGGGCTTCGAGCGGCGTTTCTGAAAACGGGCGGTCCGGTCCGCAGGGCAAACCGCTTGCAGGAGTGGAACGGCCTTATGTTCAGCAGAGTCCGCACCCCGAGATCATTCGCGAAGAAGTCTCGGCCGTGTACGAAGCAAAAAAGGGCGTCCCGCAGGGCGCCCTTTCCGTAGCATTTCGCAGATGCGATTTACTCAATGATCTTCGACAAAAAGCCTCAGCTTTCCGCGAAAAAACTCATGTTAATTCCGCACGAGCCATGGGGTTTCGACCTTCATCCCTTGATAAACCGCATGCAGAAAAAGGTGCGCGATTACTGGATCATTCGAAAACGGCGAGAATTGCAGATTGCCTTCCCTGATACCGTCTTCGGCCTCATAGACAACTTCGTCCCCCTTTATGGTCACAAGTACTTCAAGTTCGGCCAGCTTCTCGGGATAAACAGCAGTTGGATCGTCGGACAAAATGACGAAATCGGCGACTTTTCCAACTTCGATTGAGCCCTTCTGATCTTCTTCGAAATGTTGCCAGGCGGGCCAAATTGTCATGGCTTTCAACGCAGTCATCACATCAACCCTCTGGTGCGGCCCAAGAATGTCACCAGACCGTGTTCGACGTGTAACCGTCGCCGCAAGGACACGCATACTGTCCGGAAAGGCGACCGGGGCATCGTGATGCGTGCCGAACATCATGTCCCGCTCACGCAGCCACCCTGTTGGAGAGATATTGTCGGCATTCACTGGACCGACTGTGTGTTCCCGGTGCCAATCACCCCAGTAAAATGTGTGCATAGGGAAAAGCGTCGGGAACACTCCCAACCGTTTTATGCTGGCAACCTGGTCCTCTCGCAGAAACTGACCGTGAACCAGAACAGGGCGGTTGCCCGGATCCCCATACTTTATCTGCGCCTCTTCGAGGGCCGCAATCAGCATGTCAGATGCCCCTTCACCGTTGGAATGCACGAGGATCTGGAAACCGTTCTCGAAACACCAGTTCACGGCATCCTGGAGTTGCTCCATCGTGATGGCGGAGTATCCTGCATACCCAGCTGCATAGTTGCCAACCGGATCGTAATAGGGTCGATCCCGCAAAGCCGTGAAGCCCTGCGGCGATCCGTCAATTGTCAGCTTGCAGCCACCTACCCGAACCCTGTTGTCATAATCCGCCGAGGTGTTTGCGCCAATATACTCCCTCGACTCAAGAACATCTGGAAACGCGACAACGTCGATAGGAAGTCCTTCTTCGGCGGCAACTTTCTTGAGAGCTTCGACGATTTCACCCGATGACCGGCCTTCTTGCCCGGTCGTATACCCAAACTTTGCCCAAAGTTTGGTTCCGGCTCGGGCAAATGCTGCCAGACCTTCCTCGCCCAGACTCCCCAATATCGGCACCAGAACCGAAAAGAACGCGTATTCTTCCAGAACACCATTTGGTTCCCCGGCCTCATCGCGTTGAATGACACCGCCCGGAGGAGCCTCTGAGGCCGCTGTGATGCCTGCCAACTCCAGGGCTTTCGAGTTTGCCACACCCAGGTGCCCAGACTGATGAATAATGACAACGGGCAGGTCCTCGGACACCATGTCCAACTCCTGCCGCGTAGGGTGGCGCAGTTCCTTTAGTTGCGCATTGTCGTAACCAAAGCCGATGATCATTTTGACCTTTTCAACAGCCTGCGCATTCTCCTCGGCCCAGTCTGTCAGTGTGGATTGCAGACTGGCGATATCAGTGACCTCTCCATCCGGTGGCGCAAGAAGGTTGGCGGACAAAGCCTGCACCCCCCCCAAAACGACATGCCCATGGCTGTCTACGAAACCTGGAAGCATCGCGCGCCCTTCCAGATCATAGGTTTCGGTTTCTTCACCCTGATGCGCCGACAAGTCAGACAGCGACCCAACGGCAAGAATGCGCCCATCTTTAACTGCGACAGCTTCGGCGGACGGAGCCGTATCGTTCATCGTTACGATGGTTCCTCCGAGATAGATCTTATCCGCAATCTGTTGTGAAGACGCTGAGGTAGATGAGAAAACAACTGCTACGACAAGACAAAATGAACGCGCCGAAAAATGCATCTTATGACTCTTTCTAATTGCAATGTCTCAATACGAAAGAAGTTAGCATTACAGAAGGCTTAGCAAAAACAAAAAAGGGCGTCCTGCGGGACGCCCTTTCCGTAGCTTTTCGCAGATGCGAATTACTCGATGATTTTCGACACAACGCCGGCGCCGACGGTGCGGCCGCCTTCGCGGATGGCGAAACGCAGACCGTTCTCCATCGCGATCGGCGCGATCAGCTCAACGCCGAACGACACGTTGTCGCCGGGCATGACCATCTCGGTGCCTTCGGCCAGGGTCACGGTGCCGGTCACGTCCGTCGTACGGAAGTAGAACTGCGGACGGTAGTTCGCGAAGAACGGGGTGTGACGGCCGCCTTCTTCCTTGGTCAGGATGTAGGCTTCGGCTTCGAACTTGGTGTGCGGTGTCACCGAACCCGGCTTACACAGAACCTGGCCACGCTCAACACCGTCACGGTCAACACCGCGCAGCAGGGCGCCGATGTTGTCGCCGGCTTCACCACGGTCCAGCAGCTTGCGGAACATTTCCACACCGGTGCAGGTGGTTTTCGCGGTGTCGCGGATACCAACGATTTCGATCTCGTCGCCAACGTTGATCACGCCACGCTCAACACGACCGGTCACAACGGTACCACGGCCCGAGATCGAGAACACGTCTTCGATCGGCATCAGGAACGGCTGATCAACAGCGCGCTCGGGGGTGTCGATGTAGTCGTCAACAGCCGCCATCAGCTCGCGGATCTTCGCTTCGCCGATTTCCGGGTTGTTGCCTTCCATCGCCGCCAGAGCCGAACCTGCGATGATCGGAATATCGTCGCCGGGGTAGTCGTAGCTGGACAGCAGTTCGCGAACTTCCATCTCAACCAGTTCCAGCAGCTCTTCGTCGTCGACCTGGTCAACCTTGTTCATGAACACGACCATCTTCGGGATGCCAACCTGGCGGCCCAGCAGGATGTGCTCGCGGGTCTGCGGCATCGGGCCGTCAGCTGCGTTCACAACCAGGATCGCGCCGTCCATCTGGGCAGCACCGGTGATCATGTTCTTGACGTAGTCGGCGTGGCCGGGGCAGTCAACGTGCGCATAGTGGCGCGCATCGGTCTCGTATTCCACGTGGGCGGTCGAGATGGTGATGCCGCGCGCTTTCTCTTCCGGCGCACCGTCAATCTGGTCATACGCTTTGAAGTCACCGAAATACTTGGTGATTGCCGCCGTCAGCGTCGTCTTGCCGTGGTCAACGTGCCCAATCGTGCCGATGTTGACGTGCGGTTTTGTACGCTCAAACTTTTCCTTTGCCATGATGGCCTCCTTTTTCGGTAATGAAGGGAGCCCGTTACCCGAGCTCCCTCAAATCTTCGCTTATGCGTATTTCGCCTGGATCTCGTCCGAGATGTTTTGCGGAACCGGATCGTAGTGGTCGAACTGCATGGTGAACTGGGCACGGCCCGACGACATCGAACGCAGGGTGTTGATGTAGCCGAACATGTTCGCCAGCGGAACAAACGCGTCGATCGCGATTGCGTTGCCGCGCGGCTCTTGTCCAGACACCTGGCCACGACGCGAGGTCAGGTCACCGATGATACCGCCGGTGTATTCTTCCGGGGTGATCACTTCGACCTTCATGATCGGTTCCAGCAGTTTCGCGCCGGCTTTGCGCATGCCTTCACGCATACACATCCGCGATGCGATTTCGAACGCCAGAACGCTCGAGTCAACGTCGTGGAACTTACCGTCCAGCAGGGCAACCTTGAAGTCGATCACGGGGAAGCCAGCCAGCGGGCCGCTGTCCATGACCGAGTTGATGCCTTTTTCAACGCCGGGGATGTATTCCTTCGGAACGGCACCACCAACGATGCGGCTTTCGAACGAATAGCCTTCGCCCGCCTCAGTGGGCTGGATCTCCAGCTTGACTTCCGCGAACTGACCCGAACCACCCGACTGTTTCTTGTGGGTGTAGGTGTGCTCGACAGGCATCGAGATGGTTTCACGGTAGGCCACTTGCGGTGCACCGATGTTCGCCTCGACCTTGAACTCACGCTTCAGACGGTCGACCAGGATATCCAGGTGAAGTTCGCCCATGCCCTTCATGATGGTCTGACCCGATTCCAGGTCGGTTTCCACGCGGAAGGACGGGTCTTCGGCGGCCAGACGGGCCAGACCCTGGGACATCTTCTCTTGGTCGCCCTTGGTTTTGGGCTCGACCGCGATCTCGATCACCGGATCGGGGAAGGTCATGGTTTCCAGAACCACCGGATCCTTCGCGTCACACAGGGTGTCACCGGTGGTGGTGTCTTTCAGACCCGCCAGCGCGATGATGTCGCCTGCAAACGCTTCTTCGATCTCTTCCCGGTTGTTCGAGTGCATCATCATCATACGACCGATGCGCTCTTTTTTGCCTTTGGTCGAGTTCAAGATCGAGTCGCCCTTGTTCATGACACCCGAATAAATCCGGGTGAAGGTCAGCGAACCGACGAAGGGGTCGTTCATGATTTTGAACGCCAGGCCCGAGAAGGCCATGTTGTCGTCGGCACGACGTGCGATGTTACGAACTTCTTCCTCGTCACCGGGTTTGAAGCCCATGTAATCGACAACGTCCAGCGGGCTGGGCAAATAATCGATCACAGCGTTGAGCAGCGGCTGAACACCTTTGTTCTTGAACGCCGAACCACCCAGAACCGGAACGAAGTGCAGCGCCAGCGTGCCCTTGCGCAGCAGTTTGCGCAGGGTCGGAACATCGGGCTCTTCGCCTTCCAGGTAGGCCATCATCGCGTCGTCGTCTTCTTCGACGGCCGCTTCGATCATCTTGCCGCGCCATTCATCGGCCATGTCTTTCAGGCTGTCACGGATCGGGGCTTTGACCCAGCTTGCGCCAAGGTCTTCACCCTGCCACAGCCACTCTTCCATGGTGACCAGGTCGATCAGGCCTTCCAGTTCGGACTCGGCGCCGATCGGAATACCAACCGGAACAGCGCGTGCGCCGGTGCGGTCTTCGATCATGCGAACGCAGTTGAAGAAGTCTGCGCCGATCTTGTCCATCTTGTTGACGAAAACCATACGCGGAACCTTGTAGCGGTCAGCCTGACGCCACACGGTTTCGGTCTGGGGCTCAACACCGGCGTTTGCGTCCAGAACGCAGACGGCACCGTCGAGAACCGCCAGCGAACGCTCAACTTCAATGGTGAAGTCAACGTGGCCGGGGGTGTCGATGATGTTCAGGCGGTGCTTTGGGGTATCGGCGGTCTGACCGTCCTCGGTGCGCTCCCAGAAGGTGGTGGTCGCAGCCGAAGTGATGGTGATGCCGCGTTCCTGCTCCTGCTCCATCCAGTCCATGGTGGCTGCACCATCGTGCACCTCACCGATGTTGTGGGATTTACCAGTGTAATACAGGATACGTTCCGAGCAGGTGGTCTTACCTGCGTCGATGTGCGCCATGATACCGAAGTTGCGGTATAGTTCGAGCGGATATTCGCGTGCCATTTGGATAAGCCTCTGGGATTACCAACGGTAATGGCTGAAGGCTTTGTTCGCCTCGGCCATCTTGTGGGTGTCTTCGCGTTTCTTGACGGCGGTACCGCGGGACTGAACGGCGTCCAACAGTTCGCCTGCAAGGCGCTCTTCCATGGTGTTTTCATTGCGGCCACGGGCGGCGGTGATCAGCCAGCGGATGGCCAGAGCTTCGCGGCGCTCGGGGCGCACTTCGACCGGAACCTGATAGGTTGCACCACCAACCCGGCGCGAGCGAACCTCGACCGACGGTTTGATGTTGTCGAGCGCTTCGTGAAACACTTCGACCGGGGCGCGCTTGATCTTGTTCTCAACGCGGTCAAACGCGTTGTAAACGATACGCTCTGCGACCGACTTCTTGCCGTCGATCATCAGGTTGTTCATGAATTTGGTCAGTACCTTGTCGCCAAATTTGGCGTCAGGCAGGACTTCGCGTTTTTCGGCAGCGTGACGACGTGACATATCAGCCTCTCCTTCTTACTTGGGACGCTTCGCGCCGTATTTCGAACGACGCTGCTTACGGTCTTTGACGCCCTGAGTATCCAGAACACCGCGCAGGATGTGGTAACGCACACCGGGAAGGTCTTTCACACGGCCGCCACGGATCAGAACAACCGAGTGTTCCTGCAGGTTGTGGCTTTCACCCGGGATGTACGAGATGACCTCGAACCCGTTGGTCAGGCGCACCTTGGCAACCTTACGCATAGCCGAGTTCGGCTTCTTCGGTGTGGTGGTGTAAACACGTGTGCAGACGCCGCGTTTCTGCGGGCACTGCTCCAGGTGCATGGACTTCGAGCGTTTTACTTTCGGCTGCCGCGGCTTGCGGATCAGCTGTTGAATAGTTGGCATTCCGGTTTCTTCCCCGTTTTGCAACACACATGACATGCACGCGGTTGCGTGCGGTTAAACTTGCTGCACTCATGCGTCCACAAGCGCAAAACCCGCGAGCGTTCCCATTCCGAGGTGAACGTCGCGGTTTGTTATCAGAGGGCGCGAACTGCAAAATTGTCCGGGCCTTGACCAGTTCATTACTGAAATCGGTTATGGGGCGGCCCCCGGTACCGAGATGACGCGCGTAATAGGGGAAGTCGGCCCAAGTGTCAACAGTGCCCTGTCCAACCGGCTTTCGCGGCCGCGACAAAGGAGCGGTCTGCCGCTTGCGATGCACCTAATGCAGCGGCATAGTCCCGGCAAGACCCTAGCTTCCGGACATTCAATGCAAGTCATCGGCCTGTGCCGTTTTTCCTATCCAGCCCTCGGCGGCTTTCAGATCGAACACGAGACCCTGGAGGACAGGCGACGTTATCTTTACAGTCCCAGGCGGCTGGAAGAAAGGTTCAGGCTGTTCGAGTCCAGCACCCTGCCCTGTTTTCGGGAACAGACCGATGAAGATTTCCAGCTTCTGATCGTAATCGGGGATTGCCTGCCCACACAGGCCCGTGACCGGCTGCAAGACCTGACGGCCAACATCCGTCAGGTCCGGATCATCGAAAGAAAGCCTGCCCGACATCGCAGGGTCATGCAGGATATCCTGAACGCTGCACGTCAGGACCCGGACCAACCCTGCCTGCAGTTTCGCCACGATGACGATGACGCCGTTTCCGTCGACTTCGTCGAACGCCTTCGTCTTGCAGCGCAGGATTGCCGGGGACTTTTTGAAAACAACCCTGCGGTCGGCATTGATTTTAACAACGGATTTCTGGCCCGCATGGATGCGACAGGTATTCGGGCGTTGAATGTATACAGCGATCTCGTCACCGCCGGTTTGGGAATGCACGTTCAGGGCGGTTGCTCGCTGACGATCATGAATTTCGCCCACAACAAGATCGCTCGGCGCATGCCCGTTGTCAGCTATCCGGACGCGCCTATGTGGGTGCGTTCACTGAATCAGTTCAACGACTCGCCCCAGACCCGCAAAAGCAGGGCCGGTCTGTCAGACCTCAGCCCCTAACAGGAAGGCGAGTTCGTTGCGCGCTTTGCCATTGATCAAAACGTCGTTCGGCGGGTTCATTCCGCCGGTTGATGCGACCGCTCGCGGAACAGTGTGAACAGGCCCGCGCCCACGACCAGAGCTGCGCCAAGCATTGTCACGGCATCCGGCCAGTCGCCGAAAACGGTCCAGCCTAACCCCAGCGCCCAGATCAGGCTGGAATACCGGAAGGGCGCGACAAATCCGACCTCACCAACCCGCATCACCATGACGCTCAACAAGTACCCCATCAGAACAAATACCGCGGCCGATGCAACCAGCAGGCCAGAGCCGGCCGTGACTGGCACCCATCCTTCAACGACCGAAGCAACCGCGGCCGCGGTCGTGATCGAAAACGATGTCGCCAATGTCACAACCATCGATGGCACATCCGCCGACATACGCCGCGTGATCAGATCGCGCGCCGTGACCGAAGCAACAGCGATCAGCGCATAAAGCGCATAGATACTGAACCCGTCCGGGCCGGGACGGACGATCAGCAACATTCCGGCAAAGCCCATGGCGATCGCGGTAATTCGCCGCCAACCGATATGCTCGGAAAAGAAAAGCGCGGCGCCAAGGGTGACCGTCAGCGGAAGCGCCTGCAGCACGGCAGTGACATTCGCCAGCGGCATATGCTTCAGCGCTGTCAGGAAAAAGAACGTTGCCGACAATTCGCTGAGACAGCGCAGCGCGACCAGCCACTTGTCATGGTGCGAGAAATTCAGGTGCAACGCCCCAAGATGCCGGGCGAGAATGAACACCAGACACGAGGCCAGCAACCCGCGCAACGCAACCAGTTGAAACAGCGGCAAATCATCAAGCGCCACCTTCACCAGCGTGTCATTCACGGTAAACGCAGCCATGCTGCCCATCATCAGCAAGGCGCCTTTTAGGTTTGGGGTCATTTCAATCAGGCCCGGTCTCAAATCAATCGAGGCATTGGCGCTTTTGGGACCAGTTTTGTCAACTCATACCAGTGACGCCGAAAGGTCATCCGGCTGCGTTGGCAACCAGTGTTCAGCATGCCCCTGAGGAGGCTTGAAAAACACACCAATTGATTACAGCCCAAAGTTGGAACCCGCTTATCGAAGTTCATGTTCATGCGACGACCGCGCGCGCGCGCACTCAATTTCACGGTTCAGCTTGATTTCCGCGCCACGACAACAAACTGCGTAACCGAAAAGAAAAAGCGACCCTGCTCCGCAAGTCTGACTTGTTCGTCGAACCAAGCTTGTGCGACAGCTGACTCAATTTTTGCACTGTTCACTACAAATTGTTTCATGAGATGCATCATCATGATAGCAATCCCATCCGGCTTTAACTGATGATCCGTCATCGTGATCGATACGACATCCTCCACACTATGCCCGCTTTCCCTGATTAGGGCTGGCAGTCGTTCCGGAACTGTTCCACTGGCGAAGTGTTCGTTCCAGATGGAAAGCACAAGCTGCATTCTTTCCGGTTCATCGCTGAACCAAATGAGACTGCCGAAATGAAGATCGCTGATCACAAACCGCCCTGCAGGTTTGAGGCAACGCATCGCCTCGCCGAAGGCCGCCCCTATATCTTCAACATACTCAAATACTTGAACAGAAACAGCTTTATCAGCGATTTCATCCGCTAGTGGCAGATTACCGGCAACACCTTCAAGAAGCTCAACGCAGGAGTAATCCAGGCATCTGTTCTTTCCGACCGCCAGCATATCTTTACTTGGATCCACGCCCACGATCCGACCCGACGGGCCAACTGCGCGCGCGAGCTCTGCGGTCAGCAGACCATTTCCGCAACCAATATCCAAGATGGTCTCGCCCGGACTTGGATTGAGAGCATCAAAGGAAGCGCGTCTTCTTCGAATAATGTCGGCACCCTGATAGGCAACGTCCAGTATCTTGGCGGTTTCCCGGTCAAACTTGAGCATTTTCGCCCCCAGCATCAAGTCTTAAGCTTACCACATTGCAGCGCGGCCTTATTGAATATCTGCAAGACCACCCAAAATTTAGAAAAATTTTGCCAGCGCCAAAGCCCGACGCTTTCTTGAGACTTAAGTAAAATGGCGGTGGTGGCCTCACAAAGAAAAAGGCCCCGCGATTTCGCAGGGCCTGATCTTCAGCATTTTATGGCGCTCACTCGCGGCTTTCCGGTGTTTCCACCAGCACGTCCAGCTCGTCGCCAACCATGTCGTCGTCGATCATCGGCGCTGCCAGGGCAGCGGCCGCTTCGGCCTCTTCCCGGCGAGCTTCGATCACGACATTGTCGCGCGACTGGGCAACCTGACGCACTGCCTGGGTGGCACCACCGGTACCGGCCGGGATCAGGCGGCCGACGATGACGTTCTCTTTCAGGCCAACCAGCTTGTCCTTCTTGCCCTGAACCGAGGCTTCGGTCAGCACGCGGGTGGTTTCCTGGAACGACGCCGCCGAGATGAACGAACGCGTCTGCAGCGAGGCCTTGGTGATCCCCAAGAGGATCGGCTCGCCCTGTGCCGGACGACCACCGCGGGCGATGGTCTTCTCGTTCGCCGCGTCGAACTCCTGCTTGTCGACATGCTCGCCCTTCAGCAGGGTGGTGTCGCCTGAATCCAGGATCTCCCACTTCTGCAGCATCTGGCGCACGATAACCTCGATGTGCTTGTCGTTGATCTTCACGCCCTGCAGACGATAAACGTCCTGCACTTCGTCGATCATGTAGTTCGCCAGAGCCTCGACACCCATAATGGACAGGATGTCATGAGGTGCCGGGTTGCCGTCCATGATGTAGTCACCCTTCTGGACGAAGTCACCTTCCACAACCGGGATGTGCTTGCCCTTGGGCACCATGTACTCGATCGGCTCCAGTGACTCATCAGCCGGTTCGATGCTGATGCGGCGCTTGTTCTTGTAGTCGCGTCCAAAGCGCACGTAACCATCGGCTTCTGCGATGATCGCGTGATCTTTCGGACGACGGGCTTCGAACAGTTCGGCCACACGCGGCAGACCACCGGTGATGTCCTTGGTCTTGGCGCCTTCACGCGGGATACGCGCAACGACGTCACCGGCTTCGATCTTCTGACCATCTTCGACCGACAGGATCGCATCCACCGACATCGGATAGTGAACCGGGTTGCCCGCATCGTTGCGGACCGGCTCGCCATCTTCACCGACCAGAATGATCTCGGGCTTGAGGTCGCTGCCTTTGGGGGCCGCGCGCCAGTCGATCACGATCTTCTGGGTCATGCCGGTTGCTTCGTCGGTCTCGTCGCGGACGGCAAGGCCCGAAACCAGATCGACGTATTTTGCAGTACCGGCTTTCTCGGCGATGATCGGCAGGGTGTACGGATCCCACTCGAACAGCTTGTCGCCACGAGCCACCTTGGTGCCGTCCTTGACGAACAGCTTCGAGCCGTAGCCCAGTTTGAAGCTGGCACGCTCTTCGCCATGTTCGTCGTTGATCACCAGCTTCATGTTCCGGCCCATGACCAGGCTTTCACCTGCGGCATTGATCAGAATCTGCGGGTTCTCAAATGTGACAACACCTTCCTGGTTGGCTTCCTGGAACGACTGCTGGCCACCTTGCGCAACACCACCGATGTGGAAGGTCCGCATCGTCAGCTGCGTACCGGGTTCACCGATGGACTGGGCTGCGATGATGCCGACAGCTTCGCCAGTGTTCACCATCGTACCGCGCGCCAGGTCACGACCATAGCAGGTGGCACAAACGCCTTCCTCGGACTCACAGGTCAGAGGCGAGCGGATGCGGGTCGACTGAACACCGGCCTCATCAATGGTGTCGGCCATACGCTCGTCGATCAGCTGACCAGCAGCCACGATCACCTCTTCCGTACCCGGACGCAGGATATCGTCAGCGGCCACACGGCCCAGAATACGCTCGGCCAGCGAGGCGACGACCTCACCATCGTTGACGGCCGCTTCGGCAGTGATCGCGCGGTCGGTGCCGCAATCGATCTCGCGCACGATGCAGTCCTGCGCCACGTCCACCAGACGACGGGTCAGGTAACCCGAGTTCGCCGTCTTCAGAGCGGTATCCGACAGACCCTTACGGGCACCGTGGGTCGAGTTGAAGTATTCAAGAACGGTCAGACCTTCCTTGAAGTTCGAGATGATAGGCGTCTCGATGATGTCACCGTTCGGCTTGGCCATCAGGCCGCGCATACCGCCCAGCTGTTTCATCTGAGTGACCGAGCCACGCGCGCCCGAGTGGGCCATCATGTAGACCGAGTTCGGCTCCATGTCCGACCCGTCTTCGGCCTTGGCGACGTCCGAGATGGTGCTCATCATTGCCTCAGTCACGCGGTCGTTACACTTCGACCAGGCATCGACAACCTTGTTGTACTTTTCGCCCTGAGTGATCAGGCCGTCCATGTACTGCTGTTCAAAGTCTTTCACCTGGTTGCGGGTGTCATCAACGATGCCCCACTTGTCGTTCGGGATGACCATGTCGTCCTTACCGAACGAGATGCCCGCCTTGAACGCTTCCTTGAAGCCCATCGACATGATCTGGTCACAAAAAATGACCGACTCTTTCTGACCGCAGTAACGGTAGACGGTGTCGATCACCTGCTGCACTTCTTTCTTCCGCAGCAGGCGGTTGACCAGCTCGAACGGCGCCTTGTTGTTCATCGGCAGCAACGCACCCAGACGCAGACGGCCCGGAGTGGTTTCATAGCGCTTCTGAACTTCGTTGCCTTCGTCGTCGATCTGCGTGATCCGCGCGGTGATTTTCGAGTGCAGGTGCACTTCACCCGCGTCCAGCGCATGCTGAACCTCGTCGATCGAACCAAAGACCTTGCCTTCGCCCGGCATGCCTTCGCGTTCCAGGGTCACATAGTACAGACCCAAGATCATGTCCTGCGACGGAACGATGATCGGTGCGCCGTTTGCAGGCGACAGAACGTTGTTCGTCGACATCATCAAAACACGGGCTTCCAGCTGGGCCTCAAGGCTAAGCGGGACGTGAACGGCCATCTGGTCCCCGTCAAAGTCGGCGTTAAAGGCCGAACAGACCAGCGGGTGAAGCTGGATGGCTTTACCTTCGATCAGGACCGGCTCGAACGCCTGAATGCCAAGACGGTGCAGCGTCGGCGCACGGTTCAGCATGACAGGGTGTTCGCGGATCACCTCGTCGAGGATATCCCACACTTCGGGACGCTCTTTCTCGACCAGTTTCTTCGCCTGTTTCACGGTCGAAGACAGACCCTTGGCTTCAAGGCGCGAGTAGATGAACGGCTTGAACAGTTCCAGCGCCATCTTCTTGGGCAGACCACACTGGTGCAGCTTGAGTTCCGGACCGGTCACGATGACCGAACGGCCCGAGAAGTCGACGCGTTTACCCAGAAGGTTCTGACGGAAGCGGCCCTGTTTCCCTTTCAGCATGTCCGACAGCGATTTCAGCGGGCGCTTGTTGGCGCCGGTGATCACGCGGCCACGACGGCCGTTGTCGAACAGAGCATCCACGGATTCCTGCAGCATCCGCTTTTCGTTGCGGACGATGATGTCAGGTGCACGCAGTTCGATCAGACGCTTCAGACGGTTGTTCCGGTTGATGACGCGGCGATACAGATCGTTCAGATCCGAGGTCGCGAAACGGCCACCATCCAGCGGAACCAGCGGACGCAGTTCCGGCGGGATAACCGGGATCACGGTCATCACCATCCACTCGGGACGGTTGCCCGACTCGAGGAAGGATTCAACAACCTTCAGACGCTTGATGATTTTCTTGGGCTTCAGCTCGCCGGTTGCTTCGGCCAGATCAGCACGCAGCTGCTCGGCTTCGGCTTCCAGATCGATCTGGGCCAGCATCTCGCGGATGGCTTCAGCACCGATATTCGCGGTGAACGCATCCATGCCATAAGCATCCTGCGCATCCATGTACTCTTCTTCGGTCAGCATCTGGCCGTAGGTCAGGTCGGTTAGACCGGGCTCGATGACGACATAGTTTTCAAAGTACAGAACGCGTTCCAGATCGCGCAGAGTCATGTCCAGCATCAGACCGATGCGGGACGGCAGCGACTTCAGGAACCAGATGTGTGCAACAGGCGCGGCCAGTTCGATGTGGCCCATACGCTCACGGCGGACTTTCTGCAGGGTGACTTCCACACCGCATTTCTCGCAGACAACGCCGCGATACTTCATCCGCTTATATTTGCCGCAAAGACATTCGTAATCTTTGATCGGGCCAAAGATACGCGCACAGAACAGGCCGTCACGCTCGGGCTTGAACGTCCGGTAGTTGATGGTTTCGGGTTTCTTGATCTCGCCATAGGACCAAGACAGGATCCGCTCGGGCGACGCCAACGAGACCTTGATCTCGTCGAAGACTTTCGGGGGCGTCAGCGGGTTGAACGGGTTGTTGGTGATTTCCTGGTTCATTTGTTACCTCAAATCTTGCGGAAGGGGGGACGGGAGAAAGGGCAGCGCCCTTACTCCTCAACCTCCGCATCCAGGAGTTCCATATTCAGGCCGAGGCCACGGACTTCTTTAACCAGAACGTTGAACGATTCCGGTACGCCCGCTTCAAAGTTATCCTCGCCCTTGACGATCGACTCATAGACCTTGGTCCGGCCGGCGACGTCATCCGATTTCACGGTGAGCATCTCCTGCAGGGTGTAGGCGGCGCCGTAAGCTTCCAGAGCCCAAACCTCCATCTCACCAAAGCGCTGACCACCGAACTGCGCCTTACCACCCAGCGGCTGCTGGGTAACCAGGCTGTACGGCCCGGTTGAACGCGCGTGGATCTTGTCATCCACCAGGTGGTGCAGTTTCAGCAGGTACTTGATGCCCACGGTCACCGGACGTGCAAATTGCTCACCGGTGCGACCGTCGAACAGAACCGACTGCCCGCTTTCCGAGAAGCCCGCACGCACCAGCGCGTCGTTGACGTCAGCCTCTTTGGCACCGTCGAAGACCGGGGTTGCGATCGGAACACCGCGGGTCACGTTGCCCGCAGCCTCAATCAGGTCATCCTCGTCCAGACCGGTGATGCCTTCTTCGTAGACATCTTCGCCATAGGCCAGCTTCATCGCTTCGCGAACCGGGGTCAGATCGCCGGACCGACGGTATTCACCCAGAGCATCATCGATGTTCAGACCCAGACCGCGCGCGGCCCAACCCATGTGGGTTTCAAGGATCTGACCAACGTTCATACGCGAAGGCACGCCCAGCGGGTTCAGACAGAAGTCAACCGGCGTACCATCGGCCAGGAACGGCATGTCTTCCATCGGTACAACCTTGGAAATCACACCTTTGTTCCCGTGACGACCGGCCATCTTGTCGCCCGGCTGCAGCTTACGCTTCACGGCGATGAAGACCTTGACCATCTTCATCACACCCGGCGGCAGGTCGTCGCCACGACGGACTTTCTCGACCTTGTCCTCGAAACGGGCGTCCAGAGCACGCTTTTGCACTTCGTACTGCTCGTTCAGAGCTTCAACGATCTGTGCGTCCTGCTCACCTTCCAGTGCCAGCTGCCACCACTGACCACGGGTCAGGGTTTCCAGCAGGTCCTCGGTGATCACCGACCCTGCCTTGACGCCTTTCGGGCCTTTGACAGCGGTTTTACCCAGGATCAGACCCTGCAGACGCGCATAGATGTTGCGGTCAAGGATCGCCAGCTCGTCGTCCCGGTCGCGGGCCAGACGTTCGACTTCCTCACGCTCGATCTGCAGCGCACGCTCGTCTTTCTCGACGCCGTGACGGTTGAAGACGCGAACCTCAACGACCGTACCGTAATCGCCCGGCTTCACGCGCAGCGAGGTGTCGCGCACGTCAGATGCTTTTTCACCAAAGATGGCGCGCAGCAGCTTTTCTTCCGGGGTCATCGGGCTTTCGCCCTTCGGAGTGATCTTGCCGACCAGAATATCGCCCGGCTCAACATCCGCACCGATGTAAACGATGCCCGCCTCGTCGAGGTTGCGCAGCGCTTCTTCACCGACGTTCGGGATGTCGCGGGTGATCTCTTCCGGGCCCAGCTTCGTGTCACGGGCAGCGACTTCAAACTCCTCGATATGGACCGAGGTAAAGACGTCATCACGCGCGATACGTTCCGAGATCAGGATCGAGTCTTCGTAGTTGTAACCGTTCCACGGCATGAACGCGACGACCACGTTTTTACCAAGGGCCAGTTCACCCATATCGGTCGACGGACCATCGGCAATGACCTCGCCCTTCTGGACGGTGTCACCCACCTTGATCAGCGGACGCTGGTTGATGCAGGTGTTCTGGTTCGAACGCTGGAATTTGCGCAGACGATAGATGTCAACGCCAGCGTCGCCCAGTTCCAGATCCTCGGTGGCACGGATAACGATACGCTGGGCATCGACCTGATCGATGATACCGGCGCGCTTCGCCTGGATCGCAGCACCCGAGTCAATCGCAACCTTTTCCTCGATACCGGTACCGACCAGCGGCGCCTCAGCGCGCAGCAGCGGAACCGCCTGACGTTGCATGTTCGAGCCCATCAGAGCGCGGTTGGCGTCGTCATTTTCAAGGAACGGGATCAGCGATGCAGCGACCGAGACCAGCTGCTTCGGCGACACGTCGATCAGGTCCACATTCTCGCGCGGGGCGAGGGTGTAGTCACCGGCCTGACGGGTCGAAACCAGATCGTTGATGAACTTGCCGTTCTCATCCAGCGTCGCGTTCGCCTGCGCCACGGTGTGGCGCATTTCCTCGGTCGCGGACATGTAGTGAACCTCATCGGTCACTTCGGCGTCTTTGACGACGCGGTACGGTGTTTCGATGAAGCCATACTTGTTCACGCGGGCAAAGGTAGCCAACGAGTTGATCAGACCGATGTTCGGACCTTCCGGCGTTTCAATCGGGCACATCCGGCCATAGTGGGTCGGGTGTACGTCACGAACCTCAAAGCCTGCACGCTCACGCGTCAGACCACCGGGGCCAAGCGCCGAGAGACGGCGTTTGTGGGTGACTTCCGACAGCGGGTTGGTCTGGTCCATGAACTGCGACAGCTGCGACGAGCCGAAGAATTCACGAACAGCAGCCGCAGCCGGTTTCGCGTTGATCAGGTCTTGCGGCATGACGGTGTCAATCTCGACCGACGACATACGCTCTTTGATCGCGCGCTCCATACGCAGCAGACCGACGCGGTACTGGTTTTCCATCAGTTCGCCGACCGAACGCACACGACGGTTGCCGAGGTGGTCGATATCGTCCACGTCGCCCTTGCCGTCACGCAGTTCAACCAGCGCCTTGATGCAGGCCACGATGTCTTCGCGGCGCAGGGTGCGCAGGGTGTCCGGCGCGTCCAGTGCCAGACGCATGTTCATCTTCACACGGCCGACGGCGGACAGGTCATAACGCTCGCTGTCGAAGAAAAGGGTGTCGAACAGGGCCGACGCAGCCTCGACGGTGGGCGGCTCGCCCGGACGCATGACGCGGTAGATGTCCATCAGCGCGCTTTCGCGGCCCATGTTCTTGTCCTGCGCCATGGTGTTGCGCATGTAGGGGCCGACGTTGACGTTGTCGATGTCCAGAACCGGGATGTCTTTGAAGCCCGCATCCAGCAGTTCCTTGACGGTACCGCCGATCAGGTCGCCGTCCTTGTCATATTCCAGGGTCAGTTCATCACCGGCTTCGACATAGATCGCACCGGTTTCTTCGTTGATGATGTCCTTGGCGACGAACTTGCCAACGATATGATCGAACGGAACGAGCAGGTCGGTGACGGCGCCCTCGTCAATCAGTTTCTTGACCGCGCGCGGCGTGACTTTCTTGCCCGCTTCGGCAATCACTTCACCGGATTTCGCGTCGATCAGGTCATAGGTCGGACGGGTACCGCGTACACGCTCGGGAAAGAACGGCGCGATCCAGCCCTTTTTCTTGTCCAGCTTATAGGACACGGTGTTGTAATACGCGTCCATGATCGCTTCCTGATCCAGACCCAGCGCATACAGCAGGGTTGTCACAGGCAGTTTGCGGCGGCGGTCGATACGGGCGAACACGATGTCCTTGGCGTCGAACTCGAAGTCCAGCCAGCTGCCGCGATACGGGATGATGCGGCAGGCAAACAGCAGCTTGCCCGAGGAGTGGGTCTTGCCCTTGTCGTGGTCAAAGAAAACCCCGGGCGAACGGTGCATCTGGGACACGATCACACGCTCGGTACCGTTCACGATGAACGTTCCGTTCGGCGTCATCAGGGGCATGTCGCCCATGAACACGTCCTGTTCCTTGATGTCCTTGACCGACTTGGCGCCAGTGTCCTCGTCGACATCAAACACGATCAGGCGCAGGGTTACCTTCAGCGGAGCGCTGTAGGTCATGTCGCGCTGCATGCACTCTTCGACGTCGTATTTGGGTTTTTCCAAATCGTATTTCACGAACTCCAGAACGGAGGTTTCGTTGAAATCCTTGATCGGGAAAACCGACTGGAACACGCCTTTGATGCCTTCGCCGTCTGTGGGCTGTTCTGCATCGCCGGAGCGCAGGAAAAGATCATAAGAAGATTTCTGGACCTCAATGAGGTTCGGCATCTCCAGCACTTCGCGGATTTTGCCGTAATATTTACGAAGACGTTTCTGGCCAAGGAACGTTTGAGCCATGTCAGATGTCACCTTTCGATGTTCTCAGCGGGCAAAGACACCGTCGGGCCCCGGCATCTTGCACATTCGAGACGACACGTCCGGATCAATTCATGGCCACCGTCCCGAAGGCGGCCTCCCGATCCGACAACCGTGTCTTAGAAAACGCCCCAACCCATGAGGCCCTTTCTAAGACAGGTTCGGCTGGACCCGGATTTCTCCGGACCCAGCCAAATTTTCAGGCGCATCAGCGACGCACCAGACAAAGGGCTTAGGCCAGTTCGACCTCTGCGCCAGCTGCTTCCAGCTTGCCTTTGACTTCTTCGGCTTCGTCTTTCGACACGCCTTCTTTGATCTTGCCGCCGGCTTCGACCAGTTCCTTGGCTTCTTTCAGGCCCAGACCGGTGATGCCGCGAACTTCTTTGATCACGTTGATTTTCGAAGCGCCGGCGTTCTTCAGAACGACGTCGAATTCGGTTTTTTCTTCCTCAGCTGCGCCACCGGCGGCGTCGCCACCAGCTGCCATGACAACTGCGCCGCCTGCTGCGGGCTCGATGCCGTACTCGTCTTTGAGGATGGTTTTCAGTTCTTGTGCTTCCAGCAGGGTCAGACCCACGATGCTTTCTGCGAGTGCTTTCAGATCAGCCATTGTATTAGCTCTTTCCGTTTTACAGTGTGTGTTCCAACGTCAGGGCAAATGCCCCACGCAGATCATTCAGTGCCAACCGCTTACGCAGCTTCCGCCTTCTCTTCGATGGTGGAAAGGATGCTTGCGATGTTGCTTGCAGGTGCGCCAATCGCGCCGGCGATGTTCGAAGCAGGTGCGCCAATGCAGCCCACGATCGAAGCAATAAGCTCCTCACGCGACGGCATTTTCGAAACGGCTTCAACGCCTTTGCGGTCCAGAGCGTTCTCGCCCATTGCACCGCCGAGGATTTCAAAATTCTTGTTATCCTTGGCGAAGTCCTCGGCCACCTTGGCTGCTGCCACCGGGTCCTCGGAATAGGTTAGAACGGTCATCCCTGTCAGCAGGTCGGCCATGCTTGCACACGGCTTACCCTCAAGGGCGATTTTGGCGAGCCTGTTCTTGGCAACACGCACGGAGCCACCCGCGTCACGAGCACGTGCGCGAAGGTCCTGCATCTCGGCAACTGTCAGACCGGCGTAGTGCGAAACCACTACGACGCCAGAGCTTTCGAAGATTTGGCCGAGTTCCTCGACCACTTTCTCTTTCTGGGCTCTATCCACAGTTCTCTCCAAGTTAGGGATGTCAGACATCCCGGCTCATATTTGCCGCGGCTTGCGCCCCGGCGTTCAGGTCCGTTGTTACGGGATTGGCCAAAACTCGCCCGAGGGTGGGACCCTCAGAATTCTTTGGTCTTACCCGTCTCAGGCAGGGAATTAAGGAACCGTATGGCCCCACCCACCGTCTTGGACGAAACAAAATAAAGCGCACGACGAATCGCACGCTTTACTTCGTAGCCCTACTTAGGGCAGACACGCTCGGTTTCCAAGAGGTAAATTGCACGAAAAACGGGTTTCGCGGGCTGTGGCGTCATCGGTTCTAACACGGATAAATCGCGCCCGTCACTCATTGACACCAAGGACGCGCTGCGGTCCTGTCAATGTCTATGACCCCGATCCCGATCCGAACTGGCGCGCGTCCTTAAAATGCTGATCCTTTCTCAACAAGAGCGCGACCGGACATACCAATATCTGGATCAGCTTTCCCGAAGCGGCACGATCGACCCCATTCGCGAACATTCCTGTATCTACCGGTCTCATGATTTCCCCGAAACACGGCTTGTTCTTAAGCTTGAAACCCAAGGGGCGATGTACGCGCTGAAGGCCGACACCCAAGCCCCCATAACCGACCGGCTGCGCAAGGAGTATAATTTGCTCTGTCAGCTTGCCGAATACTTCGACGACAAGAAGACGTCGCAGGTTGTGCGTCCGATCTACCTCTCCTCCGCAGGTGACTTCATGGTCACCGAATACATCAAACGCCCCACCGCCGTCGATCTGATCTACAACAGCCCCGACAACGATCAGGTCGCCCAGGTCTATCGCCGCGCCGGAGCATGGCTGAACGATCTGCACGAGTTTCGCCCGCCAAAAGACTATGGGTTCCGGCCCAAATGGATGACCGACAGCATCCGGGACCTGTCGGAAAACCTGCCCGCCAATCTTGCCGGCACAAGTCAGCGAATGATCAACACGATGCTGGCCGAGGCCGCGCGCCTGAAAGGGACGCCGGATATTCAGGTGTTCGCGCATGGCGATTTTCACGGTCTCAACCTGATCATGGGGCAAGGGAAAACCATCGGGCTGGATTTCACCGAGGCACGCGAAAAGCTGGCCGTATACGACATCGTCGACTTCCTGAAGGCCGACATATTCCGCGACAGTCAGCCGTCAGATGTGGATCGCAGCGGCATCCTGAAACGAAACAAGGACATGTTCTTCCGCCAGTACCGCCATCCAATCAATATGGACATTCTGGATTTCTGCATTCGCGGACGCCTGCTCAAGGACTTGCTGTTTCTTAGCCAGCCAAGCCATGTTTGCAGCGAATTCGAAGACCACCGGCGCACCCGGCTGGAGATACGGCTGAAACAGGCATTCAACCTGCCCCGAAGTTCAGGTTGATCCGGCATTTACTGGAATTCAAGCGACCCAAAAACGAAAGAACCCGGATGGCTGGCACCACCCGGGTTATTTCGTGTTTTTGCAGAGGCTGAGGCTTATTCGCCCGAAGCCTGCGCAACATCAACAGTCACGCCCGGGCCCATGGTCGAGCTCAGCGCGATTTTCTTCATGTAGGTGCCTTTGGCGCCCGACGGCTTGGCTTTGGCAACAGCCGAGACAAATGCGCGGACGTTTTCGACCAGCTTGGCTTCGTCGAACGAAGCTTTGCCAACACCGGCGTGCACAACGCCGCCTTTTTCCGCCTTGAACTGAACTTCACCGCCCTTGGCTGCTTCCACGGCCGCTTTCACGTCCATGGTCACGGTGCCGACCTTGGGGTTCGGCATCAGGTTGCGAGGACCCAGAACCTTACCCAGACGGCCAACGATCGGCATCATGTCCGGGGTTGCGATGCAGCGGTCGAATTCGATGGTGCCGCCCTGAATGGTTTCCATCAGGTCTTCTGCACCGACGATATCTGCGCCTGCTTCTTTCGCTTCGTCAGCCTTGGGGCCACGAGCGAAAACAGCAACGCGCATGTCTTTGCCGGTGCCGTTCGGCAGGCCGACAACGCCTCGCACCATCTGGTCTGCGTGACGGGTGTCAACGCCCAGGTTCAGAGCGATTTCGATGGTCTCGTCGAATTTCGAGGTTGCATTGCCTTTGACCAGGGCAACGGCTTCTTCGACCGACAGGTTTTCCTTGCCGGCGACAGCTTCGCGCGCAGCGCGGGTACGTTTACCGAGTTTTGCCATCTTATTTCACCTCGATGCCCATGGAGCGGGCCGAGCCCAGGATGATCTGCATTGCGCCTTCGACGTCGTTGGCGTTCAGATCTTTCATTTTGGCTTCGGCGATTTCACGAACCTGCTTCGAGGTCACGGTTGCCACGGTCTCACGACCTGGGTTTTCCGCGCCGCGGGGACGGTTACGCTTGCCAACCGGCTTAAGGCCAGCCGCTTTTTTCAGGTAGTAAGACGCGGGCGGCGTCTTGATGTCCATGGTGAAGGACTTGTCCTGATAGTAGGTGATCACGGTCGGGCACGGAGCGCCGGGCTCCATGTCTGCGGTCTTGGCGTTGAACGCCTTGCAGAATTCCATGATGTTGATGCCGCGCTGACCCAGCGCCGGACCAACTGGCGGCGACGGGTTCGCCTGACCTGCAGGAACCTGCAGCTTCATTGTACCAGCAAGCTTCTTGGCCATTTGGTTTTCCTTTCAACTTAGGTGAAACGCGTCTCACCCAGATTATGTTGCGTGGTCCGATCCGGGATCGCGATCCCTGCAATCTCCCACGAGAGAATCTCGCCCGAAGACGATAGAGGCGGCACATACAGCGGAACGGAGGGGTTGGCAAGTGGCTGGCACCCTATTCCCAAGTGACCCATTTGTATACCAGTCGGGCTTCGGTGAGGCCAGGGAACTGACGGAACAAAATGATTTTATTGAATACATAAGTTGCGTCGGAGACGCAGGTGGGTATCTTGGTGAAACTTGGACACAAAAGAGGTGGTCAGGGATGGGATCATCTCGGCTGAACAAGGGATTACTGATCTGCGTTCTTTTTGCCATGCTGCCGGGCTGTGGCAGCAGGGCTCAGGATCAGGGCGAAGGGTCTGGATCGGCAACCCAAACCGACGACACCGACAGCACAGCGTCCTTCGGCGCAACAGGGATCGACCCCGCCACTTACGCCGGTCGGTTTCAGATCAAGTTCACCAAGGAAGTCCCCGTTCGCGACATTCCGGTGCCTTTCACGGTCTACAGCGGCCTGGAAGAAGCCAGCCCTACCCGCTTGCGGTTGAGGGCGTTCATGGACTTGCGCGGCTTGCAGGAAAAGGCCCCCCAGATACTGACGGGTCCGCTTGAAGAAAGCTGCAAACGCCAAATCCACCTCGAGATCCGGGATGTCACTGCCAAGGATGACACCGTCAGGGTCGAAGGCTCGGCCCGTGCACGATTTACAACCTGCAACCGGCGCCAGGAACCGGGCTTTCGTTATTTCGGGGGAACCGTGGACGCGGTTGCCGTCGCCAAGGCAGAGGTAAAAGGCCAGTGCCTTACATTCAGTATCGAAGACATTGATCTGAACCCGCGCGGGTTCATCGGCGCTGTCTCCAACCTCTTCGGCCTGACCAGCCGCATTAATGAAGCCGTCCTTGAAAAGGGTGGCGAGTTTTTGGCTGCCAACCCGGTCTGTCCGCCCTTGCCCGAGGAATTCACGGTTCTCGACCCGAATTATGAATCCGGAGGCACGCGCGAGATTGCGCCCGGCGGGCTGGGCGCAGCCATCACCGGATCGGCTGATGTCAGCGCAGAGACCATCGTCAAAGTCCTTGGTGGGCTGCAGGACCTCGGCGTATTGGAGTTTGCCAAATGAGACGGTGGTTGGTTTTCCCGGCCCTGATGGCCGCAGCGCTGGGTGCCCATTCGTCCGGCGCACAAGAAGTGACTTTTGTCATCGATGCAACCCAGCAGGTCCGGGAAACGGAACTGCCATACAAGCTTGATCTGAGCCTGACCGCAGTTGCGCCCACTCGGATCGGGGTGGGCGCCCTTCTCGATCTGCGCGAAATCCAGAAAACGGTGCCCGAGCGATTGGCGGACAATGCCATAATCGACAACTGTGGCCTGCAAGTGCGCCTGGACGATTTGAGCCTGCAAGCTCTGGACGATGCGATCGATCTGGATGGCGACGTGACCATCACGATTTTCGAATGCAGCCGGACCAGTGAACGCGACTTTCAGCGGGGTGAACAGAAAAGGGCAATCCTGGCGAACATGTCCACCGAAGCGACCGTCGAACTGCGTGACAATTGTGCCTACTTCAAACTCATCGACCTGACGCTTGCGGCCCCGGAAGAACAGCGCGAACAGCTTCTGGAGGATGACACGCTCGAGTCGGCAAAGGAACTTATGCTGGCCGCTGTTGACCTTGTATTGAACGAAACCCCCTTGTGCCCGGAATTACCCCCCGAACTCGCGTCCCTTGACCCTACTTACGACAATGGCGGTCCAAAGGAGATCGGAGAGGGCGGGCTTGGTGTTTTTTTGGAAGGATCGGTGGATGTCAGCCCTTCGACCATTCTCGACATTCTGACGGTTCTTCAAAAACAACAACTGATCCCCGGCCGACCATAACCGTAAAGCACCTTCCTTGCTGGGGAAGTAGCCTGCAGTTTTTGCCTGGGCCAGTTTCACTGGACCGGCACAACAAAAAAGCGCCACGTTGCCCAGGGCATCGCGGCGCTTCGAAACGCGTTGGCGAGCTTGTCAGCTCTGCTTGGTCACCTGCGTGAAGTCCAGCTCGACCGGGGTTTCCCGGCCAAAGATCGAGACCGAGACCTTCAGCTTCTGGTTCTCGTCGTCCACGCCTTCGACCATGCCGTCAAAATCCTCGAACGGGCCATCGTTGACCTTAACCTTTTCGCCGATCTCGAAAGTGATCATCAGCTTGGGCGCTTCTTCACCTTCCTGAACACGGTTCAGAATCTGGTTCACCTCGGCGTCGCGCATCGGCATCGGGCGGCCCTGCGGACCCAGGAAACCGGTGACGCGGTTGATCGAGTTAACCAGGTGGTAGCCCTGATCGGACATTTCCATATGCACCAGCACATAGCCTGGCATGAAGCGGCGCTCGGTCGTAACCTTCTTGCCCCGGCGCACTTCGATCACCTCTTCGGTGGGCACCAGAACTTCGTCGATATCGTCCTCAAGGCCCTGCTCGGCCACCGACGTGCGGATCTGCTCTGCGATCTTCTTTTCGAAATTCGAAAGAACGCTGACCGAGTACCACCGTTTCGCCATGAACCTGCCGTCCTTGTTTGCCTTAGGTCGCATCCGCACATCCGGATGTACCGTCATTGAAATTCTGTCGCGAGACCCGGAACAAAAAGCGGCGCGCAGCCCGAATCGCCGCACGCCCATTCCGGATAGTTCCGCGTGAACTACTCTGACATTGCGCGCGGCGCAAGGGGGCAGCCGCGTTTCCGCACTGCCCGTCCCGTCTTAGCTAAACGCGCCCAGAATCAACTGCAGCCCGCCGCGAATGCCCAGATCCACCAGCGCAAAGAACACGGCCGTCAGCGCCGCCATGATGAACACCATGACCGTGGTCAACAGCACCTCGCGCCGGGTCGGCCAGACGACCTTGGATACTTCGGCACGGACCTGCTGGATGAACTGGATCGGGTTTGTGGTGGCCATGAGGCTTTGTCTCTCTGCTAGCGGATGCGCCCGTCATAGCCGGGCATTGCGGCAATTTCAAGGGCGGTTAGGGCTTGGGCTTGTCGTCCCATTCGTCGCTCAGAATCCGCCGGGCATCGCCTTCGGGATCGTCGTACTGGTTCGACCGCACGGTATAGACAAAGGCCACAAGACCGACACCGCCCAAAAGCAGCGAAATCGGAATGAGATAGGCCAGAACTTCCATCAGATCACCTCAGCCGCAAGGCGTTCAGGGACACGGTGATGGACGAGGTCGACATCGCCAGCGCCGCGATCAGTGGCGTCGCCAGCCCGGCCACCGCCAGGGGTACCGCGATGACATTATACACGGTTGCGATCTGGAAGTTTTCACGAATCCGTCTGGTCGCTTTTGTGGCCGTGTCGCAGGCATCGGCGATGGGCGACAGGTCGTTGCCCAACAGCACGATATCCGAGGCAACCCGCGCCGCATCCAGCGCCGAGGCGGGCGAGATCGACACATGCGCCACCGCAAGGGCGGCGGTATCGTTCAGGCCATCCCCCACCATCAGAACCTTTTTCCCGTTGTCGCGCAGGTCCTGAACACGCTGCGCCTTGTCCTGTGGCAGCGCTTCGGCCACCCAGTTTGCGATACCCAGATTTCCAGCCAGCTTTTCCACTGCAGCCCGTGTATCGCCTGAAATCAGGATCACATCCTTGCCCGCTTTCCTGAACGCCTCAACCGCGCTGGCCGCGCCCGGTCGCAGAGCGTCCGCGAACACGAACGGCACGGGTTTACAGCTCCCGACCGCAAGCCATGCTGACGTCTGAGTGCCGGATTCGGCTCCGACCCAATTCGCCCGGCCCAGCCGAACGCGCTGTCCTTTGTGTTCGCCTTCGGTGCCAAAACCTGGCACTTCGACCACAGCGTCAAGGCAGGCCGGCCTGATACCCGCGTCACGCGCCGCTTTGGCCAACGCGACGGAAAGCGGATGCGCCGACGCCTCGGCCAGCGCCAGCGCAACTTCCAGATCGGAACGGGAATGATCCGCCAGATTGGTCAGTTCGGGCGCACCCGATGTCAGCGTGCCGGTCTTGTCGAAGACAACAGTATCCACCTCGGCCAGACGCTCCAGCGCTGTAGCGTGTTTGATCAACATACCCTTACGGAACAGCCGCCCCGATGCCGCCGTCGTCACCGCAGGCACCGCCAGCCCCAGCGCACAGGGGCAGGTGATGATCAGAACCGCCGCCGCAATGTTCAGCGCCGTGCGGATATCGCCGGAATAGATGTACCAGCCCACAAAACTGAGCGCCGATAGGACGTGCACCCCGGGCGCATACAGCTTGGCCGCCTTGTCAGCCAGCGAGGTATACCGCGACCGGCCCGATTCAGCGATGGCCACCAGATCGGCCATCCGGTGCAGCGAGGTGTCCTCGCCCACCGCTGTCGCCCGGATCGTCAGCGGACCGGTCAGATTGACCTCGCCCGCGCTGACTGTCAGCCCAGCTTCGGCAAAAACCGGCAGGGTTTCCCCGGTCAGCAACGAGCGGTCAAGTTCCGACCGGCCCGAAACGATCTCTCCGTCCACGGGCATACGGCCACCGGGCCGAACGAGGATCAGGTCACCGACGGCCAGCGTCGCGACGGCCACCTCCTCTTCTGTGCCGTCGACCAGCCGGATGGCGCGCGGCACTTCAAGCGCCGTCAGTTCCTCGGCCGCGGACCGGGCAGCGGCGCGCGTGCGATAATCCAGATACCGTCCGGCCAGCAGGAAGAATGTCAGCGTCAGCGCAGCGTCGAAATAGGCATGTTTGCCGCTCAGCGCAGTTTCCCAAAGCGAGGTGATCAACGCCAGCAGGATGGCCAGCACGATCGGCACATCCATGTTCAGACGGCGCACGCGCAGGGCGCTCCAGGCATTGGCGAAGAACGGCTGCGCTGAAAAGGCGATGGCAGGCAACGCAATGGCCGCCGAAATCCAGTGGAACATGTCGCGCGTCGCGTCCGTGGCCCCGGACCAGACGGAAACCGACAGCAGCATCACGTTCATCGACGCAAACCCGGCCACCGCCAGCCGCATCAGCAAATCCCGGCCCGCCTTGTCCGTCTGCGTGGCCGACAGCGCACCGGTATCCAGTTCATGCGCCTCAAACCCCGCCTGTTTCAGCACCGGGATCAGATCGGCGGCGCGGATCTCAGGCGCGGCCTTAATCATCGCCCGTTTCAGGGTCAGGTTGACCCGCGCATCCTCGACGCCCGGAAGCGCGTTCAGTTCCCGCTCGATCGTCGAGATGCAGGCCGAACAGTGAATGCCAGGCAGGGACAGGGCGATCTGGACATCCTCGGGAACCGTACGCGCAGGCTCGGCCGGGGCCGCGACGCAGCCGGGACAGGCCATGGTTCCGGGTGAGGGTTGCGCCGTCATCAGCCTAGCCTTTGACGTAAAGCGGAATACGCTGCGAGAAGGTCGCCCCTTCGCCATCCTTGGCGACAAGCCGGATGTTCCAGTTGCCCTCTCCAAGGGTCGCCGGGGTGGAATATGCGGTTCCGTCAAACACAAAGTCGGGGGTGAAATCCTCGCGCACATGGGTCGCCCGCCCCACAACGGCCTGCAATTGATCGACCCTGACCGGCTCGCCTTGCGCGTCGTTGATGTGCAGTATCAGCAAGCCGCCCTTGGTCTCGGCCCGCACGTCCCAACCCAGCGCCTGCTGTTCCTGCAGACGCTCGTTGAACTCCTGGCTGGCGACATACGAGTTTTTGACCTCGAGCCCGGGAAAGGTTTTGACCGCACTGTAGGCCAGTACAAGATTAACACCGATGATCACGCCGAAGGCGGCGACAAACACGGCCAGCGCGTGCTTTCCGGTAAACTGTCGTTCTGCCATTCTCAGTTCCCTCGTCCGTTGAACGTGGTGTCCTTGTACGCGCGTTCACCGCTGATCAGATCCTCGACCCAGATACGAACCGGCGTCGCGTCGGTGTTGGCTGGGTCGGTGTCCTTCAGGGCGGTTATGTAAACGCGGCTCAATTGTGCCGTATCCGCGCTGACATTCACAGTGTCTATGATCGTTCCTTCAATCTCCAGCCGCATGGCCGGGTCTCCGGTCAGGGACAGTTTAAACAACCGATCCTCGCCATGTTTGTTGCGCAGACGCACGTCGTAGGTATTGCGGATCGTGCCGTCTGACAGGGTGACAAAGGTCGGATTGCGTACCGGCGCCACGGTCAGGTCGATGTCGGAACGGATGAACAGGGCAAACAACAGGCCTAACCCAACCAGCGCCCACAGCGCGGTGTACATGATCGTGCGCGGGCGCAGAATGTGCTTCCAAACATTCTTGGCCGGCTGCCCCGAGCGTTCATGCGCCTCGTCGCTCAGCGCCATATAATCGATCAGGCCGCGCGGCTTGCCGATCTTGGCCATCATGTCATCACAGGCATCGATGCAGAGCGCGCAGGTGATGCACTCCAATTGCTGGCCGTCGCGGATGTCGATACCAACCGGGCAGACATTCACGCAAGCCATGCAGTCGATACAATCGCCCAGTTCGGTGTCAGCGGTCCGCTTGCCCTTGCCGCGCGGCTCGCCCCGCCATTCGCGGTAGCCGACGACCAGCGTGTCCTCATCCATCATAGCTGCCTGAATACGGGGCCAGGGGCAGGCGTAAATGCAGATCTGCTCACGGGCAAACCCGCCGAACAGAAAGGTCGTGCCGGTCAGGATCAACATGGTTGTGTAGGCGATCGGGTGCGCGTTGCCCGTCACCAGATCCCGCGCCAGTGTCGGTGCATCCGCGAAGTAAAAGATCCAGGCCCCGCCGGTGGCCAGTCCGATCAGAAACCACGCCCCCCATTTCGTCGCCCGCAGGCGGGCCTTGCGGAAATCCAGTTTCCTCTGACGATGCAGCCGCAAGCGCGCGTTCCGGTCGCCCTCGATCCAGCGCTCGACCAGAATGAACAGGTCGGTCCAAACCGTCTGCGGGCAGGCATATCCGCACCAGACCCGGCCCAGGGCCGAGGTGAACAGGAACAGTCCAAGCCCTGCCATGATCAGCAGACCGGCGACAAAATAGAATTCATGCGGCCAGATTTCGATCCAGAAGAAATAGAATCGCCGGTTCGCAAGATCCAGCAACACGGCCTGATCCGGCAGGCTGGGACCCCGGTCCCATCTGAACCATGGGGTGATGTAGTAAATCCCCAGGGTCACAGCCATGATGATCCATTTCAGGTTACGGAATGGACCCGACACGCGCCGCGGGAAAATCGGCTCACGTGCTGCATAAAGGCTGGGGGCAGGGTCGGAATCGCTCACGGGCAGGCTCCACGTCTGGCTTTGATCAGGCGTCTTTTCCCAGATCATGCGCTGACCAACTTTGACATGTGTCAAATGCGCATCGGGCAGACACCTTTTGTCACACCTAGCACATTTTCGGTCGGTTTCAGCGAAGAAAGGATAGGCCGCAAAGCGGAAAACCGGCAGGTTAATCGGTGACATCCGACGAAGATGGCCACACCGGAAACTGGACCCGGGCAGGTCCTGGTTCTATTCTCGGGAAAGTCGGCACCGGCTGTTCAGGAAACGCGCGAACAGATGGAACAGCCGGTGCCTAAGCCTTCGGGCGGCGAACCGCCCGAAGGTGTTCACTTATCTTTATTGACCGCCACCCAGCTGGTGGACGTAAGCCGACACGGCGCGGATCTGTGCCTCGGTCAGGCGGTTTTCCCACGCGGGCATGACCCCGAAGCGGCTGTAGGTAACCGTCTCTGTCAGCGCCTCTTCCGAGCCGCCGAACAGCCAGATCGCGTCGGTCAGGTTCGGTGCACCTTGCGTGACGTCGCCGGTCCCGTCCTCGCCATGGCAGGACGCGCAGTTGTCCTCGAACACGACCTTGCCAGCCTGTGCCGCTGCATCGTCGGTCTGGGCGTTGGTCAAGGACATGACATACTGAACCACCTGCGTGATCTCTTCCGCTTCGAGGATTTCACCAAAGGCAGGCATCTCGGAATAGCGCGCATCGTCGCTTTCTTCGTTTCGAATGCCATAGGCCACAGTGTACTCGATATCCTCAAGCGAACCGCCCCACAACCAGGCGTCATCCAGCAGGTTCGGGAAGCCCGGCGCGCCCTGCGCGCCCGAGCCGTGGCACTGCGCGCACCACGTGCGGAACACAGCGCCACCCGAATTGACGGCGTATTGCTGCAACTCGGCATCCTTGGCGATGTCTTCCAGCGGCGTTTCCACCAGCTTCGCGTTCCAGGGCGCATTGGCTTCTTCGAACGCAACCATCTCCTGCTGAACCAGCGCCCGAGAAGACCAGCCCATGACACCGGCGGTTGCCGACTGTACCAGAGGCCATGCCGGATACATGATCGTGTAGATCACACCCCAGACGATGGTGGCGTAGAAGGTCCACAGCCACCAGCGCGGCATCGGATTGTCGAATTCCTCAATCCCGTCCCAGCTGTGGCCGGTGGTGTTCGGATCACCCGGCTGTTTTTCAGGTGTCTTGCTCATTGCCGCGCCTCCTTGGATGTGGCGGGTTTGTCTTGATGCCGGAAGGGGATGTTGGCGGTGTCATTGTATTCCTTGCTGGCACCGGGGCGGAAAACCCAGATGATGATGCCCACAAAGAAGACAAACAGCACAAGCAGCATCCAGCTGTCCGCGAACTGCCTGAGAAGGGTGTACTCTTCCATCACGATCCTCCCTTAGCGGCTTGCGTCCGGGGTGAAGGTCGAGAAATCGACCAGCGTTCCCAGCATCTGCAGATAGGCGACCAGCGCATCGGCTTCGGTCAGTTCGGGCTGACCGTCGAAGTTCCGCACGTTGACCTTGTCGCCATAGCGTTCCAGCAGCCCGTCATAGTCGCTGTCCGGATCGGCCTGAGCGCGGAAGTCCGCCACGGCGTTTTCCAACATCTCGTCGGTGTAGGGCGTGCCGACCATCGCGTTCGCTTTCATGATGTCGCCAATGTATTTGCCATCGATCTTGCGATGCTCGAGGAAGCCGTATTTCGGCATCACCGATTCCGGCACCACCGACTGCGGATCACGCAGGTGGTCCACCTGCCACTGATCCGAATACCGGCCGCCGACACGGGCCAGATCGGGCCCGGTGCGCTTCGACCCCCACTGGAAGGGATGGTCATACATCGATTCAGCCGCCAGCGAGTAGTGGCCATAGCGTTCGACCTCGTCCCGCATCGGACGGATCATCTGGCTGTGGCAGGTATAGCAGCCTTCGCGGATGTAGATCTCACGCCCCGCCATCTCGAGAGGGGTGTAAGGACGCATGCCCTCCACCTTCTCGATGGTGTTCTCAAGGTAGAACAGGGGCGCGATCTGCACGATGCCGCCGATGGTCACGACCAGAAAGCTGAAGATCAGCAGGAGGGTCGCGTTGGTCTCGAGGATCTTGTGTTTGTCGAGAATTGCCATAGCTCCGGCCCTCCTTATTCAGCCGGGACCGAGACGGTCAGGCTGGCCTCTTTGGCCGGCGCTTTCCGCACAGTCATCCACAGGTTGTAGCACATGATCACAGCGCCAGCGACGAACAGAACGCCACCCAGAGCACGAACCACATACATCGGGAACTTGGCGGCCACGGTGTCGGCGAACGAGTTCACCAGGAAGCCGTTGGCATCCACTTCACGCCACATCAGGCCTTCCATGATACCGGTCACCCACATCGACGCGGCGTAGAGCACGATGCCGATAGTCGCGAGCCAGAAGTGCCAGCTGACCATCTGCAGCGAGTACAGGCGTTCCCGCTTCCACAGAACAGGCACCAGGAAGTACAGCGCACCAAAGGTGATCATGCCGTTCCAACCCAGCGCACCCGAGTGCACGTGACCAATGGTCCAGTCGGTATAGTGAGACAGGCTGTTCACGGCGCGGATCGACATCATCGGGCCTTCAAAGGTGGACATGCCGTAGAAACCGACCGAGATCACCATCATGCGGATCACCGGGTCTGTACGCAACTTGTCCCATGCACCCGACAGGGTCATCAGACCGTTGATCATGCCACCCCAGGACGGCATCCACAGGATCACCGAGAACACCATACCCAGCGTCGACGCCCAGTCAGGCAGCGCCGTATAGTGCAGGTGGTGCGGACCGGCCCAGATATACAGGAAGATCAGCGCCCAGAAGTGGATGATCGACAGCTTGTACGAGAACACGGGGCGCTCGGCCTGTTTCGGGATGAAGTAGTACATCATGCCCAGGAAGCCCGCAGTCAGGAAGAAGCCCACGGCGTTGTGGCCATACCACCACTGGATCATGGCGTCCTGAACACCCGACCAGACGATGACCGATTTCGAACCCCAGATGCTGACAGGGATGGTCATGTTGTTCACCAGGTGCAGCATTGCGACAGTGACGATGAACGCCAGATAGAACCAGTTGGCCACGTAGATATGGGGCTCTTTCCGCTTGATGATCGTGCCCAGATAAACGGCCAGATAGGCGACCCAGACAATTGTCAGCCACAGGTCAACATACCACTCGGGTTCGGCGTATTCCTTGGATTGCGTACCGCCAAGGACATAGCCGGTTGCCGCCAGCACGATGAACAGCTGATAGCCCCAGAAGACGAACCACGCCAGATTGCCACCCCACAGGCGCGCGGCGCTGGTGCGCTGCACAACATAGAACGAGGTTGCGATCAAGGCGTTGCCACCAAAGGCAAAAATCACCGCCGATGTGTGCAGCGGACGCAAACGGCCGAAGTTCAGATATCCTTGGGCCCATTCGAAATTCAGTGCCGGAAAGGCCAACTGAAACGCAATGAAAGTTCCTGCAATAAACCCGACCACGCCCCAGAAGGCAGTTGCGATCACGCCATAGCGGATCACGTCATCCATGTACTCGGCCGAGCGGTCTACGAGAATATCTGGCTCATCTGTGTTTCGAAGCGTCCAGATGAACAATCCAACGGCGATCAGCATCACCAGAATCGCGTGCACCTGATACGCCAAATCCCGTGCATAGTTGGACCCGATCGCGGCAAAAATCACGATCAGACCAAGCACGATCAGCTTGATGTAATTTGACATATTGCGTCCCTTTGCATGCCCCGTGCGATTCTTGACGCCGCACGAAACCCATTTGACTGGCCGCTGTTCTGTCTGACAAGGGCCATAGCTGCTTTGATCTGTGTCAAGACAATAGCCTGTTTTCCGTGGCAGTGATAAACAATTGAGTGGGTTAACTGGTCGCAGCTTGCCCCCCGCGCACATCGAGTGAGGTCAAAATGGCTTACAAATCCCTTCTAACAGTCATGACAGAGACAAAGCAGGCGAACGCGGCACTGGCCCAGCTTGTAGCTCTGGCAAACGCGCAGGACGCGCATGTCGAAGCGCTGTGTCTCGGCGTTGATCGTAGCCAGACCGGCTACTATTACGCTGGCGCAAACGCCTTGATCCTTCAGGAGACGCTCAGCCGCGCCAATGCCGATTCCGACGCTGTTCTGGAGTATGCAAAGAACTACCTGGGCAAAACCGGGATCCGCTGGTCCGCGGAAAACGGCGTGGCCCAGATTGCCGATATCGGCCGCCACGTGGCCCATCGCGCACGGTTTTCCGATCTGGTTGTGCTGCCGCAGCCTTATGGCGAGGATCGCGCGGCCGAGGCCGAGCCCATCATTGAAGCCGCCATGTTCGAAGGCCACGCACCGGTTCTGGTTGTGCCCGATGATGTGACGCCGTTCGAGAAACCAAAAACCGTTCTGATCGGATGGAATGAAAGCGTCGAGGCCATGCGGGCCATCCGCCGCGCCCTGCCCTTCCTGAAACAGGCGGACCTGGCGCGCATCGTCGTCATCGATCCGCCGCGCCACGGACCAGACCGCTCGGACCCGGGTGGATTGTTGTCACAAATGCTGGCCCGGCACGGGGTGAAATGCGAAATTGACGTGCTGAGCAAAACCATGACCCGCGTCTCGGACATCCTCAACCGCCATGCTGGCGATACCGAGGCTGACCTGATCGTCATGGGCGCTTATGGCCATTCGCGGTTCCGCGAGGCCATTTTGGGCGGTGCCACCCGCAACATGCTGGAACAATCCGTTGTGCCGGTCTTTTTGGCCCATTGATCCGAAGGGACGTGCGGCTTGCAGATACTGCCCCTTTCATTGGGGCAGTATTCTAAACTAGTTGCGCCGGATCAGGCCGATCACGAACAGCAGGATCACCGCACCGATGGTTGCGAAAAAGATCGACGAGAATAGCCCACCGCCAACCGAAAAGCCCAAGGCCGGGAAAATCGCGCCCGCAAGAAACGCGCCGACGATCCCGATGATGATATTGCCGAACAGGCCAAAACCCCGGCCTTCCATGATCTTGCCTGAAAGCCATCCGGCGATTGCGCCGATGAACAACATTGCAAGCAGGCTGGTGAACTCCATCCGAATCTCCTTTTGCGTATCGGGTGTCAGACCAGAAAACCGCCGTCCGCATCATCGCCGGCCTCATCCATGAGGCGCGCCATGTCCGGAATGGTCACGTGGCGTTTTCCGTCCAGTGTAATGACGCCGTCTTTTTTCAGCGCCGACATCTGACGGCTGACCGTTTCCAGTGTAAGCCCCAGATAGTCCGCCATCGCCTCACGCGTGAGCGGCAGATCAAACACCATTGGACCGGAGTTGCTTTTCTGGGCCACCGAAGCATCGCGCCGCGCGATGATCGACAACAGGCTGGCAATCTTCTCGCGCGCGGTTTTGCGCCCAAGGACAAGCATCCACTCGCGGGCCGCGTCCAGCTCATCCAGCGTCATCTGCAGCAGCCGGTGCGCGATATGCGGGGTTGTGCTCATCAATTCTTCGAACGGTTTCTTGCGGAAACAGCACATCACCAGATCAGTTGTGGCCTGAACGTCATAGGGCGCAGTTTCGCGTCCCGGACGGCCCACAAAGTCGCTGGGCAGCAACAGGCCCACCATCTGGGTCCGGCCATCTTCCATCGTCTGCGTCAGCGAGGCGATGCCCGAAACCACGGACCCGACAAAATTCATCTGGTCACCGGACCAGATGATTGTCTGCCCGGCCTCGAAACTGCGGTAGAACTTGATCTCTTCCAGTTCCACAAGCTCGTCGGGTTCGCAATGGGCACACACGGCACGGTGCCGGATCGGGCAGTCCGCACAATTCGAGTGGTCAAATTGGGAATTCAGGTTCATTCGCGTTTCCACTTGATCTCAGTCAAGGTCTTGTTGAAGGCCGTCCCTTAACGGTATCGCCATGATAGTGAAACCACAATTAGCACAGCTTGGACTATTTGACGCTAAAGTTCCGCGTTACACAAGCTACCCGACAGCGCCCCACTTCAGCAACGATGTGGGATCAGGCATGTTTGGCGACTGGATTTCGGGCATTCAGCCCGGAAGCGCCGTGTCCCTTTACATCCATGTCCCCTTTTGCCGCAGACTGTGCTGGTTCTGCGCCTGCCGAACCCAGGGAACACAGACCGACAACCCCGTCATCGCTTATGTTGACGTTCTGAAGGCCGAGCTTGATCTGCTGGCCGCGCGCCTGCCCGAGGGCGTCACCCTGTCGCGGCTGCACTGGGGCGGCGGCACGCCAACCCTGCTGAACGCCGATTTGATGCGCGATCTGGCAGCGCGGATTCTGGACATCGTGCCGCTGGGCCCGGACGCCGAGTTCTCGGTCGAGATCGACCCGAACGAAATCGACGAAGCACGGCTGGACGCCCTGGCCGAGGCCGGCATGAATCGCGCCTCGATCGGGGTGCAGGATTTCGACGACGAAATCCAGAAAACCATCGGCCGCATCCAAAGCTATGACACCACGCGCAAGGCAATCGACATGATCCGCGCGCGCGGCATCACCAGCCTGAACGCCGATATCCTGTATGGGCTGCCGCATCAGACCAAGACCCGGATGACCGAAAGCGTACAAAAGCTGCTGTCGCTCAGCCCGGACCGCGTGGCGCTCTATGGCTATGCCCATGTGCCTTGGATGGCCAAACGCCAGCAGCTTATCCCCTCGGACGCGCTGCCGACGCCGGAACAGCGGCTTGACCTGTTCGATACCGCGCGCCGCCTGTTCATGTGGGACGATTACGCCGAGATTGGTATCGACCATTTCGCGACGCAGGATGACGGGCTGACCCGTGCACTGCAGACCGGAAAGCTCAAACGGAACTTTCAAGGCTATACCGACGATCAGGCCGAGGTTCTGATCGGCGTTGGTGCCAGCTCGATCTCAAAGTTTCCGCAAGGGTACGCCCAGAACGCGCCAGCGACGTCAGCGCATACCAAGGCCATCCGGAACGGCCAGTTCTCGACCTCGCGCGGGCACCTGTTCAAGGGGCAGGACATCCTGCGCGCCCGCCTGATCGAGGCGCTGATGTGTGATTTCCGGATCGATTCGGCTGAAATCCTGCGTGACCACGACATCTCGGTCGGGGAACTGCAGGGCATGTTCAACACGGCCAACGATGCGTTCGACGGGTTGCTGCAGGTGACCGGGGACGGTCTTTTCATCCCGCCCGAGGCCCGTGCCCTGACCCGGATGATCGCCCGCAGCTTTGACGCCTATGACCTCAGCAAGGCAGGCCACAGTTCGGCCATCTGATTGACTTCGGACAGAGGGGGGGTTGACGCAGACAGGGGGTATTCCGCAAACTTAAGAACGCGGGCGGCAAGCCGCCCCAACCCCGAGGCAGATCCGTTTTCAGGCAATTGACCCCTGCGCGTCAGCGCAAGGCAGCCGATATCGCGCAGTCGTTCTTAAACCTGAAAGAGGGACAGCACTCATGCGCGTTTTCACCGTCCTCGGCCCCAGTCAATCGGGCAAATCCACCCTGGTCGAGGCCATCAGCCGCCTTGATGGTCGGCCAACAACATTCGACGTATCCGGAACCGTGCATCTGCACGGTTTTTCTTATTTGGACGAGCCGTGGTGCGCCATCGACGTGGATGGCGGCGGGGATTCCCTGGCCTATGTCGGTCCTGCCATGGCAATCTCGGACGCGGCGGTTGTGGTGGTTCCGCCCGACCCGGACGCCGCAGTGCTGTGCGCCCCCTATCTCAGACTGGTCGAAGAAGCCGGGATTCCCTGCTTCCTGTTCATCAACCGGATGGACAACCCCAACGGCCGCATCCGCGATATCATCGCGGCCCTGCAAACCTATTGCACCCATCATATCGCGCTACGGCAGGTGCCCATTCGCGACGGCGAGGCCATCATCGGCGCGGTTGATCTGATATCCGAGCGGGCGTGGAAATATCAGGAAGGCCAGCCCTCGGCCCTGATCGAACTGCCTCAATCGGTCGAGGACCGCGAACAGGAAGCGCGCACGGAATTGCTAGAAACCCTGTCCGACTTCGACGACAAGCTGCTGGAACAGCTGATTGAGGACAAGCAGCCCCCCAACGAAGAGGTTTTTGAACTGGCCGCACAGGTTCTGCAGAACCACCAGCTGATCCCCGCTTGCCTGGGCGCCGCCAGCCACGGCAACGGCCTGACCCGCCTGATGAAAGCCCTGCGCCACGAAGCGCCCGAGTTCGACATCGCCGCCGGGCGGGATGAGGCCGCAGACAATGCCCGCGCCATTGCCGGGTTCGCCGACGTAAAAAAACACATTGGCAAGATCATCGTGCTGCGCGGCCTTGGCGAAGGCGTCACCGCGCATGAGGCGTTGGGCGGCGAAACCGTCGGCAACCTGACCACGCTGGACGCCAAGACCCAGATCGGCGCGCTTGAGGCCGGTCAGATCGGTCTCGCCGTCAAGTCCGATCACCTCAATCCGGGCAACATTTACGACAGTTCCTCCGCCACGCCTCTGCCAGACTGGGCCACCTCGCGTCCCGCGGCGCATCGGCAGATCGTCTCACCGGCGCATGAACGGGACGACGTACGCCTGTCCAACGCGCTGAGCCGCCTGGTCGAAATCGACCCCGGCCTGACCCTCGAACAGGACGAACTGAGCGGTCACGCGATTCTGGGCTCGCAGGGCCCTCAGCATATGCGGCGCGTCACCGCCAAGCTGGCAGAAGACTTCGGGATCGAAATCGAGGCGGATCAGGTCGAAACTGCCTATCGCGAAACCATCCGGACACCGGTTGAACATCGTCACAGACACCGCAAGCAATCGGGCGGTGCCGGTCAGTTCGCTGACGTCGTGATCACGGTCGCGCCCATGCCGCGCGGATCGGGCTTTCAGTTCGAAGAGGTTGTCAAAGGCGGCGCGGTCCCAAAGAACTACATTCCGTCGGTTGAACACGGCGCGAAAGACGCGCTGGTTGAAGGCCCCGAAGGCTTTCCCGTTGTCGATGTCAAAGTGACGCTGAGCGATGGCAAGCACCACAACGTGGACAGTTCGGACTATGCCTTCCGCACTGCGGGCAAGAATGCCGTGCGCGAGGCACTGCCGCAGGGCAAACCCGTTGTCCTGCAACCGATCCTGAACGCCGAGATCCACCTGCCGTCGGATTTTGTGGGCGACCTGGTGCCGACGATCAGCTCGCTCCAGGGGCAGGTTCTGGGTTTCGAAGGCAACCCAAATGCCTCGGGCTGGGAAATCTTCAACGCCCAGCTTCCCGCCGTGGCCGAGGATGAGCTGCACCGCACCCTTGCCAGTGCCACGCGCGGTACCGGCTGGGTCAAGCTGAGCTTCGATCACTATCAGGAACTGCGCGGACCGGTGCCGAAATCGGCATCGCGTGAAACGGCCAACGCCTGACGCAACGTGGCGGGCTGCTCTCAGCCCGCCGCCGCGATCAGTTCTCGGGTGTAATCGGTCTGGGCATTCTCGAACAGGTCCTCGGCCCGGCCCATCTCGACCACGTCGCCATTTCGCATGACGATGACGTTGTGGGACATGGCGCGCACCACCTTCAGGTCGTGACTGATGAACAGATAGGCCAGCCCGTATTTCTTTTGCAGATCGCGCAGCAGATCGACGATCTGCACCTGCACCGTCATGTCCAGCGCGCTGGTCGGCTCATCCAGCACCAGCAGTTTGGGCCGCAGCACCATGGCCCGCGCGATGGCGATGCGCTGGCGCTGACCGCCGGAAAACTCGTGCGGATACCGGTCCATCGCCGCCGGGTCCAGACCGACTTCGGTCATAACTTCGGCCACCAGTTCGCGCGGCGCGCGGTGCGGATCAACGTTGTGGATCGCCAACCCCTCGGCAATGATCTGCTGGCAGGTCATGCGGGGGCTGAGGCTGCCGAACGGGTCCTGAAACACGATCTGCATATCTTTGCGCAAGCGGCGCAATTCACGCGTGGACCAGCGGCGCACGTCCTGATCGCGGAATGTAATCCCGCCTTCAGAGGCAATCAGCCGCATGATCGCCAGTGCCAGCGTGGTCTTGCCCGACCCGCTTTCGCCCACGATCCCCAGCGTCTCACCCGCGCGTACCGACAGCGTCGCATCGTTGACGGCCTTCACATGGCCCACCGTCCGCTTGAAGAACCCGCGCTGAATCGGAAACCACACTTTCAGGTGGTTCGTCCGCGCCACTTCCTCGGCATCGGCGGCCACCGGATCGGGTTCGCCCGACGGTTCCGCCGCCAGCAGCTTGCGCGTGTAGGGATGCTGCGGGTTGTCGAAGATTTCGGCGGTTTCGCCGGTTTCAACAATCTCACCGTCCTTCATCACGCACACCCGGTCGGCAATCCGCCGCACGATACCCAGATCGTGGGTGATGAACAGCATCCCCATGTTTTCGGACTTCTGCAGGTCAGCCAGCAACTCCAGGATCTGCGCCTGAATTGTGACATCCAGCGCGGTTGTCGGCTCATCCGCGATCAGGATGTCCGGCTTGTTGGCCAGCGCCATCGCGATCATCACCCTTTGGCGCTGTCCGCCGGACAACTGGTGCGGATAACTGTCCAGCCGATCCCTCGGGTCGCGGATGCCAACCTTGATCAGCAGTTCCACAATCCGCTCGCGCGCTTCGTCGCCGGTCACACCCTGATGCAGGGCCAGCGACTCGGCCATCTGCTTCTGGATCGTGTGCAGCGGGTTGAGCGAGGTCATCGGCTCCTGAAAGATGAAACTGATATCGTTGCCGCGCACATCCATAAGCCGGTCCTCGGACGCGCCGATCATTTCCTGACCGTCATACGTGACCGAACCTTCGACAATCGCGCTGTCACCCAAAAGTGAAACCGTGCTCAGCGCCGTTACAGACTTGCCCGACCCCGATTCCCCAACCAGCGCGACCGTTTCGCCCCGGTCGACGGTGAAGGACACTCCCCTGACCGCCGCGGAAACCTGCCCGTCCTGCCGGAACGAGACCCTGAGGTTATTCACATCCAACAAACTCATGAGAACGTCTTTCTGGGGTCAAACGCATCCCGCACGCCTTCGAAGATGAAGACCAGCAGCGACAGCATGATGGCAAAGGTGAAGAACGCGGTGAAGGCCAGCCACGGCGCCTGCAGATTCTGTTTTGCCTGCAAGGTCAGTTCGCCCAGTGACGGGGCCGAGGACGGCAGGCCGAAGCCCAGAAAATCAAGGCTGGCCAGACCCGCGATGGTGCCGGTAACGATAAATGGCATGAAGGTCAGCATGGCCACCATCGCGTTGGGCAACATGTGCCGGAACATGATCGTCATGTTGCCGACGCCGAGCGCCTTGGCGGCGCGGACATATTCAAGATTGCGCGCACGCAGAAATTCCGCCCGCACAACCCCGACCAGCCCTGTCCAGCTGAACAGGATCATCAGGATGACCAGCAACCAGAAACTTCGTCCCAGAACCGCAAACATGATGATGATGACATAGAGCGACGGTGTCGCGGACCAGATCTCGATGATCCGCTGAAAGATCAGATCCAGCCAGCCGCCGAAATAGCCCTGGATGGCCCCTGCAAACACCCCGATCAGGCTGGCCGCGCCGGTGACGACCAGCGTGAACAGGATCGACAGTCGGAACCCGTAGATCACGCGCGCCAGAACATCACGTTTGGTGTCGTCGGTGCCCAAAAGATTCTGCCCGTTCGGCGGCAGGGGTGCCGCACCCGGCCGGTCAACGCTGGTGTTGTAGGAGTACGGAATTGGCGGCCAGATCGCCCAGCCCCGCTCGAACCCGTCCGCCTGAAACGTGCCGGCATCGATCTCTTCGATGATCCGCTCGGGGTCGTCAAAACACTGATCAAGACCACCGCTGTCGATCAGGCATCTCACCTCGGGGTCGCGATAAATGGCTTCGGTCTGGAAATCCCCGCCAAATTCGGTTTCGGCGTAGAAATTGAACACCGGCGTGAAGAACTCGCCCCGGTATTTCACCAGAATCGGTTTGTCGTTGGCGATGAACTCGGCGAACAGCGACAGGCCGAACAGTACCGAGAAGATGATCAGCGACCAGAACGCGCGACCATTGCGCCGGAAGTTGCGCCAGCGGCGCTGGTTGAGAGGGGACAGCGCCATTTACCCCTCCCGCTTTTCGAAATCGATGCGCGGGTCGACCACCACGTACATCAAATCGCTGATGATGCCGACCACCAGCCCCATCAGACCAAAGATGAACAGCGTGCCGAATATTACCGGGTAATCACGCGCCACCGCGGCCTCGAACCCCAAACGGCCCAGCCCGTCCAGCGAGAATATGGTCTCGATGATGATTGAACCGCCAAAGAACACCCCGATGAACACCGCCGGAAAGCCCGCGATCACGATCAGCATCGCATTGCGGAACACATGACCGTACAGAACCTCGCGCTCGCTCAGGCCCTTGGCGCGGGCGGTCATCACATATTGCTTCTTGATTTCATCCAGGAACGAGTTCTTGGTCAGCAGCGTCAGCGTTGCAAACGCCGAAATCGTCAGCGCAATGATCGGCAGGGCAATGTGCCAGAAATAGTCCGCAATCTTGCCAATCAGGCTGAGGCTGTCCCAATTGTCCGATGTCAGCCCCCGCAGCGGGAAAATCTGCCAGTAGGATCCGCCCGCAAACAGCACCAGCAGCAGGATGGCGAACAGGAAACCGGGAATGGCGTAGGCCACAATGATGGTTCCGCTGGTCCAGGTATCAAAGGTCGATCCGTCCTTGATGGCTTTGCGGATGCCCAGCGGGATCGACACCAGATAGGCGATCAGGGTCGACCAAAGACCCAGCGAGATCGAAACCGGCATCTTTTCCAGCACCAGATCGATGACACTGATGGAACGGAAATAGCTCTCGCCGAAATCCAACGTCAGGTAGTTGCCCATCATGCTCAGAAAGCGCTGGAGCGGAGGCTTGTCGAAGCCGAATTCTTTCTCCAGTTCGGCAATGAATTCGGGCGGCAGCCCCCGCGCGCCGACATATTTGTCGTCAAAGGCGCCCCCGGCAGGTTCCGAGGCCGCCCCGGCATCGCCACCGCCTGCAAATCCGGCAAAGACATCGCCCTGCCCTTCGATCTGGGCGATGATCTGTTCAACCGGGCCGCCCGGCACGAACTGCACCAGCGTGAAGTTGACGATCATGATGCCCAGAAGGGTCGGAATGACCAGCAACAGGCGTCTTAGAATATACGCGCCCATGTTATCGCAGCGCGCCTTTCGCTTTCAGAGCCGCCTCTTTTTCCGGATTGATCCACCACAAATCCAGATAACCAAGGCTGAACGGAGGCAGGTTTTCCGGGTATTCATACATGTCGTAGTAAGCCGTCCAATAGTCCGCAACGTATCCATCCGGGATCACGAAAAACTCATACCGCAACACGCGGTCAAGCGCCATCAACGCCGCGTCCTGTTCTGCCTGATTCGTGGTATCGAACGAGGCTTCGATCACCGCATCCACCAATGGGCTGGCCAGACCAGCCGGGTTGAAAAGGCTGAACGCAGCCTCTTTCGAGCCGTACATCTGGCTGAGCCCCCCGCCGGTGGACAGGAACGCCCCATACTGTGTGGAATGGATCATGTCATAGTCCCGCTCGCGCCGGCGCAGTGTGTATTGCGACGGATCCACCTTTTCCGCCGTTGCATCCACACCAATGGCCTGCAGGTTCTGCACAAAGGTCTCGATCATCGTCGCGGTCGAGGTCGGAATGCTGGAAGAATAGGGAATGTTCACCTTCAGCGTCTGACCCTGTTCGTTTCGGCGCAGATTGCCATCTCCAACCGGCCAGCCAGCCTCATCCAGCAGCTTCGAGGCCGCCCGCATGTTTCGCCGATCGTTCAGGCGCGCCGAACTGGACTCGTGCATCACCAGGGCCGGTTCGCTCAGAACCTCATCCGGCACGATATCGCCAAGGCTTTCCAGAAAGGCCAGTTCAGCCCCCTCCGGCGGCCCCTTGGCCTCAATATGGGTGTCCTGAACAAAGGAATTGCGCGGTGCGTTCAAGCCGAACATCAGCGATTCATTGGCCCATTCAAAGTTGAAGGCCAGCGCCAGCGCCTGCCGCACTTTCTTGTCTTCGAATTGCGGTTTACCCAGATTGAACACAAACCCGGAAGGCGTCGGCGGGCTGCCATCCGCAATCTCGTCGCGGACAACCGTTCCTTGGGTCAGCTTCGGAAAATCATAGCTCGAGGCCCAAAGCTTGGGGTCACTTTCGATCCGCATGGTGTATTCACCGGCCTTGAACCCCTCGAAAGCGGCAGTCTGATCGGCGAAATACTCGATACGAATGGTGTCGTAGTTGTTGCGGCCAACGTTGATCGGCAGATCCTTGCCCCAGTAATCGTCCCGGCGTTTGTAGACGATGCGCCGGTTGATGTCGTAACTGTCCAGCTTGTAAGGCCCGGACCCCACGGCAACCTCAAGCCGGGGCTCGTCCAGACGGCGGGATTCGTCAGCCTCGAACCAGGCTTTCGAGAATACCGGCGTCGACCCGACCGTTTCGATCAACCCGCGGCGCGTCACTTCCGGGCTAAAGGAAAATTTCACCGTATGATCGTCCAGCGCTTCGGCCCCTGTAACCATGCGACCGACGGCCTGCGCATAAGATGGCAACCCCTGCTCGATGAACAGGCGATGGCTGTAGACTACATCCTCGGCTGTCACCGGTGTTCCATCCCAGAACGTCGCCTCCGGTCGCATGTGGAAAATCACGTAATTGCGCCCTTCATCATACTCCATGCTGTGTGCAAGCAGACCGTAATACTGCCCCACACTGTCTGACGCGCTGTCGATCAGCGCATCATACTGGATCGACGTCAGCGCCCCGGCGCGGCCCTTGCGCGAATAAGGATTAAGCGAGTCGAAGGTGCCAGACCCCGCCAGCGACAGCTCGCCCCCCTTGGGGGCTTCGGGATTGACATAGTTCAGATGCGGATAATCGGGCGGGTAGTCGAGATTGCCAAAATAGGAATACCCGTGGCTGCGCGTCACGCCCTCCTCAACGGCCCCGGCCAGATTCGCGGCCCCCACGACCAGAGCGGCAGAAACCCCCACAACGGCAGCCCAGGACCGGGCGTGCAATTTGAGATTACTGGACAGAAGGGATTTCATGGTGCTCATCCTCTTGGTCGTTTCCGTCTTCATTGTTGTGACCGACAGCTAAAAGGCCAGAACTGTAAGTTGCAAGTTTAGAACGCGTGAACGGATTGTGAAGTTGTCCTTAGACAAAAAATAAAGCCGCTGCACGGGGCAGCGGCTTTGAATTCGGTTCATCCGATCGGCCGATCAGTTGCCGATGGTCTGCAGATAGGCAATCAGGTCGGCACGTTCCTGCGGCTTCTTCAGGCCGGCAAAGCTCATCGAGGTGCCGGAAATGTAGCTGCTGGGTCTTGTCAGGAAGGCATCCAGCGCCTCTGGCGTCCAGTTGCCGCCATGGGCCTGCATGGATGCGGAATAGCCGGTAAAGCCCTTGGCGGACGCAACCGGACGATCCACAATCGCGTACAGATATGGGCCAGTGCCGTTGGCGCCGTCTTCCAGCTTGTGGCAGGCGGTGCACTTGCGGAATACCTTCGCACCCTTTTCAGGATCGGCGGCTGCCAGCATGTCCTCGAATACCACTTCTTCGCCGTCGGCGCTTTCGCCCGAGCTTTCGGTTTCGATGACATAGGCGGCTTCGGCGCCATGGGCATCTACACTATAGAGAACATCTGCCCCCCATTTGGCTAGAAGAAGCACCAGGAAGGTGCCGAACAGGCCTGCGGCGGCCTTGGTAACTGTCATCGTGTCGAACATTGATCGCGAGTCCATTTCAGCTGTCTGCGGGGTGTCTAAGGCTTCCCCTTGCAAGAGGCAAGGTATAGACACCGCGACTAAACGCCCAAATCAAGAACTTGTTGCACGGAATCGACCAAATGACCAATCGCATCGCATTTCAGGGTGAGCCCGGCGCCTACAGCCACGAAGCTTGCCGCAACGCGCGCCCCGATATGGAGGCCCTGCCCTGCCGCACTTTCGAAGATGTGATCGAATCGGTTCGCGCCGGTGACGCGGATCTGGCGATGCTGCCGGTCGAGAACACGACCTATGGCCGGGTGGCCGACATTCACCGGCTGTTGCCGCACAGCGGGCTGCACATCATCGATGAGGCCTTCGTGCGCGTCCATATCAACCTTTTGGGCGTTCCGGGCGCAAAGCTTGAAGACATCACCGAGGCGCATTCCCATCTGGTGCTGCTGCCGCAATGCGCGGGATTTTTGAAGGAACACGGCATTCGCGGCCGCGTCAGCCCCGACAACGCCCGCGCCGCGCGCGAGGTTTCAGAACAGGCCGAGCTGCATTCGGCGGCCCTTGCCAGCGAGCTTGCGGCAGAAATCTACGGCCTGAACGTGCTGGCCCGCCATATCGAGGACCGCGACAACAACACCACCCGGTTTCTGGTCATGTCCCGGCAGTCCGACCTGACGCCACGCGGGGATCACGGCATGATCACCAGCTTCGTGTTTCAGGTGCGCAACATCCCGGCCGCCCTTTACAAGGCGATGGGCGGTTTTGCGACAAACGGCATCAACATGACCAAGCTGGAAAGCTATATGATCGACGGCTCGTTCACCGCGACCCAGTTCTACGCCGACATCGTTGGGCACCCCGAGGACCGCAACGTGCAATTGGCCATGGACGAGCTGGAACACTTCACGACCAACGTTGAAATTCTGGGCGTCTACCCGGCGGCACAGCCGCGCGGCTAAACGTCAAGCCCCCCAACGCTAGATCGCGAATTCTGATTTGCGCGTGCCGCTGCGCCACGCCGCAAGGATCGCGTCCACGTTGGCATCCACCCCGTCCATCGCGTCGACCTCCAGATCGTATTGCCGGCCTTTGTGAATTGTCCGCTGGTCCTGTTCCGCGCTGCCGGGCGGACGGTCACCGCGGGCTGCCTCTCTGCGGATCAGCTCAGGCACCGGGCAGTGCACGCCGACAAACAGCATGTCATGGTGTCTCAGCCCCTGTTTCATGGCTTCGGCCCAGTCCGGCGGGTGCAGAATATGATCTGCGACATTCCTGGGGACCAAGCTTGTTGGGTTCGATCCTGAAGAGCGGTATCCCGGGACACCACTCAGATGCGACTTGCGCAGAACACCGGCCATTGCGCAAGCCCGGGCAAACCTGATCGCAGGGCGCCAAAACCCTTAGACGATGGCCGCAACCGCCTTTGCCACCGCCGCACGTGTGTGTTCCAGATCAGCCTCGGTCACGGCCAGCGACGGGTACAGCTTGCCCGGCGCCTTGAAGATACCCGCCTCGCGCAAGGCGGCGTTGTAGACGACGTTGCGCTGGGGATCATCATGTTTCGCGCTGCGGTAGTCCCGGCAAGTGTTGGCGGTGAAATAGATGTCGAACAGTGTCTCATCGCCGCAAATCCGGTGTGGGATACCGGCGGCGCTCAGCGCTTCAGACTGCATGGTCTGTAGCGCCTTTCCGGTTGCGCGCAGCTTGTCATAGACACCGTCGCGGCGCAGAACCTCCATGGTTTTCAAACCGGCCACGGACGCGATCGGATTGCCGGACAGCGTGCCCAACTGCATGAGCCAGCCCTCTTCGCCCACCTTCGCCTTGTCGAAATGCTTCATGATCTCGGCGCTGGCACCAAGAGCCGCCAGGGGAAAACCGCCACCGGTGATCTTGCCCAGCGTGCAGATATCGGGCGTCACACCGTATTTCTCCTGCGCACCGCCATAGGCCAGACGAAACCCGGTCACGATCTCATCGAAGATCAGCAGAACACTGTGCTTGTCGCACAGATCGCGCAGCCCCTGCAGATATCCCGGTTCAGGCGGGATGATCCGCTGCAGCGGCTCGACCATGATGGCCGCAATGTCGTCATGTTCATTCAACAGGTTCGACACCGCCTCCAGATCATTGAAAGGCGCGATCAGCATCTGGTCGGCCACGCCCTGCGGGATACCGGCGCTGTCGGGCACGGCCTGTGGGAAGTTGACCTCGCGGCTGGGGGCCAGGCTCATCTGCGCCTCGGCGCTCATACCGTGATAACCGCCTTCGAATTTCAGGATCTTGTCGCGACCGGTATAGGCGCGGGCCAGCCGGATCGCATACATATCCGCCTCACCGCCCGAGGCGACAAAGCGGATCTGCTCGCAACACGGCACCGCATCGACAATCGCTTCGGCCAGCTCGACACCCTTTGCATTGTTGGCAAAAAAGGTCATACCCTTGGGCAATTGCTCCAGCACCGCCTCCATCACCTCGGGGTGGCCATGGCCCAGCAGCATCGGCCCCGAGCCGATCAGGTAATCGACATATTCCTTGCCATCCTCATCCCAGACGCGGCTGCCTTCGCCGCGGGCGATGATGATACCCGGATCGAAATTGCCAAACCCGCCGGCGGGAAGAACCTCGTTCGCGCGGGCGATCCATTCGGATTGCGTATTGATTTTCAGCATCTCAAACGATCTCCAATATTGGGGAGCCAAGAACCTCCGGGTCCGGTGTAACACCTAACCCCGGACCCTCAGGCGGGGCAATCCGGCCATTTTCACGGTTTGGTGCGTCCGGGCAGACGCGCGGGGAGACATAGGAAGACAGGTCGCAGGTATTCATCAGCGACGCAGCCGGTGTCGACGCCGCGAAATGCAGCGCTGCCGCCGTCACGATATCCGACCCCCAGGTGCATTCGGCGCAAATCTCGGCCCCCAGATGCACGGTCAGATCCCGCGCCCGGCGCATGGCCGACAGCCCGCCGAATTTCGAGATTTTCAAAGCGACGGCATCCATGCAGCCCAGCGCATGCGCCTGCAACAGCGAGGCCAGATCATGAGCGTTTTCGTCGATCTTCATCGGCAGGCCGGTCGCCTGACGCACCGCCGCGCAGTCCTCAAGCGTTTTGCAGGGCTGTTCCAGCATCACATCCAGATGCGCCACCGCCCGGCCCGTACGCGTCGCCTGCAAGCGCGTTGCCCCGCAATTCCAGTCGCCATAAACCAGCGGTCCCGGGCCCACGGCCTCGCGCACCCTGGACAGCCGCTCAGCGTCGGCTTGCCAATCGCCCTCGACGCCCAGCTTGACCTGAAACTGGCGAATGCCGGTCTGGTAAGCGGTCTTGGCGATCCGCGCCATGTCATCTGGCGCGATGCAGGTAATCGAGTGGTACAGCGGCATATCCGCCTGTGTCCGCCCGCCCAGCAGCGCATAGACCGGCTGACCCGAGGCCTTGCCAAACAGGTCCCACAGCGCCAGATCCACAATGGATTTGGCATAGAGATGCCCCTGCAGAAACCCATCCAGCTTGCGCATGGGCGCATCGACCCCGAAGGGAGACATGCCAAGAATTTCCGACCCCATCTCGGCCACAGCTGCGGGAACCCCATCGGCATAGGCGGGAAGGTAATGCGGGATCGGGCAGACCTCGCCCCAGCCTTTCAAGCCGGTATCCGTTTCCAGACACAGGATATGACTTTTGACTGTCGCGCAGGTCTTGCCCTCGGCCATGTGATAGGTTTCGTGACTTGTCAGGTCGACGGACCAGAGCGTTATCTTGGTGATCCTCATTGGTAGGCTCCGACCGGATCGCCTAGCGCATCCTCGTCCGGCGAAACACCAAGGCCGGGCGTTTCGGGCAGATGCAGGTAGCCATCAATGTTACGCGGACCGCGCCCGCCAGCGATGTCGAGGGTGATCATATCCTGACAGGCCCAGACCGCGTGGCAGTTGTCATCCGGGATGGTCGCGGCCAGATGCAGCGCTTCGGTGTCCGCCAGAACCGACCCGCCCGTGGCCATCACGAACATGTCGATACCATGGGCCAGCGCGATATCACGAATCCGCGCCGCCTTGGTCAGGCCGCCGACACGGTTCAGCTTGATCCCGAACACCTCGGCCAGGCCATCGCGGGCAATGCGGGCGGCGTCCTGCAGGGTGACGAGGCTTTCGTCGACTGACACGGGCGAGGCATGACGGCCCGAGATAGCGGCGATATCATCCAGCGTCTCGCCGGGTTGTTCGAACGTGACGTTCAGGTCCTCGCAGGCACTCATCACCCGCAGCGCCTGTTGCCGGGTCCAACCCCGGTTGACGTCATAAAGGATGATCTCACCCGGTCGCCGGATGCTTTCGACATCGCGAACACGGGCAATGTCGCGTTCGACATCTCCACCAATTTTCACCGAATGGGCGATGTAGCCCCGGCTGCGATAGCGCTCGATCACCGCGCGGGTTTCCTCCACGGTCTTCGCACCCACGGACGAAGCAATCGGACGCGGTGTTCGTGATCCGCCGCCCATAAGGTCGGCAATGGGCAGGCCCGCCGCCTGACCGGCGATGTCCCAGCAGGCCATGTCGATCGGGCTTTTTGCATAGAGATGTCCGGGTAAGGCAAGATCCATGGCACGTTCCACATCCAACACTTTGCGCGGATCCAGGCCCAGAACGAAGGGCGCCATCGTCTCGATTCCCGCGCGGATACCCGGCCCGTGCGCGGGCACGTACGTGTGGCCCCAGGGCGTGCCCTCGCCCCAGCCGGTCAGGCCCTCATCCGTTTCGACTTTGACCAGCGTTGCATCCAGCACCTCGAACTTGAGCCGCCCGCCGGACAACCAATAGGGATGCTCCAACGGCAGATCGACGTGATAGACCGATATCCGGGTGATCTTCATTTCAGTTCCACTTCGACAAAGGACATGGGGCTGTCCCCGATATTGATAACGTTATGCTCGACCCCTTCATCGCGCCGATACGCGGATCCGGCCGGGACCGTCACGTCATTGACCGAGCCATCGGGCAATTCCAGCCGCATGTGGCAATCGGAGATGGCGGTGATGACATAATCCATCTCGTGCCGATGCCATCCGGTTTCCCCACCGGGCGCAAAGTCAAATCGCGTCACCCGAACACGGGCGTCGTCAATCATTTGAGTAGCCGTTGCTTGTGGTCTCATAGGCGGAACTCCTCTATCGGCGCGCCGAGGCTTTCGAAATCAGGGGTTACGCCCAGTCCTCGCGTATCAGAGGCGTAAAGCTTGCCATCCCGCGACGCCGGACCGCCGATTCCGGTCGACCTGGTGTTGTAATTCATCAGATCGGTGGTGTTCTGCAGATACTCTGCCGGGGTCGAGGCCGCGAAATGCGCCAGGACCGAGGATGTGATCTCGCCACCCCAGGTATCCTCACTGACCACCGGAATTCGGTTATCGACCAGATAATCCCGCACGCGCCGCGCCTTGCTGAGCCCCCCGAGGTTCGAGATCTTCAGACAGCAGATCTCGGCCCCGCGATCCGCCACGATCCGCTGCGCCATGTGGATGCCGGTCAGACATTCGTCCAGCTTCATCGGCTGTTCGGCGACACGGCGCACCTGCTGGCATTCTTCATAGGTGCGGCAGGGCTGTTCCAGAATGAAATCCAGATCACGCGTGGCACGCGCCACCCGGATCGCATTGTCCACGCGCCAGCCTTGGTTGGCATCGGCCATGGCCTTTTCGCCCGGTTTCAGCAAAGGCACTGTGCTGCGTATGCGGTCGATGTCGCTGGCCCAATCGCCCCCGACTTTGACCTGAAACTGGCGATAGCCCTGATCCCGGTAGCGAGCCATCTCGGCCACGGTCTCGTCCACCGCCTTTTGTGGGGCCACCCGGTACATCGGCGCACCGTCGGTTAGCTTACCGCCCAGCAGCATCCACACCGGTTGATCACAGGCCTGCCCCAGAATATCCCAGCATGCGGCATCGAACGGGGCCTTGGCATAGCCGTGCCCCTGCACCAGATGATCCAGAAGCCGTTCGATCCGCCCGACCTGACGCGGGTCTTCCCCCAGCAGCTTTGGTGCCACCAGACGTGCGAGTGCAGGAACACCTTCGGAATGCGCCACCATGTAGTTCTCGCCACAGGGCGTGAACTCCCCACAGCCCTGCAATCCGGCATCGGTGTCGATCACGACCACCGACGCAATAGCGGTTTCAATCGCGTTGCCCGCACCCCAGACATACGTGCCACCTACATAGGGCAGCCCGGTCTGGAAGACGCGGATACGGTTGATCTTCATGCAGCGTCCATTCTGGGCAGATCGCCCATCCCGTCGCCGCGCCACAGGACAAAGGTCAGGATCGGCTGTTCTGTCGTGGTCATGGCGTGGCTTTGCCAGCTTTCGTGATGCCGCGTTTCGTTAGAGCCGACGAAGGCCTCGTTTCCGTCGACCCGGAACACCGCCCCGCCCGCCAGGGTCAGATACAGCTCCTCAGCCTGATGGCTATGCCAGTCATAGTTCAGGCCGGCACCCCAATACGCGACGTAGCCCCGCAGCTGAGTCGAGTGGAAATGCCCTGTCGGACCAAAGAGTTCGTAGTACCCAAAGCGGTTCAGGAAATCCGCGCCGACCTCCTCTTCGGTATAGGTCAGCTTCCACTGCGCCAGATGCGCCGTCGCCTTGATCGCCGCGACCAGATCGCGGGTCGGCTCCCCGACGTCCTCGGCAAAGTCACGCACCAGATCGGTCGCCGGTATCGGCGCAGGCTGCAGACCTGTGGGGGTCAGATCATCGGGCCAGGCCCCGAAAGCGGCAAGATCAGGATGCGCCTGATGCACCAACCGGGCCGCTTCCAGTACGTCATCAAGCGTCATGGGATCACCACAATATTGCCGGTGTGTTGTTTGGCGATGAAGGCGGCCTGCGCCTCGCGCAACTTTTCCAGCGGAAAGGTCGCGGCCAGCGCGGGCTTGATCTCTCCGGCTTCGATATACTTCACGAGGTTCCGCATTACCTGCGGGTCGATCACGGTCGAGCCGGTAAAGTTCAGGTCGCGCAAATAGAAAGTCCGCAGGTCAAACTCGACCATCGGGCCCGCAATGGCGCCGGAACAGGTATACCGACCACCTCGTTCCAAAATGTCGATCAGGGTCGGCCAGTAGGGCCCGCCCACCACATCGGCAACCACGGTGATCTTCTCGTCGCCCAGCGCCGCCCGCAGGTTTTCCGGTCCGCGGGGCAGGATCATGTCGGGGCCAAGCTCGGCGACATCAGCGTGTTTCCCCTCGGATGTCATTGCGATCACCCGCGCGCCACGGCGTTTGGCCAGTTGCACCAGCGCACCGCCAACTCCGCCCGAGGCTCCGGGGACCAGAACGGTGTCTTTGTCGGTCACGTTGGCGCGGGTCAGCATGCCTTCGGCGGTGGAGTAAGAACACGAGAACGTCGCCAATTCGGCATCCGAAAGGCCCGAGTTGATCGGCACAGCGTTAACCGCAAGTGTGGTCGCGTATTCGGCAAATCCGCCATCGCGTTCCGAACCGAAATAGCCGGTTTTGTCCATGTTTTCCGGGTCGGCAGGGTCCCGCAACCAGCCATCGGTGATGACACGCTGGCCAATACGGGCAGGGTCAACGCCTTCACCGACGGCCACGATTTCACCGCAGATATCGGCCCCTTGAATGCGGGGGAAGGTGATCGGCGCGCCGCCCCATGTCGGGTCATCCTCACTGACTTCTTCGAAAGCACCTCCGGTGGTCGCCTCAGAGACGGTTTTGGAGTACCAGCCGGATCGCGTGTTCACGTCAGTGTTGTTCAGACCGCAGGCGGCGACCTTGATCAGAACTTCTCCGGCGGCGGGGTCCGGGCGCGGCCAGTCCGTGTGCAGCACCATCTGCTCCAGCCCGCCGTGACCCATCGTGACCATGGCTTTCATCGTATCGGGCAGGCTCATCACGCGGTCTCCATTATTGCGTCTGTGCGGGGCAACAGGCTTTCGGGGTCATAGGCCGGCTGACCAAGAATACGGCCCGCGCGGGGCTTGCCGTGGATCACGACCTCTACTGCGGTTCCGGGCGCGGCCGCGTCGGGTTTGACATAGGCAAAGGCCAGGATCTTACCGACTGTGTGACCATAGACCACCGAAGCAGTCGACCCCACGACACGCCCGTCCAGCACCACAGCTTCTCCACCATGGCCATCCGCAACACCATCCGGCTCGATTTCGAGATATGCACACACCCAGGGCAGGTCAGTGTTCAGGGTCTTGTCCTTACCCAGATAGTCCTTGTCCGTCTGGGCAAAGCGCAGCACGCCTGCCTCGGCCAACGTGACCTCGTTGGTCAGTTCACCCGCGCCCTTGAAGGCCTTCTCCATCCGCATCACGTTCATGGCAAAGCTGCCATAATCGGTGATGCCATGGGCCTCGCCTGCCACCCACAACGCGTTGTAGACATCCAGGCAGGCGGCGTTGGGCATGTGCAGTTCCCAGCCCAACTCACCGGCATAGGACATACGGAAGGCCCAGACCTTGTGGCCCGCTATGGTGATTTCCTGCGCGGACAGCCAGCGGAACCCGGCATTGGACAGATCGGCGTCGGTGCAACGCGCCAACACGTCCCGCGAGCGGGGGCCGTTCAGCGACAGGGCCGACCAGTCTGCGGACAATGCGGTGATCTGCACATCCTCAACTGCGCGCTGTTGCGCCAGATGATCCAGCAGGCGCTGTTCGAAGAACGCCGCGCAGACCAGATAGAACCGATCCTCGGCCATGCGGACAATGGTCGTCTCCAACTCGATCCGCCCTCGCCGGTTCAACATATGGGTCAACGTGATCGAGCCGACCTTCTGCGGCATCCGGTTGGCGGTCAGCCGGTCCAGCAGGGCATAAGCATCCGGCCCCGAGACCTCGACCTTGGTGAAGGCGGTGACATCCATGATGCCGACGCTCTCGCGTACCGCTTTGACTTCAGCCGCGACCATGTCATCGGCAGGTGTACGGCGGAAGGAATAGTGATCGCGCTGCTCCACGCCGTCCCGCGCGAACCAGCGGGGGCGTTCGAAACCATAGACCTCCTCGTGCACCGCGCCTTTGGATTTCAGCAACTCATACAAAGGGGACGGCTTGATCGGGCGCCCCGCCAGACGGTTGAAATGCGGAAAGGGTACTTCGTGACGCAGGCAATAGTCCTCTTCCGCCTTGATCACCTGCCAGTCCTTGTTGGCATAGCTGCCAAACCGTCGCGGGTCATACTCGCGCATCGAAATATCAGCAGCGCCATGCACCATCCAGCGCGCCAGTTCGCGGGTCAGACCCGGCCCCCAGCCGATCCCGATCTGGGTCCCGCAGCAACACCAGTAGTTCCGAACACCGGGCGCGGGCCCGATCAGAGGGTTGCCATCCGGCGGATGCGAGATCGCCCCATGCACATCGCGCTGAATACCCAGCTCGGCAAAAATCGGCATCCGGTTCAGGCTTTCCTCTAGCCACGGCATCACCCGGTCGTAATCCGCGTCGAACAGCCAGTTCTCGTATTCCCAAGGGCAATGATCGTGCCAGACCGAGTTCGGGTTTTCCTTCTCATAGATCCCGATCAGCCCGCGCTGCTGCTCCATCCGGATATAGCCCGAGACCTTGCGGTCATCGCGGATCACCGGCAGCTCCTTATCCAGGTTCTGGAACTCCGGCACCGGCTCGGTCACGAAGTAATGGTGGGTCATCGAGGTCATCGGCAGTTGCAAACCGGACCATTCACCCATCTGCCGGGCATAGGTACCGCCCGCGTTCACCACATGCTCGCAGGTGATTGCGCCCAACTCGGTCTCGACCACCCACTCGCCATTTTCGGCCTGCGTGATGTTGGTGGCGCGGCAATTGCGGAAGATTCGCACGCCTTTCTGACGCGCGCCGGTCGCCATCGCCATTGTTACATTGGTCGGATCCACATGCCCGTCATCTGGCGTATAGAGCGCACCCAGAACGCCCTCGAGATTATAGAACGGATGCAGCTCGGCGACCTTCTCGGGGCCGACCAGCTCGATGTTGAACCCCAGCGACCGGCCCACCGACAACGTGTGGCGCAACCAGTCCATCTCGTCCTCGGTATAGGCCAGCCGGAACGAGCCGCAGCCATGCCATGTGACGGGTTGGCCGGTCTCAGCCTCCAGCTGGCCGGAATACAGGCCGATGTTGTAGTCCACGCATTTGCCGAGCCCAAAGCTCGAGGTCGAATGCGTGATCTGGCCCGCCGCATGCCAGGTGCTGCCGCTGGTCAGTTCAGCCTTCTCCAGCAGGACGGTATCACCGCCCCACCCTTCATGCGCCAGATGATAGGCCAGACCGACCCCCATAACACCGCCTCCGACGATGACCACACGGGCCTGTGACGGCAATTCATTCCCGGACATGATTTTTCCTCTTCCCGAGTCGCATTTCTGCTCGACAGGCTAATTCCACAAATGTACCATCGTCAATCATGAATGACACAAATGTATCATCAATCGTTCTGAACCGCCTGAGTCAGGAGTGGGACGCCCTCACCCCCGAGGCGCAGAAAGCCGCGCGTTATGTGCTGGAAAACCCAAGCGACGTTGGGGTCTCGACCGTGCGCGAGATTGCCGAAGCGGCAAAAGTGAAGCCCAACACCTTTGTCCGCATGGCGCGTCAGGTCGGCTTCGATGGGTACGAGGATTTCCGCGCGCCCTTCCGCGAAGCGATTCGCAAGGGCAGCGTGTCGTTTCCCGACCGTGCCCGCTGGTTGCAGGACATTGGCAAGTCGGGCGAACTGGGCGGGCTTTACGCCGATATGGTCGGCGCCGCGATTCGCAACATCGAAGAAACCTTTGCCGGTATCGACGCCACAAAGCTGAAAGCTGCCGCAGAAGACATCTGGAACAGCCGCCAGATCTTCACGCTGGGCGTCGGCGTCAACAACTCGAACGCGCGCAATTTCACCTATCTGGCCTCGACAGGGATGAAACAGTTCCACGCCATCCCGCGACCCGGCTCGACCCCGGTGGATGATCTGGCCTGGGCCGATGAACAGGACGTTTTGATCGCGATCACCTGCCGCCCCTACCGGACCGAGGTGATCGAAGCGATCAAGCTGGCCCGCCAGCAAGGCCTGACCGTCGTTGGCATCTCGGACAGCCCGGCCAGCCCGGTGATCCTGAACGCACATCACGGTTTTGTCGTCGCCGCCGACACACCACAGTTCTTCCCGTCCTCCGTTTCAACCATCGCGCTTCTGGAAACGCTGCTGTCCTTCGTGATCGCGGTGTCCAGCGATGAGATCGTTGAACGGGTGGAACGGTTTCACCAACGCAGACACCAACTTGGCCTCTACGCGGAGGAGCCCGAATGAACGCCCCCCTGACCCATTCCCTTGACGCCCGATACTATACCGATCCCGCCATATTCGGGCAGGAGTTGCAGGGTCTGCTGGCCCGAACGTGGCAGTTCGCGGGCCACATCGCGCAGGTCCGCGAGACCGGGGATTACTTCGCCTTCGAGATCGCCGGGCAAAGCCTGTTCTGCATCCGCGGCCGCGATGGCGAAATCCGCACCTTCTACAACGTCTGCCAGCATCGTGCGCACGAGATGGTCACCGGCGCGGGCAACACGCGCGTCGTCGTCTGCCCCTATCACGCCTGGACCTACGAGTTGTCCGGCCAACTGCGCGCCGGTCCCAACATCAAATCCGTCCCCGGCTTTGACCGCAGCGCCATCTGCCTGACCTCTGTCCGGACCGAGGTGTTTAACGGTTTCATCTTCGTCAACCTCGATGATGACGCCGCGCCTATGGATGAATGGTATCCCGGTGTGCGCGAAGAAATCCGCGCCTTTGTTCCGAACATCGACAATCTGGAACCGCTGGAATGGGTGGAAATTCCGGAAAACTGCAACTGGAAGGTCAGTATCGAGAATTACTCGGAATGCTACCACTGCCCGACCAATCACCCGACCTTTGCCGAAGGCGTGGTCAAGCCCGAGACCTATGACATTCAACCCGACGCATGCGGCGGCTATGTGCTGCGTCACACGACCGAATGTCAGAGCCTGGAAAAGATGACCTACCCTATTGACCTGTCAGTACCGCATGCGGGCGATTACCAGTCATGGTTTCTGTGGCCAATGTTCTCGTTCCAGTGCTACCCGGGCAACGTGCTGAACACCTATCACTGGCGCGCCAACGATGCCGATCACTGCACCGTCTGGCGGGGCTGGTACACCGAAGGCGGGTCGGAAAGCGCGGTGATCCGGCAACTGGCCGTACAGGATCGTGAAACAACGGTCGAGGAAGACATCCGCCTTGTCGAATCCGTGCACCGCGGGCTCAAGTCGCGCGGCTATCGTCCCGGCCCGCTGGTGCTGGACCCGGGTTGCGGCGTGATGTCGGAACATTCGATCGCCAAATTGCAACAATGGATGCGCGAGGCCGTCGAATGACGCCGGTGCCTTTGTCCCAAGGAATGCGTCGAGTTTTCTCAGCCTTCGAAAGGACAGGCCGATTATGCTGATGCCCGGAGAATGGCGGCCTGAACACAAGCTTTTTCCTTATCAGGTCGGCTTCTCCTCTCCGCCGTTCGATTTCGATGCCGCGCCATCGGACTTCCTGCGCATGTGCCCCGAAACCGTCGGCGTGCATGGCTGGATGCTGCATGTCCCGGATTACGTCCACGGGCTGGATCAGCGGAAAAAGAACTTTGGCATGCTCGAAGATTTCGTGCATTGCATGTCACGCAATGGCGTGGATGTCTGCGGTCAGGTCGGGTCGAACTGGGTCCATGCCTGCGGGCTGGGCGTCGACGGGGTGCGGCAGCACTGTGCTGATTTGTCCGACAAACACGGCACGGAGTTTCACATGGCAGGCTATGCCATGGTCGAAGCGCTTCGGGACATGAACATCGAGAAGGTCGCCCTTAACGCGGCCTATCACTGGCCCGAATGGTGGCAGGGCACCGTCGGCTTCCTGCGCGAGGCCGGGTTTGACGTGGTCTGGGCCGGCAATTTTCACGATCAGGGTTGGTTTTCCAGCCAGGAAGAGGTCAACAGTCATCGCTGGGTGTTCGACGGCGATCTGGCCCGCCGCAGTTTCGAATATGTTGCCGACAAAGCCCCGAAGGCCGACGCGATCCTGATCAACGGCATGTGCAATTTCCGAACCGGTCCGGGCGGTCTTCCGCAACGTCCCTTGCATCTGGCCGATGATCTCGAGGCCGCAATCGGCAAGCCCGTGATCGGCCACGACATCGCGCTGTACTGGCGCATCTTCAAATCGCTTGGCATCGCACCCCAAACACCTCACGGGCAGCTTCTGCGGCGTCTGTAGCCGGGATTTTGCCTTGTACAAAGACAAGAATGGCAGTCGAAAGGTCGTTCAAATGCACCAAATCTTCGCGCTCTGGGCTGTACCCCGGTCAACCTCGACGGCCTTCGAGTGGATGATGCGCCAGCGCGGCGATCTCGATTGCCTGCACGAACCCTTTGGTGAAGCGTGGTATCAGGGCGAAGAACCGCTTTGGCATCGCTTTCGGCCGGGCGAAAAGACCACGCCGGGCCTGACCCTTGAAAGTGTCTGGGAAGACGTCCGGGCGCGCGCCCGCAAGGGGCCGGTGTTCCTCAAGGATTTTCCGCATTATATCAACCACATGTGGGATGCTGAGCTGCTGTCTCATTTCACTCACGCTTTCCTGATCCGCGATCCTGCTAAAACGATCACTTCCATGTACCGGCAATGGCCGGACTTTGCCGAAGGCGAAGTCGGCTTCCCCGAACAACGCGCCCTTTTTGATCTGCTGACAGCGCTAAACGGCACCCCGCCGCCCGTGATCGACAGCGACGACTTGCTGGAAGATCCGCACAGCATGACGCAAAAGTTTTGCGATTCCATAGGCATACCATTCATTGAAGACGCTCTGACCTGGGAGGCTGGCGGCGATCCGTCTGCCCATAGCTGGTGGGATGGCGGATCGTTTCACGCCAATCTGGCCAACTCCACCGGCCTTGCGCCACAGCCACGCAAGCACATCTCGATCGAAGATGCACCCGAAAGGGTCCGGCAGGTTCATCGCCGGATGAAGCCGCATTATGATCACCTGTACAGGCATCGCCTGAAGTCCTGAATTCACCCAAACCAACCGGAGGTTCCGAATGGCGAACATCTTTGACGAAGACCTTTTTCTGATAGGACTGGAACAGCGAAAAGCAACGCTGGGCGCTGAATATGTCGAGAAAAATCTGGCAGCCGCCGACGATTTAACCCGCCCTTTTCAGGAAGCCATGACCGCGTGGTGCTGGGGGTTCGGTTGGGGTGATGACGTCATCGACGCAAAGACGCGTTCGATGATGAACCTCTCAATGATCGGCGCGCTCGGCAAGATGCATGAATGGGAAATCCACTGCCGGGGTGCCATCAACAACGGTGTCACCACCGAAGAGATTCGGGCAATCATTCACGTAATCGGCATTTATTGCGGCGTACCGCAGGCGCTGGAGTGTTTCCGGGTGGCGCGCAAAGTCATAGAACAAGGCTAAGTCCGTCAGCAGTGTGGGGCCGGTTTGCCCCACACCTTCGACACCGAGGTTCTTACGCGGCGGCCAGGTTTTTCTGACGACAGTAGCAGGACGCGCGGATCGGAACGTCCGCACGCGCAACCGCCTTGTCGAGTTGCAGCTTGATATGCGCTGCCTCCACCGTTTCACCACGCCGCGTCAGACATTCATGCAAACCGTGCAGGCTCCAAACATTGCCCGGATGCTGACAGGCCCGGCTGAGCGTTGCATCAAGCCCCAGATCGGCACGATAAACCGCCTCGGCTTCTTCGACCTGCCCCTGTTCAAGTAACAGCGCGCCCAGCGCATGGCGGGTCGGCTGCATCCAGCCCCACGGCTCGTCATATGGCAGGTTATCGTCGATCCCGACCGATTTGCGCAGGTGTTCAAAGGCCGTTTCAAACTGACCCTGATGATAGGCCAGCTCGCCCAGCATCATCTGTTCGGCCACCTTCAGGATATCGCGGCAGGTGTTGTTGAACAGCATCCGGCTGTCCGGCACCCGATCCAGCGCCTGATAGAACAGGTCTCGTTCCGTTTCCGCCTCGTCCAGACGCTGAGTATTGGCCAACGCCACTGTTCGCGCGTAGCGCATCATAGCGCGCGTGACGCTGTACAGCTCTTCATCGTCGGGCAAGGACTGATCCAGAATATCCTGCCATCGCCCGAACCGGATCAACACGTGCTGTTTCATCGGGATGAAACCCTCGAACCAGTCTGCCATCGGGCGCAGTGTTTCTGACGGCAGGGTCGCAATCAGTTCATCGGCCGCTTCCAGCGCCGCAGTGGGCTGACCCAGAAACATCGCGCCGTAGATTTTAAAATGGTAGTTGTGACACCGGTAGACCGAATAGAAATTGTCCGCACCCTCGCGTTTCAGAAACTTCCGGTCCGCCACAATTGCCGCTTCGTTGCGCAGCACCACATTCATGTAATCCCCGCAAAGCACGTCCACGTGGGTCGGCATATGCAACAGATGGCCCGCATCAGGCACCAAAGTGCTCAGCGCATCGCCATGGCGCAATGCCCGCTCGGGGTGCGGGGACATCTCCATAAGGTGAATATACATGTGCAACAGCCCGGCATGTGCCCAGGCACCCGGAAGCGTTTCGAATGCCTTGTCGAGAACGGCGATGGCCTCTTCGGTGTCTGCACCCTCGGCCGGTTGTCCTGTCGGCAAATCCCAAAGCTGCCAGGGTGTGCGGTTCATGATCGCCTCGGCAAAAATCGCGCAGATATCCGAATCGTTTGGGTGTTTTGCATGGACCTCGCGCATGGCATTGGCAAAGGCGTCATTCCAAGGCGCAAAGTCCGCAATCTCTGCCGTCTCGGGATAGCGCACCGACAACGCTTCAATCAGGGCTCGTTCGGCCGGAGTAACATCATCCAGCAACCCCATGGCGGTCTTGACCGAGGCACCGGCCACATCGATGCAGTCAGGCTTTTCCTCTTCCTCGAAAGCCTCCCAGGGTTTGTTGTAGTTGGGGCCGATGCAATAGGCGATGCCCCAATGTGCCATGGCGCAACCGGGATCAGCGCCCACGGCTTTACGAAAACACGCGATTGCTTCTTCGTGATTGTAGGCATACGTCCAGGCCAGGCCCCGGTCGAACCAAAGTTGCGCCTCGTTTGACGTGGTCGAAACCGGCCGGGAGTAATTTCCAAGGTCGTAGTAGTCCATTGCAGCGGCCTCCTTCTTCCCATTGGCGCAGACTACTACATCGGGCGTTTTGAAGAAAGTGAGCCGCCAGACGCGTGCTAACGCTCCGGTCGATCGCAACTTGTCGATGGTTCCGCGCTGCCCAGATACTGTCCTCTGCGCCTTTTGTCGAAAGTCGGGCCGCCCAGCGCACAGGCAATCTCCAGGCTCAGCCTGTCCCAGATACGGACGGTTCCCTCTTCACCCGATGTCGCAAAGGTCTGGCCGCCGGGCGCCAGAGCGATACGCCAGCTTGGTCCCTTATGTACCCTTTGGACAGGCATGAGCCGCCAATTGGCAACCGTATCCCACCAATGAAGCTCACCGGATCTGTCGATGGCGACCAATGTTGCACCATCCGCCAGAAAGGCAAGATCGGTCGCGCCGCCCTTATGGCCACCAAATGACGCCAGTTCAGCGCCGGTTTGCACGTCCCAGATCTTGACCACCTCGTCGCTCGAGGCGGATGCGATTCGCGCGCTGTCGGCACTGAAAGCAACGCTCCACACGGTATTATCATCCGCTTCGATAACCCGTTCCAACTGATTATTAGCCGTCGTCCAGATGTAGAGTTTTCCGTCCGGTGACGCGGCAGCAACGCGGGTTTCGTCGGGCGAAACCGCAACGCGGTTCAGGGCGATTTCGCCCGGTTCAACCGGGTTGACAGCGATGCTCTCAGACACATCCAAGCGAAACAGTCCGGACCCAGTTGCCGCGAAGAACGCAGAAGGTCCCGCAGCCGCTACCGACCAGACCGGCGTTTTGCCCAGGTTAAAACGCTGCTTTGACTGCATGGTCGCAGTATCCCAGACACGAATGTCGCCGTCTCTGTCACCTGTCACAAGCATTTGGCCATCAGCTGAAAACGCCGCGGCCCAGACCTGATTGCCGTGCCCCCTTAGCAACATGGGTTTCATCGCCGACCCGACATGCCAGATCCAGACATTGCCGTTGTCGTCGCCCACGGCAATAGACGTGCCATTCGGGCTGTACGCTACCCCCAGCGCTTTCGTCCCGTCCGGCAAGGCCAGCATATCACCATCGCCAGGTTCCGGGTTGACCCGCCACAGACGAATCTGCTGATCCCGGCCTAATGTCGCCATCACCGGCGATTCGCGCGCCACTCCGATATCCACGATACTCTGACTGTGCGCCTGCACCACGTCACCCAAGGGCGACAGGGCTGCACTTTCCATGCGCAGTGTTCCATCGGCACTGGCACCTATCAAAACGTTTTCAGGACCCGAGAAAGTTGCTGCAACAATGGGTCCCGCATCCGGGAACCGTTCGATGATCGGCGCGCCTTGCGGAAACCCGATCGTCGAAACCTTGCCGTTGGTGTGGGATACCGCGAAGGAACTTCCTGTGCTGTCAAAGGACAGATGATCCGGATCAGGTCCAAGCGGGCCGCCCGGGATGGGCAGAAACGCCGGGGCGCATTCCTGGTCAACCCAGCCGAAAATGGCACCATCCACATTTCCCGCGACCAACCCGTCGGACACAGGCGAAAACGCCACCCTTTTGAACCCCAGTGGCATTTTCGCCAGCGGAGCGCCGATCTGCATCCCGGTCAAGACATCCCACAGCCGGACGGTGCCGTCGCCGGTGGCCGAGGCGACCCGCTGGCCGCTTGCGTCGAAAGCCACGCCAAATGCCACGTCATCGCCGGAAAACAGTGTCGTGACCGGGCCGGTCCGGGACGGGATGACATTCCACAGGCGGACATCCCCATCAGTCGCCGCAGAAACAAGTAACGTTCCGTCGGGTGAAAAAGCGAGGTCTCTGATACCACCCGAATGCCCCACCAGTTCCGCCAGAACACCCTCGTCTGCGCTGGAACTGTGAATGATAATACGCCCGTCGCGCAGCCCCACGGCAACTCTCAGGCCCGAAGGGTCAAAGGCCATGGTCTGAGCATCGCCAACTGTCAGCGGGCTGCCCAACGGGATCAGGCCGGGTTTTTCCAGTTGCTGCCGCGCCATCAGCATTGCGGTTCGCGCCTCGGACGTGGAACCGGCGGATTTGGCGCGGGCGATGGCCTCGGCGCTTAGGGAAAGGGCTAGCAGCGGATCGGTTTGCGACAAGCCGTTCGCGGCCGCACCCAGCGCGCGGGCAAACCGCTCGTTGGCTTCGGCGGTGGCCGCAACGGCCATCTCACGGTTGCTTTCCGCAAGCTGCGAGGCGCGAAGCGCCAGAAATGAAGCTGACGTCGCGCCTGCGGCGAGCAAGGCAAGAGCGCCCACCGCAATCTGGTTGATGCGCCGCCGCCGCATCCTGCGCTGGTTGGAGACGGCCAGAGCCCGTTCGCGCGCCTCCCGCGCCGCGTCCAGAAAATCGCGTTCCTGACTGCCCAGCACGTTTTCATGGCATTCGGACCATTCCAGCGAAGCCAGCAGCCGGGTTCCGCGATACAGCAGATCCGGTTCTCGGTCTTCCGCCTGCCACTTTGCCGCGTCGTGCTGAATCCTTTGGCGCATGCGCAGATCGTCGCGGCTGTCCTCGATCCACGAATCCAACCGTGGCCAGGTACGAAGCAGCGCTTCATGCGCGATCTGCACGGATTTTTCATCCACCGTCAAAAGCCGCGCATCCGTCAAAGCCTCGACAACCCGCCGCGTCGTGTCCGGGTCAATGTCACGCTCGACATCGTCTATCGGCAGCAACCGGCGCGTATCGGGTGTGCCTTCGCCCGGAGTGACCAAACGCAGAAACAGCCGTTGCGTTGCCGCCTGCTGTTTCTTGTCAAAACTGCTCGAATAAAGCGTCTCGGCCGTCTGGCTGATCGCGCCCGCAACCCCGCCAGCCTGCCGATAGCCGTCCAGTGACATAACCGCGCCTTTACGCCTGCTCCACGTTTCATAGAGAGAATGCGCCACCAGTGGCAGCGAACCGGCCTCTCGCCCGGCCTCATCAACAATGGCGTCGATCAGAGATCTGTCCATATGCAACCCGGCCGCGCGCGCAGGTTCGCTGATCGCCCTGCGCAACTCGGGGCGCGTCATGGGGCCGACCAGCAACTGGTTCTCGGAAATGCGATCTGCAAGCCAAGGGATTTCAGCGCAAGACGCATAGAAGTCCGCCCGAATTGTCAGCACGATGCGCACGCGGCTGTCGGCTGGATCGGTCATCGCCGACAGGGCTTCGATGAACTTGCCTCTGCGCTCTTGCGTGACCAGCGTGAACAGTTCTTCAAACTGGTCGATACAAATCAGTAGCTCGCCCTTGTTGGCGGTTGCTAGACGGCGCGCGGCGCTGGGATAGGCGATAAAGTCGTTCAGGGAAATCTGGGCCGTCAGATGCGAGTTGTCCCCGATCAGCTGAAAGTACAGATCAGTCATCGGATCCCGACCTGGCGTAAAGATGCAAACCCGCCAGTTTTCACTGCCCGATATCGCATTTGCAGCAACCGCCGGCAGAAGACCAGCCCGCAGGACCGAGGATTTGCCACTGCCTGACGAACCGCCCAACACCAGAATGCGACTTTTTTGTAGCCGGCTGACGAGGTCCTCGACCAGATCCTCTCGCCCGAAGAAGTAACCAGAATCTTCGGGCTGAAAGGCAGCAAGCCCTTTATAGGGGCATTCCACCCGGCTTTCCGAAATCTGGGTTACAGCTTCGGATGCAGCCTCGCGCCGGTCGCGATCCAGCGCATCGTTCATTGCACTGCGCCAGGATAACATTTCCTGAAACCGGGCTTCGGGGTCCATCGCCATGCCGTGTTCAATGCAGTCGCGCCACATGTCCGGCAGCCCGGAGATATGTTCAGAAACATGATGGAACGGCGGTGGGGGCCTGCCGGTCAAGACATGCCACATCAACGCGCTGGCGGAATAGATATCCGTCATCGGCGTGACAGGATGCCCATGTTCAGCCTGTTCCGGGGCCTGATACAACGGGGTGCCGGCCATCATGGTCGCGCCGGTCACATCGATCGCAAGATCCTTGGCGATGCCGAGATCGGCTAAAAAGACGCGTTCGTCCGGCTCTACCAGTGCGTCAAGCGAGGCTGAGTTGCCGTTGTCCCTGCTGCGTTTGACCCTTTGCAGCAAAACATTCGCGGGTTTGACATCACGATGAACGACATTCGCCTCGTGAACCGCCGATAAGCCATCCGCCAGTGCATCGATCAGAGTGCCCAGACCCTCGCGCCTTGCCAGCACGGCGGGGTCCAATTGCTTAAGCCGCTCGGCCAGAGTCCCACGGTCCGCATAATCCATAACGAAATAAGGACGACCGTCTTCCAGCCGCCCTACGTCATGAACCGACACGACGCGCGGTGACCGGATGCGCCGCAGCAAGCGCGCCTCCTCAAGAAAATGCGCTATGACGCTTTCATTGGCGGCCAGATTCGAATGGAGGATCTTGAGGGTTACAGGAACCTCCAGTTCCTCATCCCGCGCGAGGACAACTGCCGCAAAACCTCCGCTGGCTATTTCCCTTTCGACGGCATACCGGCCAATGAACGCAGGAAAACTCATGTTGCGGTCTGCGTCTTAGAGGTGCTCTTTCACGTCAACGCAATGGAACTTGGTCGCATCCAGGATATTGTGGTCCCGATCGCCGGCAGTCACGCACATCATCGTGCCTCCGTCGCGCGCTGCCGTGGAAGCCGCCTCTTTGGTGACATAGCTCGGGTATTCATCATGCCGGTGCCAGCGGCCCTGTTCAACGTTGAAATCGCTCTGGGCATTGCGGCCAACCTGTCCGACCGAATAGCTGTCACCCCACCAGGCGTGAAAGTGGTTCTTTGACACATCAGGCGTGAAATTCGCCTCGTAGGTAACCACCAGTTCTTCACCGTTTTTTTCGACCGAAACAATCTGAACCTCGCACCCGTCCACCGGGCAGGCGTTGGGCATCGTGGACTGCGCATAGGCGGTCATGCTGCCGAACAAGGTGATCGCCCCAAAGATAAGACAGCCCCGGCGCACTTGGTTTCCAGAAGAATTCAATGACATCTTTCCCTCCTGAAGTTTGCTGAGAACAACCTTTCGCGCCGATCCTAACATAAATGCAGGTCTCCTTCTGAGACTTTCGCCACAGAAGCGGGAATACGGTACACAGATCATATTCAGCGGCGGACGATTTCAAACTCCAACGGGCGCGCATCGGCGTGCAGGACAGGTAGCGCCGGCGATATCAGCCCGCTGTCAGCCAGCATGACGGTCTCTCGCTTCAGCTGGATTTCCCTTGCGTTTTCGATCTGAACAAAGGTTCCGGACGAACTTCGGTCGGTCAGCGTAAGCTTGCCGCTTTTGACGCTGAATACGGCATGCAGCCGCGAAACCCAGGGCTGAGGCAATATCACGTCGCACTGGTTGGACCTTCCGATGCTAAGCTCTTCGCCGTCCCTGCACCTCCAGGACTGGTCGTCGTGATACAGCACAAGCGTGAAACTCTCGCCCTGTTGTCCCAGCGGAACATCGCCGGATCGGGTTGGCGAATGCATGACCGTACTCAGACCGTCTGTAGCTGCAACCAGGGAATAAGCCCTGACCGGATCGCTGACGCCTTTCAGGCGCAGCGCTCCAATCGGGATCAACTGCTTTCGGATGTTCGATCGCAATCCGGTCACAACGGTTTCGCTCAGACAGGCCTCGCCCGGGTTGGCCGCCGCCGCCAGCCGCGCCGTCAGGTTTACGGTTTCGCCGAATATATCATTCTCGGCAATGACGATGGGGCCCTTGTGGACCCCTGCATGAACGGACAGCACCGTTCCCGGGGGCTTGCTGACCATCTCAAGCGCCGCATGAACGGCGGCGGCGTGATCAAAGAAGTAGCAAAGGACGTCATCCCCTTTCTGCCCCACGTCAATTCCGCCAAATTTTCTTGTCACTTCGCGCAGTCGGTCGATCTCGAATTGTATCAGCTTCCGCGCCTGATCATCCTCCATCGACTCATAGAACGGAGTGCTGTCCGAGATATCGGCGATAATCGTAGTGGCGAGCTTGGTATCCAATGTGTTTATCGCATCTGAGTGACTGTGGTCCGAGATATTATGGCACATGGCGGCCTGAACCGAGCGGGTTTGTTACGCACCCGATCGATTTGATTATGAGGCGTACACGTTCCGCCTTCCCATGGCGTTTGATTTGATCCCCAATGGTCATTTCAGATTGGAGTTTGGCCGCGTGTGTTCACACACGCCAAGCTGACAACGGCACGCTGCGTGCAACTGATGAACCAACACAAAAAACTGCGCCACCCGGAACCTGCCACGATCAACACCAGGATGTTTGGCACAATACCCAACCAACAGAATTACCGAGACTTTCTGTGAGACATCTGACCAACCAGAAAACGTGAAGGTGGAAACCAGTTGTTGTTCGGGTCTATTCTTTGGTTGTCGAAAGCGTCGCGCGTTCTTGCAAAGGGATTAGCGCTGCGGCGCCATAAGTGAAACAGTCAACCTATGTGAGACCGTTAGAATATGGCGCTTGAGGACCCCTTCACAGACCTCAAAATAGAAACGCAGCGGACCGGGTTTTACAAAGGATATAACCTGCCGATTGCGCTGTTCAGCAAATTCTCGGTTTCGCTGCTGGTCCTGTGGGCGTTGGTTTGGCCGCTATCTGCAAACGACACGTTGCGTTCTTGGAAGTCAGGGTTGCTGGCCGAATTCAACGCCTTTTACAACATTTCGGTCGGTCTGTTTGTATTCTTCCTTTTTCTTGTTGCGCTTGTTCCGGCGACCGGGCGAATGCGGCTTGGGGCAGAAGTTGAGACGCCGGAATTTTCAAACTTTTCATGGTTTTCGATGATGTTTGGCGCGGGTCTCGGCGTGGGTCTTATGGTCTACGCAACCGCTGAACCACTGGGTTTGTGGGAGACAAATCCACTGACCGTTTCCGGGCAAGTTGCTCCAAAAAGTGAGGAGGCAATTGAAGGCGCTTACCGCTATACGTTTTTGCACACCGGCTTTCACGCTTGGGCAATTTACGTGGTCACCGGCCTGAGCCTTGCTTACTACGCCAATACCCGGGGCATGCCGCTGACAATTCGGACGGCGCTGACACCGTTGCTCGGAGAATACTCCAACGGAATTGCAGGCCATGTGATCGATATACTCGGCGTCGTGGCGACGATACTCGGCGTGGCTGTGACGATCGGTTATGGCGTTTCTCAACTGGTCGATGGCGCGTTTCTGATTACCGGCGCGAATTGGCTTGTGGAAAGTGCGCCGACCGCAATGAAGCCGTCGACCGCCGGACTGATCACGGCGCTGGTTCTGGTCATGATGATGTCGACACTCTCGGCCGTTTCTGGTGTGGGGCGCGGCGTCAAATACCTGTCGAACATCAACCTGCTGTTGTCCCTGGTATTGCTGGCAGTGTTCATTGTTTTTGGCTCGTTTGCGTTTGCCGCAACGACTTATGCAACGGCGCTGGTCGACTACGTCAAGAACTTCATCTCGCTGAGTTTTCAGGCTTATCGCCCAATATCGGAGATCGAGTACGCGTCCGTACTGCCGGCCGAGGCGGCTCCCTTTGTCGAAGAGCTGTTTGCGGGCGCAACAGATGCCTGGGGTACAAAAGCTGCCTTCCTGGAAGGGTTGAGAAACGATACCGCCAATCTTTCCGACGCAACCAAGACTGCGGCTTATGACGCGGGCACACAGGGGCGCTTGTTTGAATGGCAGGCCGGATGGACGACCTTCTATTGGGCGTGGTGGATCGCGTTCTCGCCTTTCGTGGGTCTTTTTCTGGCGCGTATCTCGAAGGGGCGCACGGTGCGCGAATTCATCCTTGGCGCGGTTATTGCTCCGTCCCTTGTGTGCTTCGCCTGGATGGCCATTCTGGGTGGGGCCGCTATCGATATGGAGCTGAATGGGGACGCCAACGGGTCAATCCTTGCCGCATCAACAACAGCGACACTGTTTGTCACCTTGGGGGAAATGATTTCGGGCGACTTCCTCATCATCATGAGCGTCATGTGTGTGGTGTTGACCATGACCTTCCTCGTCACGTCCGCCGACTCCGGCATTCTCGTGATGAACACGATCATGTCCGGTGGGTCTGAAGACACCGGTTTGCTTCATCGCGTTATCTGGGGCGCGCTGCTGACGCTTGTCATTGGAACCTTGCTGATTGCCGGTGGCGGCGGGTTAGAGGCTTTGACCAATTCGATGATCATTGGCGCGCTACCGTTCAGCGTAGTGTTGCTGCTCATGTGCATCTCGCTGGCCAAAGCAATGATAAATGATCTGCGCCGCTTGAACCACGAGACGCAAGCGGAGGGGCCGACGGGTTCATGATTGCCTTGCCTAGCGGTTTCAGAACCCGAAGAAGGGTGGTTGGATTTGGCAAGTCAGTAGGCGAGTTGAACCAGGCGTTCGGCCTTCTTGAAATTGGAGGCCGTCTGGCAATCAAAGACCTGACGCACAAGGGCGCGTTTTGGACTTAGGCACTACAACAGCGCGGCATCGCAATCCTGCACGTTGCGATGCCTTTGCTGTTAACCGCAGAGTTCACCCCGCCCGCATCGCCTCGGGCGGCAGTTTGATCGGGAACCTCGAACGCACTTCCGCATCGGCCTTGCTGCCAAAGTAGTTCGGGTAGTGATTGGACAGAATGTCATCCACCACCGAGCGGCTGCGTTCAAACATGTCCTGACGCCCGGCTTTTTCCCATGTGTCGGTCAGTTCCCGGTCTAACAGGGTCGGATAGACATATTCGGTCTCCATGTATTGCAAGGTCTGCGCGTTGCCGAGGAAGTGGCCGGGGTCAATCGCGCATTCATGGATGACGTCGACGGAAAGCGTCTCGTCGCTCACTTCAATTCCACGGAGCGTTCGCGAGATCATTCCGGCGGCCTCATTGTCGATGACCATGGACTCGAAGCTGCACCCCATCAGGCTGCCGACCATCCCGCCAAATTCGCAGAGCCGGTTGGCCCCGGCATGGGCCGCCAAGGCGAAGGTCAGCGCCTTTTCCAGACCATATTGCGCGTCGGGGATCTTGGAATCCGTCATGCCACATCCGACGCTGGTCGGCAGGTTGTAAAAATTGCCCATCTGAATGGCTGCGGCCGAAATCAGCGCCTGTTCACCGCTGCCGCCCGTGAACGACCCGGTGCGCAGGTCGGTGATGAAGGGCCAGGCCGCGAAGACGACCGGTGTGCCCGGGTTGAGCAGGTTGGCAATGGCGACGCATGACAGGGTCTCGGCCACCGCCTGCGCCAAGGTCCCCGCCAGCGGCGCGGGTGATGTCGCCCCGGCTTGCGGCGGAACTGCAAGATCGCAAACGAGACCCATTTTCGCGGTATCGATCAGGATCTCCAGATTATCCCGCCCAAAGCGAAGGGGAGAAACGATTGGGCAGCCACCAAAGATGACTGAGGGCTTTTCAAGGAACTTGCCCTCCCCGCCCGAAGCCAGATCGAACAGATGGATCGCGTCCTGAATATGCTCGCGCGTGCGGAAGGTCAGGCAGGACGGTTTTTCGCTACCCGCCAGGATGGCATAGAGCATGCTCATGTCATGCTCGTAATCCTGCGGAACATCCGTTGCCAGAACCGTGTCGCCGGTCATGTGAATATTGTCGAGCCGATCCACCAGACGGGTGAAATCATAAATATCCTTGAGGGTTGATGGCCGGTAGCTGCGCGTTTCGGCGTCAAACGTTGTCACAGCGGTGCCGGAGTTTGCGTAGTACACCTTGTCCTTGGTGCAATGCATGTCGTCCTTGCCGGCCCGCGATCCGCGTGCGTGGACATAGAATTCACTGGCGGCCTTGGCCAACAGGTCCTCTATCAGGGCGCGCGGAAAGCACAGCCTGCCGTGCTCGTTCACTGTCGCCCCCTTGGGCAGCACAAGATCAAGGACTTCCTGCGTGGGATCGCCGACGCCTGTGCGTTCCAGAATGCCGAGCGCGGCTTCGTGGATTCGTGCCATATCGGCGTCTGACAGCGGCTTGTATCGGCCACCGGGGATGCCGGGCCAGATTGCCTGCGAGGCGGTATTGCTGGTCCGTACGGCCGCGCGTGCTTCACGCCCGCCCCCGCGCCGTCGTGATCTGCGCTGCGTAATTTCTGTCATCGTTCTTCTCCGAATTTTGCGCGTCTCAGATCATGCTGAAGTAGTTGCGATAGAAGCCGGGAATGCTCCATTCCATCTCGGACAGCGGCCCCGGGACGAAATGGTGTGAATTCACGCCTTCCTGATTGTGGCGGATGATCCGTTCGTCATCGAGCGACGTGACATGCCAAAGCCATGTCAGTGCATCCTTGTCATAGTCGCGACCTTCTTCAGCGTCGCCGCGCACGTACCAGACGATCTGAATGTCCGTTTCCTGAAGGGCGCGTGGGACGAACCGATAACCAACTACGTGATCTGCGTAGACGAGGAAGTAGTTGAGCATCCCAACCCCCAGATCGGTGGCGCCGCCATCGTGAGTTTTCAGATCACCCAAGGGTGGCGCCAGAGGCGCGCCATCCTTGCTGCCCGTCATGTAGCCGGGGAACAGCGGGTAGCGCCGCCAATAGACATCTGCGCCGGGCGCAACTGCATTTTCCCCGGTGAGGTCCAGTTGTTCAGCGGGAATTCCGGCTTCTTCCATCCGCTCGTGAAGTGCCCCGCTGAATTCCAGAACTTGCGCCGGGTCTTTCAGGGAATGGCTGCGGGAATAATCCTGGTGGGATGGTGCGCAGTGATAGCATTCCAGATAGTTCTCCAAGGCCAGCTTCCAATTTGCCGGAACCGGATATGAGGCTTCATGCGCGACCTTCAGGTTCTCTAGGTCGAATGGCTTTGAAAGCGGGGTCAGCCTTTCCAGCGCTGCATCCAAAGGCGGGGCGTCTTCAGCGACACAGACAAAAATCAGGCCCTGGAAAATCTTCACCTGAACCGGGAACAACCCGTACTGGCCGGGATCAAAGTCCGGGCCCATTGATCGCCCGTTTCGCAGCTTGCCGTTCAGGTCGAAGGTCCACGCGTGATAGGGGCAAATGAAACTGCGCGCCTTGCCTTTCTGTTCAATGCAAACCCGCGATCCCCGGTGACGGCAGACATTCAGATGCGCGCGCACCTCGCCCTCGCGATCCCGAACGATGATCACGGACTCGGGGCCGTAATCGAACAGGAAATAGTCACCCGGTTCAGCGATCTGGCTGACATGCCCGACCCAGATCCAGTTGCGGTTCCAGAACGTACTGATGTCGTTGTCATAAACCGCCTGAGAGGTATAGAAATGGCGCGGCAAGGCGAACCCTTCCCGCTGCGCCTCCATCAGTTCGCGCATTACTTGCAAGTCATCTTTTGGCATGGCGCACCTCATTCAGCTTCAAGGGAAACGATTTCCCGGCGGAAATACTCGCGGTCGATGTCGCCCGCGTCGCGTTCGAAATTCCTGGCAGCCATGTGACCCGAGAATACAGCGTCCGCGATCAAACCGGGGTTTGCCGCGTCGCCGATCAGTTCCAGCTTTGTCATCGGGCTGTCGGTCAAACCACGAAGTTCATCATAGAGGCCGGTTTCTCGCGTTCGCTGCGTGATCAAAACCACAGAACTGCATTCGATGGATTGTTCTCGGCCGGTATAGGCGCATTGTACTTTTGCCTGACCGGGCGCGATGCTGGCCAAGGTCTTGGACAGAACCAATCGAACGCCCTTTTCCAACAGACTGCGCTGAACTTTGATCTGTTCCAACGTCAATTCGGTAAATGGCGAAACCATCGAGGCCGGGGTCACAAAGACAACCTCACGCCCGGCCTGAGCCAGATGATCCGCCAGCACGCCACCAAGATAGGCCTGATCATCGTCATAGATCAGAACAGGACCGCCCTGCGGCACCTGCCCTGACATGATGTCGTCCGGAGTGAAAACCCGGGTGCCAGCCTCTATTGCTATGCCGCGAAATGCGGATTTCCCGCGACCATCCCGCCGCCAAGTTGAACCGGTTGCCAGAAAGACGTTGGGAATGCCTAGCTCAACAACCTCATTCGCCGACAAGCGGCTGTCGGTGAACAGTTGAACGTTCCCGCGTTGTTGCAGGTCGTAGATCCTGTGATCTGCCACGCGTTTCCAGGCAGACAGGCCGGTCAGGCCGGACTCCTGCAATACGCGGCCGCCAAGCTCTTGCTTTGCTTCGGCCAGAGTTACGTCGTAGCCACGACGCGCCAGTTGCATGGCGCATTCCAGCCCGGCTGGCCCGCTGCCAACAACAAGCGCGGCTTCCTCTTTTCCCCGGCGCTCAATGATTTCAGGATGCCAACCACGCCGCCACTCTTCGCCCATAGTCGGGTTCTGAGTACACCGGATGGGCACTCCCAAGGAATCCGCTGAAACGCAGATATTGCATCCAATGCACTCGCGGATTTCTTCGATGCGACCTTCCTTGATTTTGTTGGGAAGAAACGGATCGGCAATGGACGGTCGTGCCGCCCCGATGAAATCAAGGATACCTTTCTTGACCAGCGACACCATCAGGTCCGGAGACGTAAAGCGCCCGACACCAACAACCGGCTTGGACGTGACCTGTTTGACGAACTCGATATACGAGGTTTGAAAACCGTCGCGGGGTTCAAAACGGGTTGTCGCAGAGTCATTGCTCCAATTCGCGACGTTGACGTCCCAGAGATCCGGCAGTTCTGCCAGCAGTTCAACAACGGCCCGGCCTTCTTCCTGCGCCTGCATCCCGTCGGGCCCCAGCATTTCGTCGACCGCGAACCGAAGGGCGATGGCACAATCATCGCCGACCTCTTCTTTGGTTTCTTCCAGTAGCTCTCGGGTCAGGCGCACCCGGTTTTCCAACGAACCGCCATATTCATCGGTCCGGTCGTTGAACTGCGGCAACAGAAAGTGATGCGGCAGGGTCATGTGATGACCGGCATAGATATAAACAATATCGAAACCCGCCTCACGCGAGCGTCGCGCCGCCGCACGGTGCCACCGGCGAAACTCGCGAATGTCAGACTTATCCATCGCGCGGGCCTGCTTGGGATACGCGGTCTGCAGGGCGAGCTCTGATGGGGCCAGCAAGGGCGCGCGGCTCAGGTGGTTTTGCGCATGGTGGCCGTTGTGCGCCAGTTCGATGGCCGCCAGCGAGCCCTTCTCGTGCACCGCCTCGGTCATCAGGCGCAGGGCGGGAATATCCCGCTCATCCCAGAGCCGGTTTTCGGCGAAAGGCGACAGGTCGGACGTCGGATGGATTTCCGTCTCTTGATTGGACACGACAGCCCAACCACCCTCGGCCTTCATCGCCCGCATGGCAGCCTCGGCCTGAGGTCTGAGATGCCCCATGCCGTTGCAGTGGGGCACCTGGTAGAACCGGTTTCGGGCCGTCACTGGCCCGATCCGAACCGGTTCGAAAAGAACAGAATATCCGTCAGCGCCTGACATTGCCGCGCTTCCTCCAGAAAATTGGAAATGTTGTCGTGGGAATGGAGGGACCGTCTGTCCCGCCATTCCCGGTTGTGTTGTTAAGGTCTGCTTAGAAGCCTGCTTTGATGCGCTCGAACTCTTTCAGCATCTTGGCTTCCAGCTCGGGGTTGACCGCGTCGAAGAACAGGCTGCCCTCAAAGAAGCTGTCCACGTCCGAGAAACCATAGGTTTCGATCAGCTCCGGGTCTGCTTGTGCAAACGCGTCTTAGTTGGCATGGGCATACCCCCAGCTTTCGATGATGTACTTGCCGCTGGCGGCAGAGCTGAGCGCGTTCAGCATGTCATAGACCTGCTCATCCGACTGCTTGGCGGATTTCAGATGCACATAGCCGCAGACCCAGGTGGCGATACCCTTGTCCACATCACGCATCATGACGGCCGGGGTTTCGTTCCAGATCAGGTTCAGTTCCGACTGGTTCCAGCCCCAACCCAGTGTCACCTCGCCACTGGCAATCGCCTGGTCCAATTGTCCCGCATCGGACCAGTAGAAGCGCACATTGGGATGAATCGCGCGCAGGTAATCCGCCGCCTTCTGGAATTCCTCGTCGCTCATATCGGTATAGCTTGAGGCACCGGTCGCCAATGCGGCCATGGCAAATGCGCTGGAGGCGGCATCCGGAATGGCAACCTTGCCCTGATAGGCAGGATCCGCGAGCAGTTGCAGCGACACATCATCCGCCGAAATCATGTCGGTGCGATAGATCAGGCCGGTGTTGCCCCATTCGAACGGCACCATATAGGTCTGCCCGTCGATCGTGATGCCATCGACTTCCTTGATCTTGGGCATCAGCTTGTCCCAGTTTTCAAGCTTACTGGTGTCGATCGGCTTTAGCATATCCGCCGCGACCCATTTCCTCAGCGCATCCGTGCAGGGATGGGCCAGATCTGCTTCAAACCCGGACTGAAGCTTGGTGAACGCTTCTTCCACGCTACCGAAATAAGTATAGCTGGGCGCGCCGCCGTACTTTTCGACATAGTCGCCGTAGAACCCCTGATCCTCGTATCCGGACCAGTCGAAGACGGTCAGGTCCGCCGCGTTGGCCAGCGCTTGGCTGGCGGTAAAGGTGGCAACCACTGCTGCGGCGATTGATGCTGCTTTATTCATTTCTCTCCTCCCAAAGATTCACGTTTGCCCAAGTCGATCACTGAGGCGCTTTGAACGCCAAGCCAGACAGTATCGCCCCGGTTGTGATCGACTGTGTGAAAGTAGTTTGGCACTGCAACGGCGATGCTTTCCGGCAACCCGTCGACGCGCACATAATAGTGGACGCTTTCGCCATAGAAGGCGACGTCCGACACCTTGCCCTGAACATTCGCGTCATATCCATCCGGTTTTTCCGCGCTGATTTCCAACTGCTCAGGCCGAACGCCCACCAGCAGATCTTTGTCATGCACCTGAACATTCGGGTTCACCCCAATTGTCATCGAGCCAAACCCTTGAACATTCACGTCCAGCGTGTCGGCGTTTTCAGCAGTCACGACAGCATTCAGGAAATTCATACCGCCGATGAAAGCGGCCACTTCCCGGTTGCATGGCTGCGAGTACAGCACCTCGGGTCTGTCGACCTGTTTGAGCTGACCGGCGAACATCACACCGATGCGGTCGGACATGGTCATGGCTTCGTATTGATCATGCGTCACCATCACGAAGGTAATGCCAAGCTTCTGCTGCAGGCGGCGCATTTCCAACTGCATCGCTTCGCGCAGGTTTTTGTCCAGCGCGGACAGTGGTTCATCCAGCAACAACACCTTTGGCCGCATGACCAGCGCCCGTGCAAGCGCCACACGTTGCCGCTGCCCGCCCGACAACTCGTTGGCCTTGCGGTCCTGCAACCCGCCGAGTTCCACCATCTCAAGCGCTTCGGCAACGCGTTCCTTGATTTCCTTCCGCGACAGCTTTGTCTTGCGCAAACCGAACCCTACATTGTCGCCCACATTCAGATGCGGAAAGATCGCATAGCTTTGGAACACCATGTTGGTAGGCCGCTTGTTTGCAGGCACCTCGCCCATGGTGCGTCCATCGATCCGGACTTCACCCTCTTCATGATCCTGAAAGCCCGCAATAATGCGTAAAGCTGTTGTCTTTCCGCAACCCGATGGCCCCAGCAGCGAAAAGAACTCACCCTCTTTCAAAGTCAGGTTCAGATCGGACACCGCCACAAAGGACCCAAAGCGTTTTTCGACGCCCTTAATCTCGATGATGTTCTGTTCGCTCATCTTGTTTGTTCCTTTGGCTTCAATCCGAAGATTGCGTGGAGCGGCGGCGGAAGTATTCGGCAATCAGCAGCAGCAGGACCGACGAGAGCAAAAGCAGCGATCCCAGGGCCAGCGTGTTGGGCAGCTTTGCGGGGAACCGGATCTGGCTCCAGATGTAGACCGGCAGTGTCGGGCTGTTGCCGGACAGGAAGAAGGCCAGCACGAATTCGTCAAAGGACACGGTGAACGTGACCAGCAAGCTGGCGATGATGCCCGGAGCAACAATCGGCAGAGTGACGCGCCGAAACGTCCCGACAACGCTTTCGCCGAGGTCGAAGGCGGCCTCCTCCAAAGACTGGTCGAAATCGTCAAAGGCGGATTTCATGATCGACACTGCGAAGGGCAGAGCCACGAACACATGTCCAAGGATCACGGTCGTCAGCGATGGTTTCAGCCCGATGCTGATGAACAGAACCAGCATCGAACTGGCAACGATGATGCCGGGGATGACCAAAGGAAGCATGACCAGTCCCTCGGACAACTCGCGCCCCGTGAAGCGATACCGGACATAAGCGCGCGCGGCGAACAGGCCCAGGGACGTTGCCATCAGGGCGGTCACGCTGCCCACGATCAGCGAGTTCACCATCGCCTGCAACAGCGTGTCCTGCTGACCCAACTGCGCGTACCACTTCAAAGTGAAGCCCTTTAGCGGGAAGGCCACGATGGTTCCGTCATTGAACGAAAACAGCGGCAAAAGCAGAACCGGCAGGTAGAGAAACACCAGGTAGGCGATGGCATAGACAAGCAACCATGGGATACGAAATGCCTTGGTCATCGGATCCTCCGCCCCAAGGCGGTGACGACCACCACGAACAGGATCGCGACGCAGCCGACCGAAAGCATGGCCAGCAGAGACAGGGTTGCGCCCAATGGCCAGTTATTGGCGGCGCCAAACTGTACCTGGATCAGGTTCGCCACCATTTTACCCTGCGATCCACCGACCAGAGCCGGGGTGACATAGTCGCCCACAGTCGGGATGAAAATGATCAGGCAAGCCGCGATGATCCCCGGCACCGTCAGGGGCAGCGTCACGCGAACAAACCTTTCAAGTTTGCTGCACCCAAGGTCGGTTGCGGCCTCCAACAGGCTACGGTCGATCTTTTGGAGCGACACGTAAATCGGCAGGATCGCAAACGGCGCCCAGGCATGCGCAAGCGTGAGCACAACGGCAAACTCGTTGTAGAGCAGGAATGTCAGCGGTTCCTGAATCAGCCCCAGCGAAATCAGGGCCGAATTCATCACGCCGTTAAATCCAAGGATCAGTTTCCAACTGAACACCCGCAGCAGGTAACTGCTCCAAAAGGGGATGGTGATCAGCAATAGCCACAGGGTCTTCTTCTGCGTCCGAAACGCAATGAAATAGGCGATGGGATAGGCCAAACACACCGTCGACAGTGTCACCGCCCCCGCTATTGCAACCGACCGGATCATCAGGTGCCGCACCAAGGGGTCGGTGAACGCCTCTTGGTAGTTCGCCCAGGTCAGGGTGCGATCAATCTCGACATAGGTTTGGGTCCAAAAGCTGTAGGCCACCAGAATGCAAAGAGGCACGGCCACAAGCAAGCCGACATAGAGCGTCGCAGGCGCGCTCAGTGCCAGGCCCTTGCCCGTTTCGCTTCTGATGACTCCAGCCATGCTTCCCTGCTGAGTTTTGCTTGCGGTGGTGCGACGACATACATCACAAAATGGACAATCGTCCATTTAAATCTGGAATTTTCAGGCCAGCTGTGTCAACAGATAATTTCACAACTAGGGCTGGCCAAAGTCACAATGGCCGCTAGAAGGCACCGCAATAGGCTGAAAACAAACAGAACCGCCTGACCATATGACCGGAAGACGACAAGAAATACGCGAACGAAATCGCCTGTCCCTGATCGAAGCGGTGCTCGACTCGGTCGCAGAGAAGGGTATTTCAGAGACATCCGTAAGCGAAATCATCCAGCGCGCCGAGCTGTCCCGCGGCATGATTCACCTTCATTTCGGCGGCAAGGACAACCTGGTTAACGAAGCTGCCCGCTATTCGTCCGAGCAATACTACAATGGCATTTATGCCTTGCTGGAAACGACCGGGCAAACTGGCCAGGAGCATATCGAGATGATTGTTCGGGGTGATTTGGGTGAAACCATCCTCAACAAGAAAAGCGTTTCAATTTGGTACGCGTTTCGCGGTGAGGCCAGAAACCGAGCGGCGATAGCCGCCTTCTCCGACACGCGGGACGCGAAGCTACGGAACCTTGTTTTCAACGCGTTCGCCCGGATTGCGAAGGAAGCTGAAATCGAACACCCCAATCAGGTTGCACGTGACGCAACTCATGGCACGCTTGCTATGCTGGAAGGGATGTGGACCGATTACCTGCTGCACCCGGATTCTTTTGACCGAACCGAGGCAATAAGGATCATCTTCCGCTTCTTGAGCTCAATGTTTCCAAACCACTTCGACCTTGGCGGCGCATTGTCGCCAAAATGACTGTTGCGACCAAATGTGTCAGCTTGCAGTCGATAGGAATAGTCCCCGACTGGCAAGTCAGAGCGTGAACCGGGTGCAGAAGGTCAATCTAAGCAAAATTGGATTCAATTTTGGCTCATCTAACGACGACCTTTCCCCTTGAGAAAAGACCCTCCGCAAGGCAATGCGTAGCAGAAGCTCACGCATGGCGAGGCGAGCGAGCAACTAGAGACCAATGCATGCGCGAGTTTGGACCCGGAAGCATCTGATAAGTTGCTTCCGGGCCCAAACTGAAATTCTGTTAGCTGGGGACTTCGGTGGGCACCAGAATCGTCATTCCAACCCTGTCGGCTACGGCCATGATTGCGGGAATATCCGGTGGTCCATCCGGGGCAGGAATGTCTGTTGTTCCGTCGGGCATGGCTTCACCAGCTTCAGTGAAGAACGTGTCATGCATAGCGCCAGGGGCATTAATGCAGAGCAATCGACCGGGCCTCGCTCCGGTACATGTAAAGGCGTGAACGGCACCGTCCGGCACTTTTACAAAATCACCACTCTCTACACTGTGGGTTTCGCCGTTCACAAGAAACTCGAATTCCCCATCAAGCACATAAAAGCTTTCATCTTCACCGGCATGATGGTTGGGCGGTGCGCCGGCCCCCGGCGCCGTTTTGATCTCGACAATTGTACATCGATTTCCTGTTTCGCTGGGAAAAGCATGGAATGTCAGAAGATTTCCAAGAAGATGATAAACCCGAGGGCGAGGTTCAGTCATTGCAGCTACTCCCTTTACTCGAAAATTAATACCATTATGATACATAAATCCACTTATGAGACAAGTGTATTATGAAAGGAATTAACTTGGCGCGCCGAACAAACCAAATTAAACGAACTCGTGATGCGCTTCTTTCGGCCGCCCGTGAACTGATGTCGGAGGGACAGGAAGTGACGCTGGCAAAAGTGGCTGAACATGCCAAAATCAGTCGTGCGACGGTCTACCGATACTTTTCCGATCCGGGCGTATTGGCTTTGGATGCGACTCTGGACATTGAAGTCAAACCAACGTCTGAGCTGCTTCAGGGGGTTCATGATGTCCGGGTTCGAGTACACGCAGTCGCGCGTTACTATCTGGATTTCTCACGCGAACATGAAGCTTATTTCCGGCAGTTTCTTGCAGAGTCTCTGAAAGCATCGCTTGAGCAGGGTACGACCAAAATGCGGGGCGCGAGACGGGTTGCTGCTTTTGCTGAGGCACTTGAACCAGTGCAAAAATCTATGAAACCCAAGGAAATTAAAGACTTGGCGATGCGGTTGTCCATGACGACTGGCATGGAGCAATTTATAATCATTGAAGACATTCTGCGTGTTGACCAGGCGACAGGCTACCGCCTTCAAGAAGGGCTGGTAGATGCTCTGCTTGAACGATATTTGCCAGACTAGAAAATTCTCGACTTTTCTCTGTGCTTTGATGATGGATGCATTGGCCAAGCCAAGTGGGCAACGTCAGGCCCAGATGAATTGCGCTCCCATTCTCACAACATTGATTGGGTGGCCGATCATTATTTCCGCAAAGATAAGCCATTGTGAAATAGATGCACCTTGCCCGGATCGGCGTTCAGTTTAACATTTTGTCCACGCAGATTTCGTTCGACACCGGGAAACTTGGCGACGATGCCTTCGGCCCCTGCCCTGCTGGCGAAATAAAGAAGGGTGACTTCTCCCAAGGCTTCGATGAAATCGACATTGCCGTCCAGAAACCCAGAGGCATCGTCGGCGAAAAAGTCTTCGGGGCGTACGCCAACGTTTACCGGCAGACCCATTTGATCGGGATTGGTTGGAATGGATGAAACTGCAGTGCCGCCCGCATCAAGTTTGACCGATGTCTGTGCCCCGGTCCCGGATATTTTGCCGGACATCAAGTTCATGGAAGGCGAGCCGATAAACTGCGCCACGAATTCGTTGTCCGGTGTTTCGTACAGTTCCAGCGGTGTGCCCACCTGCGCAATGCCCTTGTTGGCCAGAACCACGATCCGACTGGCCAGGGTCATCGCCTCGACCTGATCATGGGTCACGTAGATCATGGTGCTGTCGGGCATTGCCTCTTTCAGTCGCGCGATCTCGATACGGGTTGCGACGCGCAAAGCAGCGTCAAGATTTGAGAGCGGCTCGTCGAACAGATAGACCTTGGGGTCCCGTACAATGGCCCGCCCGATGGCGACACGTTGGCGCTGACCTCCCGACAGGGCCTTGGGCAGTCGATCCAGAAGCGGATCCAGCTGAAGGGTCTGTGCGGCGCGTTCGACGGCGGCATCGATCTCGGCGGCGGGCATCTTGGCGATCTTGAGCGCAAACGCCATGTTCTCGCGCACGGTCAAATGTGGATAGAGCGCGTAGGACTGAAACACCATCGCGATGCCTCGCTGGGCGGGCGGCACATCGTTCATGACCTGCCCTTCGATTTCCAGCGTTCCTCCAGTAATCTTTTCCAACCCGGCAATCATCCGCAACAAGGTAGATTTGCCGCACCCCGAAGGGCCGACGAAGACGATCAACTCGCCTTTCTCGATGTCCAGATCGATATGCTTCAGTACATCGACCGGACCATAGGACTTCGCCACATCTGTAAGCTTGAGTTCCGACATGGTTTACCCCTTGTCCTTAACCATCAGGCAGAATTGCGAAGGTTGCAGCGTCACGACGCGTTCGCCATCAACACCGCCCAGGTCTTGCCCGATGACCCGCCAGTTGCCTTCTAGCAGTTCGATCTGTCTTGCTTCTGTTCCAAGGTTGAACGCGCAATACACCGTTTCAGAAGCGTCTTCGCGGTAGAACGTCAGGGCCGGACCGACCTGGTTCATATCGGATTGCGTGCCCGAGGCGAGCGCAGGATGAGCATGGCGCAACGCAATTGCGCGGCGATAGTGGTGGAGCATCGATTGATCGTCCACCTCCAGCCGGTCCACGGCCCGTTCGGATTGCATGGGACTGACCGGTAGCCACGGCTCACCCGTACTAAAGCCCGAATGTTCGTCTTGCGCCGTCCAGACCATCGGCGTACGGCAGCCATCCCGGCCCTTGAATTCGGGCCAGAACTCAATGCCGTAAGGGTCTTGCAGTTTTTCAAACGGAACATCGGCCTCGTGCAGGCCCAGCTCCTCACCCTGATACAGACAGGCGGAACCGCGCAGGCACATCATCAAGACTGCGTGCTGTCGAATGGCCGCATCGTCCAGGCCCCAGCGCGAGGCGTGGCGAGGCACGTCGTGGTTCGAGAACGCCCAGCACGGCCATGCATCCCCGGCTTTGGCCTGAAGCTGATCAAAAACCTGTTTCGCATAATCAGCCGACAGTGCGCGTTTTTCGAGAAACTCGAAGGCGTAGCACATGTGCATCCGCTTGTCGCCGGACGTGTACTCACCCATGATTTCCAACCCACGCTGCGCGTCGCCGACCTCGCCCAGGCAGGCGCGACCATCATATTCGTCTGTCAGCGCCCGCAAGCGTTCAAGGAAGGCAATGTTTTCAGGCCGACTTTTGGAATACAGGTGGTTTTGGTGGTTATAGGGGTTCACCGCTGGCGCGATCGACGCGTTGCGCTCTTCGATCGGAAGCGCCGGGTTGTCGCGCAACTGTTTGTCGTGGAAATAGAAATTGATCGTGTCCAGACGAAACCCGTCCACGCCCATCTCAAGCCAGCACCGGGCAACATCCAGCAAGGCGTCCTGAACGTGTGCATTGTGGAAGTTCAGGTCCGGCTGCGACGTGAGGAAATTGTGAAAATAGTATTGCAGGCGGCGCGGGTCCCACTGCCACGCAGGACCGCCAAAGATCGACAACCAGTTGTTGGGCGGTGTGCCATCCGGCCTCGGATCGGCCCAAACATACCAGTCGGATTTCGGGTTTTCCCGGCTGGCACGGCTTTCGATGAACCACGGGTGCTGGTCTGATGTGTGTGAAAGCACCAGATCGATCATCACTTTCAGCCCCTTGGCATGGGCCTGATCGAGCAGTTCGCGAAAATCCTGCAATGACCCGAACATCGGATCAACGTCGCGGTAATCGCTGACGTCATAGCCGAAATCCTTCATCGGAGATTTGAAGAAGGGCGAAATCCAGATCGCGTCAACACCTAGCGAAGCGATGTAATCCAGACGCCGGGTGATACCTTTCAGGTCTCCGATGCCGTCGCCATTGCTGTCCTGAAAACTGCGCGGATAGATCTGATAGATCACTCCGCCGCGCCACCAGTCTGACGTGGCCTTTGTTGATTTGGAAAGTTCCACAGTGTTCTGCACGTTCATCAGACGCCTCTATTTAACGGACCCGGCCAGCAGGCCCCGGACCAGGTATTTTTGCATTGCGAAGAAAACGACCAATGGCACAAAGATCGACACAAAGGCTGCGGTCGCCAGAATTTCCCAGTTGCCGCCACGGGTGCCCAAAAGCTCTACAATGCGGTTGGTCATCACCGTGGTCTGGCCGGTTGCGTCGATCAGGAAGACCTTGGCCACCAGAAGATCGTTCCACGTCCACAAGAACTGGAAGATTGCGAAGGACGCGAGCGCCGGGAAGCTAAGCGGCAGGATCAGCTTGGTGAAGATCTGGAACTCGGTCGCCCCGTCGACCCGCGCATTCTCGATCAGATCACGTGGCAATCCAGCCATGTAGTTGCGCAGTAGGTAGATCGCCAGCGGCATGCCAAAGCCCGTATGCGCCAACCAAACGCCCAGATAACCTTTCCCAACCCCGATACTCAGGTGGAATTTCAACAGCGGAATCAACGCCAGTTGCAACGGAACCACCAACAGGCCAACCACAGCGGCGATCAGCAAGGCCCGGCCCGGAAACTCCATCCACGCCAGGGCATAAGCTGCAAAGGCTGCAACAAGGATTGGAATGATCGTCGCGGGAATTGTGACTGTCAGCGTGTTGAAGAACGCCTTTGCCATACTGTCCGTACTGCTTTGGTCCAACAGAACTTTTTTGTAGTTGTCCAATGTAAACTCAGGCGGCAATTCAGCCGTCACAAATACACGCGCGCCGCGCTTGCCGCTGAATTCTTCGGTATTCTCCATCCGATAGTTGCCGTCTGCATCGACTGTGATTGTGCCGCCTCCGCGCAGCTCGGCGGTTTCACCGGGGGCGAAGGCGTCAATTTCGCGTGCGCTGATGCCCCAGCCTGAAATCCTGATTTGCTCTTCATCGCCAAACAGCTGCCCCTGGATTACGTAAAGCTCATTCTCCAACACCTGCGTTTCGGGTGCCGCGCTGCGCAGTGTCAGATTCTGCTCGGACGGAAAGAGAGACCGCCACCAACCGCTGCTGGAAATCTGGTCCGCCGTCCGGAAGGATGAGATCAGCAGACCAAGCGTCGGAATGATCCACAGGACCACCAGAAAGACGACCGAGGCATGAACGACCCAGCGCAGCGCCGGTCTGGTTCCCGCAATATCGTTCATGGCCTACTCCATCTCCTTGCGCGCATTGCGCACGTTCCAGATCAGGATCGGTGTGACCAGCAACATGATCACCATGGCCGAGGCCGAGCCCACCCCCCAGTCGTTGGCGCGAAACAGCTTGTCATACATGTAGTTGGCCAGAACCTGTGTCTCCCACTGGCCGTTGGTCATGGCAAAGACGATGTCGAAGACTTTCAGCACGGTAATGGTGATCGTCGTCCAGACGACCAGAATCGTGGTTTTGATCTGCGGCACCTTGATCTTGAAAAAAATCTGAAACGGGTTCGCGCCATCCAGGATGGCGGCCTCGACAGTTTCTTCGGGGATGCCGCGAAGGGCGGCCGACAGGATCACCATGGCAAACCCGGTCTGAATCCAAACCAGAACAATCATCAGGAAGAAACTGTTCCAGAACGGAACCGTCAGCCATGTCTGCGGTTCGGTGCCGCCAAAGAAGATATAAAGCGCGTTCAGGATGCCGATCTGGTCCTGTTCCGCCGGGCGCGCGTCATAGACGAGTTTCCAGATCACCGAAGCGCCGACGAATGAAATCGCCATTGGCATAAAGATCAGCGATTTGGCAAAATTACCCCATCGGATGCGGTCGGTCAGTTGTGCAACCAGCAGGCCGAAAGCGGTGGACATGGCCGGCACAACGATCAGCCAGAACATGTTGTTGCGCATGGCCTCCCAGAATTTCGGCTCTTTGGCCATCTGGGTGTAATTTTCAAGGCCTACCCATCTGTACCCACCGCCGGGCACGCGTTCAGTGAGCGACAGGCGCAGCGTCTCGACCACCGGGTATGCCAGGTACAAGCCCAGCGCAGCAAGTGCCGGGAACAGGAACAACCAGGGCCGGATCATGTTCGCCCGGTTGATGTTGCGCCCTGCGTTGGGCCCGCGCGGCGGGAACAGGACTTTGTCCAGAAACTGGTTGGAGAGGTAGAAGTAGCCCACGCAACCCGACACACCGATGGCGATGGTCAGCAGGCCCTGAAGTGCCGGTGTCATGATGCCCTCGTTGGTTTGGAAATTGGGGCGGCGTCAGGGCCGCCCCAGCCGTCACTTACTTCGCAGCATCCCACGAAGACTGGATTTCTCCGGCAATTGTGGCTGCGTCCTTCGCACCCGAGGAATAGTCGACCATACCGGTCCAGAACGTACCCGCGCCGACCGCACCCGGCATCAGGTCCGACCCGTCAAAGCGGAACGTGGTTGCGTTGGTCAGGATTTCACCCTGTCCCCGCTGGGTATCATTGGCGTAATTCTCGGGATTTGCCCCCAGATGCGGCGTCAGGAATCCGTCCTGAGACATCATGATCTCATGCGCGAAGGGCGTTTTGAGGAACTCCATGAACACCTCGGCCGCCGGGTTCGGGTTCGTGATCGTGAACAACGTGCCCGCACCCAGAACCGGAGTTCCCAGATCTTTCTCGGCATAGGCCGGGAAGTAGAAGAAATCGGCATCTACACCCAATTCGGTCCCTTCCGGGAAATAGGCGGGAATGAACGACGCCTGACGGTGCATCATGCAGGCAGGCGGGCTGTCGAACAGACCCTTGGGGCTGTCGCGGAAGTCAATCGCGGCGGTGTCGTCGGCGTTGCCCACGACATAGTCGTCGTTGCGGGTAAAGCTGCCGTATTCCTCAATCGCCGCGATCACGCGCGGATCATCGAACTTCATCTCATTCGAGACCCACTGGTCGTAGACTTCGGGCGGCTGTGTACGCAACATCAGGTCCTCGACCCAGTCGGTCGCGGGCCACCCGGTCGCACCGCCGGATGCAAGCCCCACGCAAAGCGGCGTCTCGCCATCCTCGACCATCTGATCCATCAGCGCCTTGAACTCTTCCATGGTCTGCGGGACGTCGTACCCGAAGTCTTCGAAGTTTTCCGGGATGTACCAGACCAGCGACTTCACGTTGACGTTGAAGAAAAAGCCGTAGAAATCTTTGGCGCCATCGGCGTTTTCAAAGGTTCCCAAATCGACCCAGGACTGGCCGGCAGCGAAATTGTCCTTGATCCAGTCCGCCGACCCTTCGGCAAGCGGCGTCAGGTATCCGTTCTTGGCCATGTTCGCGGCGAGACCCGGCTGCGGGAAAACCGTCAAGTTCGGAGCGGAGCCAGCGGCCGCATCAATCAGGATCTGCTGCTCCAGCGAGTCCGATCCGACATAGCTGGAATTCGCTCCGGTGGCCTCATCAAAATAGGCGACCAGATTTTCGAATGACTTCCCTTCGCCCGCAAGCCACGGCCCGAAAATGGTAAGGTCCTGACCGGCCAGGTCATGGGCGTCCGCAAAGGCCTGAAAGCCGTCCCAGTCAAAGCCGCCCTCGCCCACGGCGTGGATCATCTCGCCCTGCGCCTGGACGCCTCCGGACAGCAAAGCAAATGTGGCCACACCTGCATAAAGCGCGTTTCTCATGAATTTTCCTCCCAACAGTTCCTTGCGCCACAGAGACTCAGCATCCAAAGCGCTTTGGATATGCAGTTTATCCGCTAACATTTCTCGCCTGTCAACATTCACGTTGCAGAACATCAATTTTTAAAAGGCTGATTGAAACGGGTTGACGGAACGAGCATTTGACCACACAACAGGTAACAGCCAAAACTTGAAGGCGCTTTGAAGCAATCATGAACCTGAAGCAGCTCTCGGAAATTCTTGCCCTTTCGCAAACGACGGTCAGCCGCGCGCTGAACGGCTACCCCGAAGTGAGCGAGGAAACCCGGATGCGCGTTCAGGCTGCTGCTGCCAAACATGGCTATCGCCCGAACATCCGCGCCAAGGGGCTGGCGACCGGCAAATCCATGGTGATCGGGCACGTGATCCCCAGTTCGTCCCAGCACGAGATGGTGAACCCGATCTTCGGTGACTTTGTTGCTGGTGCGGCGCGCACGTACGCCGCGCACGGCTATGACATGATGTTCACCACCGCCGATGATACGTCGATCGAAGGGGCCTATCGCAGTTTGTTTCAGCGCGGTGCCGTGGATGGCGTCGTTTTGCAGGGCCCCAAAGTTAACGAACACCGAATTGATCTTCTCTCGCGGATGGCGGTGCCGTTCATCGTGCATGGGCGTTCGACGGGGGCGGATGTGGAATATGACTGGATTGACGTAAACAACAAAAGCTCGTTCATGCGCGCCACACAGTTCCTGATCGATTTAGGGCATCGCCGGATCGCCCTGATCAACGGGCTTGAAGATATGGATTTCGCGCAACGACGCCGTACAGGGTACCAACAGGCCCTGGAACAGGCAGGCTTGACCTCGGACCCGCAACTGATGCGAAGCGCCGAGATGACCGAAGTCTACGGCCACCGCGAAACTCACGACATGCTGCAATTGGATGAACCGCCGACTGCCATTCTGGCGTCCTCGATGATTTCAGCGATCGGAGTACGGCGGGCGCTGGACGAGGCGGGCCTCCGGATCGGTCGGGATGTCTCGGTCATCGCTCATGACGATGACCTTTCTTACCTAAAGAACGGGCAGGACGTCCCCATTTTCACAGCCACGCGCTCTTCAGTGCGACACGCAGGAGAACTGGCCGCCGAGATGCTTATCGAGCGGATCAAATCGCCTGAGGACCCGGTCAAAACCAGATTGCTTGAGGCCGAGTTGGTTGTCGGCAAGTCAACCGGCCCTGCACCCGACAGGTTCCGACGATGAACTTTACGCGAAACGATTTTCCGTCTGATTTCCTGTTTGGGGTCGCCACGTCGGCCTATCAAATCGAAGGTCACGCCCAAGGCGGTGCAGGGTCCACCCATTGGGATACGTTTGCCGCGACACCCGGCAACGTCGTGCGGGGGGAAAATGGGGATCGGGCCTGCGACCACCTGAACCGGTTTGAACAGGATTTCGATCTTGTGCGCAACGCAGGTTTTGATTGCTATCGCTTCTCGACCAGCTGGGCACGCGTGATGCCCGAGGGGCGCGGACCGATCAATCAGGAAGGTTTGGACTATTACGACCGGCTGGCTGATGCGCTGCTGGAGCGTGGCATCCGCCCGTGCGCGACGCTTTATCACTGGGAACTGCCGTCGGCTCTGGCTGACCTGGGCGGTTGGCGCAACCGGGACATCGCCAGCTGGTTTGCCGATTTCACCGAGGTCATCATGGGCCGGATCGGCGACCGAATGTACAGCGTTGCCCCTATCAATGAGCCTTGGTGCGTCAGCTGGCTGAGTCATTTCGAAGGACATCACGCCCCGGGATTGCGGGACATTCGGGCAACGGCTCGATCCATGCATCACGTCCTGCTGGCCCACGGCCAGGCCATTCAGGCGATGCGCGGCCTGGGCATGTCCAATCTGGGCGGTGTGTTCAATCTTGAATGGGCCGAACCCGCCGATGACAGTCCGCAAGCGCGGCAGGCCGCTGATCTCTATGATGGGATCTATAACCGGTTCTTCCTGGGGGGCGTGTTCAACAAGGCCTATCCTCAGAATGTGCTGGAAGGGTTGGAACCCCACCTTCCGCCCGGCTGGCAGGATGATTTCGACATCATCGGCGCTCCTGTCGACTGGTGTGGATTGAACTATTACACCCGCAAACTGATCGCCCCTGCGGACACCGCCTGGCCCGGCCTGACCGAAATCCCCGGGCCCTTGCCCAAGACCCAAATGGGATGGGAAATCGACCCAGCCGCGCTGAGCCGGTTCCTGATCCGAACAGCGCAAGAATACACTGGCGACCTTCCGATCTATGTGACCGAAAACGGCATGGCCAGCCCCGAGCGCCAACAAGACGTTGATCGTATCAGCTATCTGGATCAGCACTTTGCCGCCGTTCAGGAGGCCCTAAATCAGGATGTTCCGGTCAAGGGGTACTTTGTTTGGTCTCTGCTGGACAATTACGAATGGGCCTTGGGGTACGAAAAACGCTTCGGTCTGGTTGATGTGGATTTCGATACGATGAAACGTACTCCGAAAGCCTCATACTTCGCCTTGAAGAAGATGCTGTCCACTTACAATACCGCTGCCAGATGACTGTGTTCTGGTGCTTTGGGGCTATTTTGTTGATGGTAGCTCTCCACCAAATGCGACGTTCGCACAGGTCAACTTGCCGTGCATTGATTGCCGCCGAGCACTTCTGACGAGCCAAGTTCTGAATTTCTTTTTTAGGATGAATCGGTGCCAGCCTGATCCGCATGTCGGCCCTGATTTTGCTAATAGGAAGTCAGGATCTATGAAATCGGTTTTTGGACGCTGGATGAAGGGAATGAGGTGAAAACGGCAAGTCTTTGTCGCTGGCGCCAGAACCATGTGTGCCTTACAGAATACCAAGTGGCGGACCGAGGAGGAGCCTAAATTTTCCGCTATACATATATCTATTGGATGAAATTCTGAAAAATTTTCTTGCCATACTACCAAAAGTACCACGTCATGTTGGACTTAGGCGGCCCATTGACACAAGTAACTTTTATATCGGCTTGGCATCAGCACCCAGAAACAAACCCAATTCTCGACTATAGCTTCGATATCATTCCGCAAACGTTCGACAATTCCACAGAAACCACCGAGTCGCGAACAGAGCGGACATTCATAGTTAAGCTTGGTCCCGGTCCTGTGCTGAATTGCAAATTGTCCGATGGCGGCAGCAGCGCGCGGTATTCTAGGATGCCTGCCTAACGTAGCAGGGAGTGGTAAGTTTTAGTGTTCCGTTTCAGAACCGAAGGACCGACGGGAAATCGGTCTGACGGGTTCTGGTTTGGACCCATGGGAAGTTTTTGGGTTCTCAAACGGAACCACAGAAGATGCCGACGGGCCGGTATCAGAACCGCGTTTTGTTTTTTTGGAATGCCAGAACTGCCAGTCATTGATGGTGGCTAGGCACTGTCCATTTCCATGGTGCGGAATTCGTTTTTCAGCCAGGTGTGCCTGGCGCACATCGGTCTTGTAAAATGCTGCCGGATCAGTTTTCCCATGGCCTTCTGGATCAGCAGTGATGTAGTCGCCGGGTACACTTCGGTCGTAAAAAGTGACACTGTCCGCACAAAGTTCCTGCCAGGAAACGGCATGGCTTTGACACTGTTGTGAAACCGCTGCGTTCGGTGGAAACACGCCGCCGTTGTGATGGCCCATCCGCTGCCCTGTGCAACCAGGCCGATGATGGACTGATTACATTCAAGTTCAAACCGGTTGGGCAGGCTGAACTTGCTTCGGGCCAACTGAATTTCGATTTGTTTGCCAATCACGTAGTCACGCGAATACCTTAACAAAGGCAATTCCGCCTCTGGTGTAAACAACTCTTCGGGCGAACCTTCAAACTTGTTGGGAAGAACGACGATGAAAGGATCGCGCATCAAAGGGTATTCGATCAGCCCCTCAGTGCGTCCCGGCGGCCTTGTGGCAACACCAACGTCCAATTTATGCTCTTGTAGTTTGGCGAGAATCTCGTGACTGGGGCGTGTGAAGTGCCGGAAATTGCAGCGCGGAAGTGCCTGAGCCAAAAACCGAACGAGATCGGGCGCGATCTGGTTGTCGAAATCGTCAATCAAAGCCAATCGCAGGTCCGTCGCGTGCTGCCAGTTGCCCGTACGGATCTCAGCTTCGCCACGTTTCAATACGGTCAGGCCTTCACGGACGTAGCGGGCAAACACTTCTCCTGCTGGCGTTAGCCCCATTGGACGGCGTCCATGGTCGACCAATTCGATGCCCAGCGCGTTTTCAAGGCTGCGCAGATGGTTGGAAACTGTACTGATCGACAAATCCGTTTCGGATGCAACCTTCTGAATCGATCCGGACTTGGCGATCAACTGAAAAACTTCCAGCCACCTAAGGCTCAGCGATTTGGACACGGCAACTGACCATTGTTTCGATTTGTTCGAAACTAGCGAAGCAAAGATTCGCCCTTGCGGCAACAATGAAGTTGGCTGAGATGTCGTTTCTAAGCTTTCATACGGGCAAAATCCGGATCGTACGGGCTGGACGTTATGACAGTCGCGCCAAAACGCTGCCCGCAACTATCCAGCTCCATTTCGCTGCCAACCTCAGAGATGAACGGATCAACAAATACATGCGCCAGGTTCAATCCTGTACGATGACCCCATTCCCCAGAGGTAACAGTCCCCACGACCTTATCGCCCAGCATGACAGACGCGCCGGGATGCGCCGGACCACGCGTTGCATCAATGCGCAGGGGAACCAGCTTGCGGCGAAGCCCTTCTGACTGCCGCTTCAACAGCGCCTCACGCCCAATAAATTCGCCCTTGTCCAGACGCACAAACCTGTCCAGCCCCGTTTCCCAAGGATCAAATTCGGTGATCAAATCGGCTTTCCAGTGCAGGAAGCTTTTTTCCATGCGCATCGAGTCAACCGCTCTGGCACCAAACAGGTTCAGCCCGTACCCTTCGCCCGCCTCCCGCAGCGCAAGATAGGCCGCATAGAGAGAGGCGTTTGGGACATGGATCTCATAGGCCAACTCTCCCGAGAAACTAAGGTTCATGACCGTGGCAGGAGCGATGCCGACAAAGCACTCTCGTACGCTGAGCCAGGGGAATGCGTCCGCAGACCAATCACCTCTGGCACAGTCAGAAAGCACAGTGCGCGACTTGGGGCCAGCCAAAACCAGAATGGTTTGGTCATTCGTCAAGCTGCGCATCTGAACGTCTTCATCGTTGCGCAGATGCTTCTGTAGCCAGTCCATATCGTGATACTCGCTCGCTGCGGCAGAGCCATACCAAACCCGTGCTGGACCGCGATCACTGGCAGGGAGATTGGCAACAGTTGCTTCCGCCTTGACCATACCGTGATGGTTCAGCAGATAACCCAGCCCAACACGCCCTTCGCGCTTGCCCACAACTCCGCAAAACATCCGATCCAGAAACGCGTGCCTGTCCACTCCGGTGATCTCGATCCGATTGAACCCGTTTACTTCCGCCAACCCGACACCGGTGCGAACGTTATCGACTTCGGCAGCAACCAGATCGAAGGTTTCCTCAAAATCGAAACTGAGTGACGGCGCGAAATCAGGGTGAGGTTTGATGTAATCCACCCTTTCCCATCCATTGACTACCGTGAACTCCGCCCCTTCGGATGCGAGAACAGGCGTCAGAGGCGTCGTTTTGGCGGGACGGCCGGCTGGGCGGTGTTCATGTGGAAAGTGGAACCTGAATTCGTTCTGATAATCCTCAATCGCCTTCAGAGCAGTGAGTTCTACGTTCGCGTGCCCTGTAAACCTCCTCGGGTCGAGGCACCAAGTGTCATAACATGCCTCACCATGCACGATCTGCTGTGCCAACAGCCACCCGTGCCCGCCGCCTTCGCCCAACCCGGCTCGCAGACCAATGATGCAGTACGCATTGCGCTTGCCCGGGATCGGCCCAACCAACGGGGCACCATCAATTGAATAAGTGATCGGCCCGTTTACGACCGTGTGAATGCCCACCTCCATCAAGGCAGGCATCCGCGCAAATGCACCCTCGAGCACATCAGTTACACGGTCCAGATCATCCGGACAAAGTGCGTTCACGAAGTTTGGATCGATCCCCTCCATTCCCCATGTTTTGCACCCCTGCTCGTAGAACCCGAGCAAGAGACCGTTCTTTTCCTGTCGGCAATAGTAGTCGCTGATTGGGCAGCGCAGCAGCGGCATCCGGTGCCCGGCATCCCGGATGGCCTCGATCTCTTCGGTCAGAAAATACTGGTGTTCCATGGACGACACCGGATGATGAACCCCCATCATGGCGCCAACCTCGTTGACCCGGTAGCCACATGCGTTGACGACTATGTCGCAGTCGATGTCTCCGTGCTCGGTATGCACGGTCCAGGTATCATCGTTGTGCTGCGTCAAAGCTGTGACAGGCGTATTTCTGTACACTTCCGCACCGGCTTTGCGCGCCCGTCGCGCAAGGGCCTGACACAGTTGGGCCGGGTCGATGTCACCGTCCAACGGATCCCATAGCCCACCGATCAGGTTGTCGGTCGAAATCAACGGGTGACGTCGGGCGCATTCATCCGCATCGATCACCTCGAAATGCACATCCATGCCCAGGGCCATAGACGCGAAGTGACGGTAGCCCTGCATCTGCGCTTCTGTATTCGCCAGGCGTATTCCGCCATCTCCGTGATGGTAATTGATCGGATAATCCGGATCGTCGGCCAGTTCCTTGTACAGGCGGATCGAATGAGATTTCAGACCCACCATGGTCTGATTCATCCCGAAATTTGTGACCTGCGCTGCCGAATGCCAGGTCGTGCCCGAAGTCAGTTCGTTCCGTTCAACCAAAACCACATCTGTCCAACCCTCTCGGGTCAGGTGGTACAGTGTCGAACATCCAGCGATCCCGCCTCCGATCACAACGACTCTGGTACGCGACTTCATTGGCTGTGCTCCCTCGGTTTCGGCACAAGTCTTGCTGAATAACGGGTTGGGCAGACAACAGGGCAGTCGCCGGTACTGTAAAATCGAAACCGCAATTTCGGATTCTGAAATCGGCAATTCTCCTTTGATGCCCGTGTGTTTTGCGCCTTACGGTGCAACGAAGACGCAAAGAGATTGGGATACATGTCATCGGAGGGCTCAAAACGCAGCGGTCGGAAAGCGCGGCACGCACAGCGTGCAGCCAAGCCAGCATTCGATCCCTGCCCACCCGGTCAGACAGGTGGTTCGTACAAACCTTTGAACCACGTGGAAATAGAACAGGTATTTGATACCGCCCTGCGGCTCCTGGAAGAGCTGGGCATGGGCAATGTACCGGATAGGCTTGCCGCCGATCTAAGGGCCGCAGGGGCACGGGACCGGGAACCGGGGCGGCTGGTATTCCCACGTTCAATGGTCCAGCAAGTCATTAATTCCGCTGCCAAAAGTTTCATGTTCCATGGCCGGGATGAAAGCCGGTCTATCGATGTGGGCGGGGATCGTGTGTATTTTGGCACTGGCGGCGCGGCTGTTCAGACGCTCGACATTGACAGTGGGCTTTATCGCCCCTCCACATTGGTCGATCTGCATGACTTCACCCGACTACAGGACACACTGGCCAATGTCAGTTGGTTCACCCGGTGCTGCGTTGCAACGGATGTCCCCGATGTGTTGGATCTGGACGTCAATACGGTTTACGCCTTGGTTCGGAATACGACCAAACCAGTCGCCACCTCTTTCACGCTGGCCGAACATATCCGCCCCATTGTCGAGATGCTGGACATCGTCGCCGGAGGGGTCGGTGAGTTCGCCAAACGCCCTTTCCTGAAAGCGCACATCAGCCCGGTCATTTCACCGATGCGATATGGCGAAGACGCAGTGGACGTCGTTTATGAGTGCATCGCCCATAACATACCAATGTCCTGCATCACGGCTGCGCAAGCGGGCGCAACCGCTCCGGCGACCCTGGCCGGATTTCTGGCGCAGTCACTGGCCGAAACGCTTGCCAGTCTCGTGATGGTCAACACGATCAAACCCGGCTTTCCGATGGTTTTTTCCAATTGGCCCTTCATCGTAGACCTCAGAACTGGCTCATTTGCCGGTGGTAGCGGCGAGACAGCGATCCTGAATGCCGCCTCGGCGCAGATCACGAACTGGCTGGGGTTGCCTTCGGGCGTCGCCGCTTCGATGGCAGATGCCAAGGCCATTGATGCCCAGTACGGGGCTGAAAAAGGCATCACGTCGCTTGCAGCCGCATTGGCCGGTGGCAACCTGATTTATGAAAGTTCAGGCATGACTGCGTCCCTGTTGGGTGCAAGTTTCGAGGCCTTTGTACTGGACAACGAAATGCACTCTCACACCTATCGGGTCTTGCGCGGGATCGAGGTCACCGAAGCGAATCTCGGCTTTGACGCCATTTGCAATTCGGTTTTGGGTGATGGGCACTTTCTGGGCAGCGCACATACATATGAAGCAATGGAGAGAGATTACTTTTATCCTCAGCTCGCTGATCGCCGGGAGCCGCGCACATGGGAAACCGAAGGTGCGAGGGACGCATGGTCATCCGCCCGGCAAGTCGCCAGAGAGGTTTTGAGCTCGCATCACCCCGAGTATCTCACCTCCGAGCAGGACGCCGAAATTCGCCGACGTTTTCGTATCCTGACCTGAAGTCTTACAGGCATTCCCAGCCCGTTGCTGAACCGCTAGGGTCACTGAAGAAACTTGCAGAGGATGGGAAGCCATGGCCGATTCATTTTTTCAACCGGTTTCAGCCATGGAGCTTGCCCGGTTTGCGGGCATACCGTCATTCATGCGCCTGCCCATTCTGGATCTGGATCACGAACGCATCTCGGATGTCGAATTGGGCCTTATCGGCATCCCTTGGGACGGCGGTACCACCAATCGCCCGGGCGCACGGCATGGCCCGCGGCAACTGCGCGATTACTCCACGATGATCAGGGCGATGAACCCGGTCACGGGCGTCGCGCCGTTCTCGCAGGTGAATTGCGCGGACCTAGGAGATGTCGCCCCCAATCCGGTCGACATAGAAGACACGCTGGATCGGGTCACGAGCTTCTACTCGAAGCTGAAAGCGCGCAAAATCACGCCATTGACCGCCGGAGGGGATCACTTGACCACCCTGCCCGTCCTGCGTGCCCTGGCCGCCTCGGGCCCGGTTGGTCTCATCCAGTTCGACAGTCACACGGATTTGTTCGACACCTATTTCGGCGGCCACAAATTCACGCACGGCACCCCCTTCCGCCGCGCTGTTGAGGAAGGGTTGGTGGACCCCAAACGCTTTGTTCAGGTCGGAATCCGCGGCACGGCATACAACACCGAAGACATCGAATGGGGTGAAGCGCAGGGCATCCGTATCATCCGCATCGAAGAACTGTTCGACCGGGGCATCGACGATGTGATGAATGAAGTGCGCAGCATTGTCGGAACGGAGCCGACCTACTGCACCTATGACATCGACTTCGTGGACCCGACCTATGCGCCCGGCACCGGAACACCCGAAATTGGCGGGCCCAACAGTTTTCAGGCCCAGCAGGTCATTCGCAAGATGGCTGGCCTGAACCTTGTCGGTGCCGATCTTGTCGAAGTGTCGCCACCCTTCGATCCTGAGGGTGGGACAGCGTGGCTGGGTATCTCGCTGATGTTCGAATTGCTTTGTGTTCTGGCCCAAGCTGTCGAGGCGCGCCGCAGTTAATCCTCGGCAACATTCTCGGCAATCATCGAAATCATCTCGAACATCACTGCTGCGGCGGTCAGGGCAGTGATGTTGTTGGGGCTGTCTTTTGTGGGCATCATGCAAACCACATCACCGCCCACGATGTTCAGCCCGCGCGCCGCCCTCAGGATTCCAACCGCCTCATCGATGTCAAACCCCTTTTCACCCGGCTCAAGGTTAGAGACTGCGGGCGCAACGGTTGGATCAAGGCAATCCAGATCGAAGGTGATGTAAACCGGCCGGTCGCCCAGCACCTCTTTGGTTTGGGCTACAACGTCCTCCAGCCCACGCTGACGAAATTCGCGCATTGTGACGATGTTGTAGCCATAGTCGTAAGAAGGCTGCAGCCAGTCCAGACTGCGTGGATGGCCCCGCAAGCCGATCTGCATCGAACGGGTCGGATCCACCTGCCCCTGATCGGCCAGATAAGCCCCCCAGTGTGCCGCTGATTTCTTGGCCCCCAGGAAGTGGTCAACCTTGGTAAAAACATCCGTGTGGGCGTCCAGATGCAGGAAACTGACAGGTTCTCCGCCTGCCAGTTTTCCACATCCCAAAGCCTGTACTATCCCACCAGTGATGGAGTGATCTCCGCCGACAGAAACCGGGCGTGCACCGGCCGCGTCGATGTCCTTGTAGAATTCGGTGATCCGTTCAATGCAATCCTCATTGTCGTTCGCCTTCGGGAACGGCACATCCCCCACATCGGCAATCCGCGCGCTGTTCCATGGGTCGATCTCGAAAACTGAATGCACCCTGCGCTGAACGGCCGAGACGTGCCGCAAGGCGCGTGGGCCCAAATGCTGGTCCCTCTCGGTCGTGCCGTTTCCGGTTGAGTGCGGCACGCCTGCTAATGCAATGTCCTGCCCCTTGGGCCCGACATTGGGGCAACGAAACAGAGTAGGCACGCCCCACCAATACAGATTGTCCATCATGGACTGTTCGTAGCGATCGGCCATTGTTTTCTCCGGTCAATGAAAAACGCCCCCGGAAAGAACCGGGGGCGCAGATGGTTAGATTTTCTCGTCTTCTCGCCGGAATGCGCCTTGCACGATCCTGTCCATGACCATGGCGAGGAACAGAATTGCGAAGCCGCCCAGCAGGCCCGGCCCCTTGGCGGCATATTGCAGTGCCTCCAGGATTTCTTTGCCCAAGCCGCCACCACCTATCAGCGAGATGATTACGACCATGGACAGACACATCAGAATTGTCTGGTTCACACCTGTCATGATCGATGGCAATGCCAGCGGGATTTCAACATCTTTCAGCAACTGCCATTTCGAGGCCCCAAAGGCGACGGCGGCTTCCTTGATGCTCTCCGGAACCCCACGCATGCCCAGTGCCGTCAGTCGAATAACCGGCGGCATTCCGAAGATGATCGTGGCCAGAATGCCCGGCGGGTTGCCGGTGCCAAAGAAGGCAATGATCGGGATAAGGTAAACGAAGGCCGGAAGGGTCTGCATCAAGTCCAGCACCGGTTCCGCCGCGCGATAAGCGCGCTTAGACTTGCCAAACCAGATACCCAGCGGAATGCCGAAGACAACGCAGAGCAACACCGCCGCACCCACCAGCGCAACGGTTTCCATCGCTACGTCCCAATATCCCAGCAAAGCGATATAGGCCAACGAAGCTGCGGTGAAGATGGCAACCCTTGGTCCCGCCGCGCGCCATGCGGTCACACAGATGACCAGCATGACAACTGGCCAAGGTGAGCCGATAAGTGCCACTGTCAACGCATCAAGAACAGAACGCACACCGGCTACTATCCCGTCGAAGACATCGCCCCCTGCTGCAGCGGCCGCGTCTATCTTTTCTTCCATCCAGCCAGCCAGGTTTGAGAACAACGTGCCGTTGCCCTCTCCCAATATCATCGCGGATACCTGCTGCTCGGGGAAAGCATCCAGCAAAGGAAGCGACGCGTTTACGGTGAACTTGTAAACGATCAAGGGACCAATGGCGGCGACAAGGATTGCGCCCAAAACCGTGTTTCGGGTCGAGCGTCCGCTTTCCGTGCTGCCCGGGTCGATACGCCAGTTTGAATACTGTTTTTCGTAGACTCGGTCGGCATACAAACCCTGAACCACCTTGAAAACCAGCAACATCAGCAACCCGGTGATAAGAATACCCGTGGCCTCGGACTGGGCAGCAGCGGCCCTTTCCAAGCTGGTATCAGCCGCTTTCTGAATGTTCTCAGCCAGCTTGGTGAACCGATCGATATCCGCCTTTTCAGTTGCGTCCGCCGCTCGGGCCAGCAGTTCGGCTGCGCGCTCTTGCTGACGGGCGGCACGCTCTGCAAAGTCCGCACCCGGATTGCCCCACGCGCCTCTGCCGATTTGGACCCACGCGATGATCTCGAGGATCAGAAACGTCCAGAACATGCCCCAAATGGCCCGTGACGCGGACCAGAACGGCCCCATCACCGCCGCCCACGTGTTGAACGTGTTGGGAATTGCACTGGTAGCGTCGTGGATTTTGTGAAAAGCGTTGACGTAATAGGCTCCGTTCGGACCAGCGAACTTCTTGATGGAAATATCAAGAGCCTCGCGATCAACCTCGATGTCAGAGGCGGCCGTTACTTTAAGCTCAGAAGTTGCGTCAGTCATTTTTGCCCCCCTGAATACCACGCAACAGGCGTGGCTTGGTCACGACACCCACGTCACTGCCCGCATCCGTTATGACGACCGGCAAGTCGGACTTCACGGCCAGATCGATCAGCTGGTCCAGATCCGCGCCTTCGTCCGCCCGGGGCGCACCGTCGAGTGGCCCTGAATAGCTGTCCATCGGTTCCATGATGGAATGCGCTTTGACCAGTTTGAGCTTGGAGATGCCCTGAACAAATTCGCGCACGTAATCGTCGGATGGATTCATAACAATATCCTCCGGCGTGCCGATCTGTACGATCACCCCATCCTTCATGATCGCGATTCGGTGGCCTATACGAATAGCTTCATCCAGATCATGAGTAATGAACAGCGTGGTCTTTTTAAGCTGCGCCACAAGCGCCTTGAACTGGTCCTGCAACTGCAGGCGGATCAGAGGGTCAAGGGCGGAAAAGGGTTCATCCATCAACAGGATTTCGGGGTCCGACGCCAGCGCCCGCGCGATCCCCACGCGTTGCTGCATCCCGCCGGAAAGCTCCTTGGGCAGGCGGTCCTCATAACCAGTTAGGTTTACCAGGCTCAAAGCGTGATCCGAAACAGCCCAACGTTTGGATTTCGGGACCTTTCTGATCTCCAGGGGGTAAGCCACGTTATCGCGGACGGAACGATGAGGCATAAGCGCCATATGTTGAAAGACCATGCCGATTTGCTGGGCGCGAATGCGGCGCAATTCGGATTCCGATAGTTTCGATACATCGTGACCCAGGATTTCGATCCGGCCGGCCGTCGGCTCGATCAATCTGTTCACGTGTCGTACCAACGTGGACTTGCCCGAACCGGACAACCCCATGATGCAGAAGATTTCGCCACGCGGCACTTCGAATGTGGCACCCTGAACACCGACAACGCAGTTGAACCGTTCCAAAACTTCCGGCTTGCCGATTCCTTCGTCTCGGACAGCTTGCATTGCCTCTTCAGCACGTGCGCCGAAGATCTTCCAAACGTTTTCCAGTTTTACGACAGGTTCGTCCATTTATCCCCCACAGGGCATGGCCCTGCCCAACAGAAAAAAGGCCGCCGCGATTTTCCGCGACGGCCTGCAAGGTCGTGGTTTAGTTGGTTAGCCAGCCGATCACGGTGTCTTCATTCTCTGCCACCCACTGCTTGGCAAAATCCGCAGCTTCGACGTTGTCTACAGCCAGAGCCTTGCCCATCGCGCTCAGATCATCTCCTGACATCTGATAGTTGCTGAACAGAGCGGCCACTTCAGGATAACTCTCTTCCAGCTCTTTCGCGTAGTGCAGGTGAAGAGTCGCGCCGTTCCAGGCCGTGGACGCTTCGGATTTCGACAGCCAATCCGGGTCATCGGTGGGCTGAACAATTGTCCACGTGGCAGGATCATGTGCCGGTTCTTCGAGTACGGTCAGATCCTGTGTCACGAAGATATAGTGGGGGCTGTAGCAGAACCCGATCCACGGATCGCCCGCCTTGGTCGCGTTTGCCAGGTTGGCATAGGCGATGGTTTCCTCGTATTCCGTCAGGTCGAATATCTGATCATAGCCATAAGATTTGGCCCGAATCTTCTCGACAACGGTCGAAGCCCAGCCCGGAGCACCGATCCAGACCTCAGGCGTACCATTCCCGTCTGTATCAAAGATCGCCATCTTGTCCGGGTCACTCAAGTCGTCGATTGACTTGATGTCATGCTGTTCAGCGATGTAGGTCGGGACGCACATGCCCTGCTCGGCCTGAACCGGGTTTTGGTTCATGACAACCGTGCCATTTTCTTTGACATAGGTGTCGTGCAGGTTTTGCTGGTTGGGCATCCACACTTCAGGGTGGACGTGCATCGAGCCGCTGTCCATGGCTTCGAAGACAATCGGATTCGTGCCGTTTTGCAGTTCCACGTCCAGACCAAGGTTTTCTTCGATCACTACCTCAAGAATATGTGCCGTGGCATTCACCGAGGCCCAGTTCGGCACACCGATCACGATATCTGCGGCCATAGCCGGGCCGGCAATCGCGACCGAAGCACTTCCTAGTAGCGTTGCAATTCTTTTCATCTGGTATCTCCATGTTGGGAAATTTCCGCGCTTGTTTTTCTCACCGTTTCGGACGGTGGTGCGCTTGGAATTTTTTTCGGGAAGGTCGTGCCTTCCGGTCCTTTTTGGCCAGCGAAACTTGAGGCTGACATAGCCACAAAAGTGAAGCACGCGAGCGCGCTGCCCATCAAGAGATACGTTATTCTAGTTCCTGTATTAGAAATTATCGCAAAATAGTTTCGACTATTTAGGATTCGCAAGTAATGTTACGAGTAACCCGAAGCCGGCTTTTGTATGTCACACAGAACACATCGAACGCTGTTTTAAGGCAAATATGAGCGCCTTGGCAGCCACAGCAGAGCGGGTCTGCAACTCGGTTTAGAACGCGGGCACCTCTCGCCACGCATCGCGTCATGGTGCTGGACCTTGGCTTTGACGTTGGGCAGCATCTTACCTTCGCGGATTGCGGTCACCGAGTTCTCGCCCGAGCGAAAGCCGTTGGACTTCGCCACGTCGAGTAACGTCCTTATCCGCAACGACAGTCGCTTTGCGGTTTCGTGTTTCTCGGTCCAGATGGGCGACAGGCACATCAGCACTTCGGGCTGATCGATGCTATCTGCGGGCATACGGCCGATCTTGGGGAACGAATAATCACGCAAAGTGTTGAGCCATTGATGGCGATGCTTGGCATTCCTCCATGTTGGCAGGCGGTCAATGTGAACCTGCCGGCTGAGTTCTTCAAAAGTTGGAATTTCGCGCTTGGCGTTGAAGCGCGGGATCCACCGCGCTTTCGCTATTCGCCGCAATTCGATGGCTCGTTCTCGAGCCTGTTTCAGTGCGACGACATCCGCGCAGCCTAAACCGAATTCCGTTCGAAGCGGCGCGCCCGTGCGGTTCTATGCCCTTTGACCGTAACACGTACGATCCAACACCGTGCGCCCAATGGATCTACAACAAGATAGAAGCCAGAACCGTCACCGTGTCGTCCCGGACCAAGATTTTCTACCAGCTTCTTTGCCAGCTTTCCGCTGAGCGCCGACATGAAACTACAACAAAAAATACCACTTAATGAAAGTATACTGGTGTCATTGGCGAAAATTCAATGAAACCCGCTAGCGCGGCTACAATCATATGACGCAAAGGTTTTAGCGACCTAGTGTTGTTCAACAAAATTCAGGGAGATCACCAAGTGGCGGACCGAGGAGGATTCGAACCCCCGACCCCTTGATTCGTAGTCAAGTACTCTATCCAGCTGAGCTATCGGTCCGCGTTGGTGAGGCGGTATTTAGACCCAGGTCCGGGGACGTGCAAGTCGATTCTCAAAAAAACTTTCAAAAAGTCCGGTCGCCGCGCGGCAGGCTTATTTCAAAGGTGGTTCCGTCAGGACCTGTGTGCTTCAGCACCAGATCTCCGCCATGTCCGCGCACCAGTTCCTGCGATATCGCGAGGCCCAGACCCGAACCTCCTTTGCGCACGCCGCCCTGAAACGGGGTAAACAGGTTTTCCCGCGCTTTCGGGGGCAGGCCCGGACCATTGTCGCGGACTTCAACGCACCAGCTATCGTCGTCTTCACGGCCTTCTATCGTGATCTTCCCGGGCTTGCCCGAGGCGACAAGCGCCTGACGGGCGTTGCGGACAAGATTCATCATGACCCGGAACATCTGCTCGGGGTCGGCGCGGGCGATCAGGTCCTGCGGCAGGTTGTTGACAATTTCCACGCAAGAATCGGCAACCGCCAGCCTTTCACTGGCCACAACATCTTCACCGACATCGCGCAACCGGACCATGGTCAATGTGGGTGCCGGTTCCTCGGCGCGGCCAAATGCCAGCGTGCTTTCACATAAGGACACCGCACGGGTGATCGAATTCACCAGCTTGGGGGCCAGACGCCGAACCACCGGATCGTCACTGGATTCGATGCGGTCCGTGAACAATTGTGCCGAGGTCAGGATGTTGCGCAAATCGTGACTGACCTTGGCCACGGCCCCACCCAACTGAGCCAAGCGTTCACGCTGTTTCAGGGCCTGCGTCAGCTCCTTCTGCAACATTTGCAGGGCCTCCTCGGCTTCCCTGAGTTCCGTCACCCGGGAATCCGGCGAGATGATGCCGCGCGCATCCTCAGGTGCGCTGGCATAACGCTGCATGTATCCGACCACGCTTTTGATCGGACGCACCAGAACGACACGCACCGCAAGAAACAGGAAAAAGGCGGTGATGATGGAAATCACGAAGGACAGCCCCAGAATTCGCAGGCCGTAGTCCGTCATCGCCATGCGCAGCGGCGCGCTGTCGATCGTCACTTCGATCAGCAGCCCGGCACCCTTGACCGGCTCGCCTATCACTCGGATGACTTCGTTTTCCGGAGTGAACAGCCGGGCCATCGCGTCCCGGATCAGAACCCAAGGGCTCGCGTCGCGCAGATCGTAGGTCTTGGTGATCGGCTCGGGGATCGGTGAGGACAGCATCAGCTGACGCACCTCGTCACGCCGCAACACCACATTGTAGACGCCCGCATTGGCCAGAAGTTCGGCCTCCAGATCTTCGGCCAGCATGTCATCAGCCAGCAACGCCAGCGAGGCGATCTGCGCCCGTTCAAGCCGGTTCAGCAGGAAATCTTCGCGGAACCGCGCAATCGATGGCACAAAGATCAGCACCTCGGCCAACATCACGAAGACCGTCGTCAGGATCAGAAATCGGCCCGACAGCGAGTTCAATATGCGCTCCTTTCCCGGTCAGGGGATCCAGCGCTGGACGAACCTGACCACTCGTTTAACTGCCTGATTCTCAAACAGCCTTGGCGAGAAATAAGCGCCCGCCGCGCGTTTGTTAAGCTCTCCGATCGTCGGATAGGGGGACACCATCGCGGCGACCTGACCCATCTTCAGATTATTGGCCAGGGCCAGCGACCACAAGTTGATCAGTTCGCCCGCCTGATGACCCACGATTGTAACACCCACGGGCCGGCCTTTTACGACCATGACCTTAATGAAGCCTTTCGTTTTCCGCTGGGAAATCGCCCTGTCATTGTGATGATAGTCAAAACGGGCGACCTCGACCTTGTCACCATGGTGTGCATGCGCCTGCGCTTCGGTCAGGCCAACCTGCGCCAGTTCCGGATCAGTATAGGTGGCCCACGGGATATGCGCCGTCTTCGCCTTGGACGGCAGGCCGAACAGCGCCGAGCGGATGACAATCCCTGCCTGATACCCGGCTACATGGGTGAATTGCAGCCCACCGGCGACGTCACCGATGGCATAGACCTTGCGGTTGGTGGTCCGCAACGCCTCGTTAACCTTGACCCCGGTAGGGGACAGTTCGATCCCGGCGGCTTCAAGGTTCAGGCGGTCTGTGTTTGCCTTGCGCCCCGCCGCCAGCAACAGATGCGAGCCCGAGAAGACGTCACCATTCTCGGTCACTACCTCAATCGTGCCAGCGTTGCCCCTGATCTGCGCGACCAATGCCGTTTCGTGAATCACCACGCCTTCCGCGCGCAAAGTCTCCAAAACAACCTCGGCCGCTTCGGGGTCATCCTTGCCCAGTGCTGTCATCCCTTCGATCACAGTGACTTTGCATCCCAGCCGAATATGGGCCTGCGCCATTTCCATGCCGATGGGCCCGCCGCCGATGATCAGAAGGTGATCGGGCTTGTCGCGCAGGTCAAAGATGGTCTCGTTGGTGAAATACGGCACCTGATCCAACCCGGGGATCGGCGGCACCAGGGGGGAAGAACCCGTTGCGATCACCACACGCCGCGCAGTGATCAGGTGACCACCCGCCTGCACATGGGTCGGAGAAACAAAACTGCCATATTCGCGGATAACTTTGACGCCAAAGCCCTCGAACCGCTCCTGGCTGTCCATCGGTTCGATCTGGGCGATAACGTCCCGGACGTGATCCTTGGCCGCAGCATAATCCACCTGCGGAGCCACATCCGCCACGCCCAGCACCGAGGCATGGGCCTGCGCATGGGCTGCGTTGGCGCTGGCAATCAGGGCTTTGGACGGAACACATCCGAAGTTCAGGCAATCGCCGCCCATCTTGTGGCCTTCCAGCAGGATGACGTTTGCCCCCATCTGGCTGGCCCCTGCGGCCAAGGACAACCCCCCTGACCCGGCTCCGATCACCAGGATATCGGCATTCAGATCTTGCATGAATCAGGCGTCCTTTCGGCCTCGAACGGATTTGATGACAATCGGCAAAGCGGCCAGCACACACAAGCCGATGATGGGACCTATGACAAAGGGTTCCCACAGCAGCGAAACGTCAGGCGTCTCGCCCCGGTCGAACACACCGCCCAGCCCCACGCCGATCCAGGTGTACACAATCCCTCCGGGGATAATGCCCAGCGCCGTAGTGATCAGAAAATTGCGGAATTTCACGCCCACCAGAGCGGGCACAAGGTTGGCCACGAAAAACGGCACGACGGGTACAAGGCGCAGCAGAAAAAGCACCGGAATTTCATTCTCGCGCAAATTGTCCTTGAGCTTTTTGATGCTGCCCTCCGAAGATTCGAGGCGGGCCGTCAGGGCTTCGCCCAACCCCCAGCGCGCGGCCAGAAAGATCACCGATGCACCGACCGTGGCCGCAAATACGTTAAAGACGGTTCCGGCGATTAGTCCGAACAGGAACCCGCCCGTCATCGAGGCCACCGCCGCACCCGGCAAAGAAAATGCCACGATGACGATGTAAATCGTCACGAAAGCACCGGCCATTGCCCAGTAATTGGCGTCACGCCACGCCAAAAGCGCCTCGCGGTTGTCGCGCAGAGTTTCGAACGTCAGATAGTCGCCCAGTGTGAAAAACCCCACCGCTGCAACGGTAAGAATCACCAGCAACGGAATATGTCGCGCAAGCCCTCTGCGCGGGGCCTGAGTTGCATCACTCATGTGGCTGTCCGGTTTCGTGTGTTTCATTCTGCAAACAACATGCGCCGCATGGCGCCTCGGCAACAGGGGCCTCACGCTGCCTTGATGTTTTTGTCCGGGAATGTGAGGGTTTGGGGCCGCTGACCTGTCTTTTTGAAACCTTTTCACGGGCTGGGTTACAGAATTGTTGCAAAAGCCGCCAAAACCCCCACCTTGGGGTTTGACTTACCCCCCGCTACCCAGTAGAGGACGGGCTTCGAACACCACGGGCAGGCGAATCCGCGCCGCACCCGACCGCATAGATTGGAGACGGAGCGATGAAACGCACCTATCAGCCTTCGAACCTGGTTCGCAAACGCCGCCACGGTTTCCGCGCGCGCATGGCCACAAAGGCCGGCCGCAAGATCCTGAATGCGCGCCGCGCACGTGGCCGCAAGTCGCTGAGCGCGTAAACCGCTCGACCTGTCAGGTTATGAACATGACGCCGCCGGAGGCCCCTCGTGGATGGTAAGGACCAGCCCGGGGAAACGCCCCCGGCGGCGTCCGTTTGCGCGCCTGAAACTCTGACCATTCTCAGGAAACGATCCGATTTCCTGAAAGCCGCGCGCGCGCGCAGGCAGGGCACATCCTCGATGATGGTGCAGGGCCGCAAACGCGCGCCTGACGAAGCGACCGGAATTCGCGTCGGGTTTACCTGTTCAAAGAAGGTCGGCAATGCCGTTGCCCGCAATCGCGCCAAGCGGCGTTTGCGCGAGGCCGCCCGCGCTGTGCTGCCCGTCAGTGGGCTTGATGGGTGGGACTATGTACTGGTCGGTCGCGCCGAAGTGACCGCCGCGCGCCCGTTTGACGCCCTTCTGGATGACCTCCGCTATGCGCTGCGCAAAATCCACGGCGGGCGGAAATGACCCTGTTCTCTCATATCCTTGCCCTGCCTGTCAGGGCTTATCGGCTGGTTTTCAGCCCCTGGGTCGGGTTCAACTGCCGCTTTCAGCCCACGTGTTCGGCCTATGCGCTTGAAGCATTGGAAAAACACGGTGCGATCAAGGGCGCGTGGCTGGCCGCCCGACGGATTGGCCGATGCCACCCTTGGGGCGGTGACGGCTACGATCCCGTGCCGGAACGCCCTGACGAGCAGCGCAGAACTTAATGACCCCCGGTCAGACTTGACCCGGTTGAACCTGCGCTCAACATTCGGATCAGTCCAACCCGAGGTTCTGATGCCACCAGACGCACGCCGCACTCTGCCCACGCACACCGTCCACAACCAACCGCAAATTCGTGGTGACATTGACCTGTGGGCCTGCGACCCGGTGCTTCTAGACACGGTGGACATGTCCGGCGCGCGCGCAGCGCCTTTGGCGGCTTTCGGCGAAACACTTGGACGTGCCGAAACACGAGAGTTGGGGCGCGAAGCCAACCGACAGCCGCCCGAACTCCGGGTATTCGATCAGGGCGGTCGGCGTCTGGACGAGGTGCGGTTTCACCCCGCTTACCACCAGATGATGCAGATCAGCCAGTCCGCCGGTTACGCCGCAATGGCCTGGGACGGTCAGCCGGGTGGGCACGCCACCCACGCAGCCATGGTCTACTTGGCGGGACAGGTCGAGCCGGGGCATTGTTGCCCGATGACCATGACCTATGCGGCAATCCCGGCGCTTGAGGTCAATCAGCAGATCGCCTCGGTCTGGCGCCCAAAACTCATGGCCCACAGCTATGATCCGTCGACGCGTCCGATCGACCAAAAAGCCTGCGCCACGTTGGGTATGGCGATGACTGAGAAACAGGGTGGCTCGGACGTACGCACCAATACCACCATTGCCACCCGCGATGGCCATCACTGGCGTCTGCGCGGTCACAAATGGTTCTGCTCGGCCCCGATGTCGGATGGCTTCCTGACGCTGGCGCAGACGCCGGGTGGGCTGACCTGTTTCCTTGTTCCCCGCTGGTTGGAGGGCGAGCGCAACGCGATCCATCTGATGCGTCTGAAGGATAAGCTGGGCAACAGATCCAACGCCTCTGCCGAAATCGAATACCACGACGCGCTGGCCTATCAGCTGGGCGACGTAGGCGCTGGCGTGCAGACCATCATCGAAATGGTGCACCACACCCGGCTGGGCACTGCCATGGCTCCGGCCGGACTGATGCGTGCCGCCCTGTCCGAGGCACATCATTGGGTCAGCCACCGAACCGCGTTTCAGCGCCGTCTGATCGACCAGCCCCTGATGCGCGCCGTGCTGGCCGACCTGGCACTGGATTGGGAGAGCGCTCTGACGTTGGCGATGCGGGTCGCGAAGGCATTCGATGGCGGGTCGCCCGAAGACAGGGCCTTTGCCCGCATCAGCGTCGCACTGGCCAAATTCCTGAACAACAAGCGCTGTCCGGTTGTCGTGGTCGAGGCGATGGAGGTGCTGGGCGGCATGGGCTATGTCGAGGATACCCCTCTGCCCCTGCTCTATCGGGAAGCCCCGCTAAACGGCATTTGGGAGGGGTCAGGCAACGTGATCTGCCTCGACATTCTGCGCACCGTAATCCGAGAACCGCTGGCTGCCGAAGTACTGCAGGCCGAGTTGGACGCCGCACGAGGTGCAGACCGGGGCTATGACGCAGCGTTGAAGGCGCATCGCGACCGTTGGCCCGACCTGCCACCCGAGGCAGAGGCACGGTGGTTTGCCGAGCGTACAGCACTGTTGTTGGCGGCGGCGCAGTTGGTACGACATGCCCCTGGCGCAGTTGCCGACGGGTTTATTGCCACGCGCCTGTCAGGTGAAAGCGGTCGCATCCCGGGATCGGTCACAGGATTGGACACCGACGCCCTGCTGGCGCGTCTGGGCTGACCCGCCCACTTGCCCGGTTGCCGCAACTGCTGTAGGGGCAGCCCATGTTTGACGAAGCTGACGATATCCACCCGCTTTTTGCTGGTGCGCCCTCGACCACCGAGTTCAAAAAGCTGCGCAAGCGCATCGTGCGCCAGACCCGTGAGGCCATTGAGCATTACAGGATGGTGGACCCGTCCGCCCATGACAAGGATGGCAAACCGCCCCGCTGGCTGATTTGCCTGTCAGGCGGCAAGGACAGCTATACCCTTCTTGCGGTTCTCCACGAGTTGAAATGGCGCGGACTGCTGCCGGTCGACCTTCTGGCCTGCAATCTGGATCAGGGTCAGCCGGGTTTTCCCGCCACCGTTCTACCCGAGTTTCTGGAACGCATGGGAGTTCCTCACCGCATCGAATACCAAGACACCTACTCCGTCGTGATGGACAAGGTTCCGCAGGGCCGCACCTATTGTGCGCTGTGTTCACGCCTGCGCCGCGGCAACCTGTATCGCATCGCCCGCGAAGAGGGCTGCTCTGCCGTGGTACTGGGTCATCACCGTGACGACATCCTCGAAACCTTCTTCATGAACCTCTTCCACGGCGGGCGTCTGGCCACCATGCCGCCTAAACTTGTGAATGAAGAGGGCGACCTGTTCGTTTTCCGCCCCCTCGCCCATGTGGCCGAGGCCGATTGCGCGAAATTCGCAACCGCCATGAACTATCCCATCATCCCCTGTGACCTCTGCGGCAGTCAGGACGGCTTGCAGCGCCAACAGGTGAAACAGATTCTCGATCAGTGGGAAAAGAACAGCCCCGGCCGGCGTCAGGTGATGTTCCGGGCCCTGACAAACGCGCGGCCCTCGCATCTGCTGGACCCGAAATTGTTCGATTTCGCGAATCTTTCGCTTGATCCGGGTCAAAAAAACGAAAAATCGGACAAAATTCCGCGTCTGCGTTAACGACTGACTCAGTTTGGTTTCCTACGGTTGGGCTTGCGCGCTGAGTCCAAGCTGAAGGCCGTTAGAACCAATGCGGAACCGATTAATCTTTAAACGAGTCCTCAACACGATTGTCGCGGGCCTGAACGGCCCTTCCGCACTGGCCTTCATACCGGCACTCAGCCTTGCAGCCTTCTGGATCGGCGGAGAGCAAGTGCTGTTGATCGTCGCATTGGGCTTGCCCCTGATCCATGCCGGAGCGAGCGCTGCAAATATCTGGCCTGCGATTGGGAATTCACTTCGCGACAACTCTGGCGGGATGATGCCGGAACAGGTGTTTCGTACCAGGTTGGGGAACCTGCTGGATGGCGCGAGGAAAAATATGGAAAGCTCGGCCTGTTTCGTGATTTCACTGGATGACTATGGGTCGCTGCTAGACCTGCACGGGCAGGCGGCGGCCGCCCATATCGCCGAACTGGCCTGCAGCCGGACCTTGTCCACGATCCGGTCCCAGGACATCGTGACCCGGGACGGCAGAGACAAAATCGCTTTGGGTCTTGGGGCATCTCCGCATCTTGACCTGGAATCCTGCATTCAGATGTCCGGCCGCATCCAAACTGCTATCGAAGAACCGATCATGCTGAATGGTGCCGGGCTTTGCGTCTCGTGCTCGATCGGGTTTTGCCTGATGCCTCATGACTTCGACGGTGACGCAACCGACGGGATCGAGGCGGCGAACGCCGCACTTGCCGAAGCACAAAGAAACGGCCCTTCGACCATTCGGGCCTATTCCGTCGAAACGCGCCGCCGGTCCCGGATCCGCACAAACCTGCGCAAGGATTTCGAGGCAGCGTTGGACAATGGTGAAATTCGCCCCTGGTTTCAGCCTCAAATCTCGACAGACACAGGGCGCGTCACAGGTTTTGAGGCACTGGCCCGGTGGGAGCATCCGCAAAAAGGTGTGTTGGGCCCGCAGGTGTTTCTACCCTTCGCCCAGCAGGCGGAACTGATGGAACGGCTGGGCCATGCGATGTGCCACCATGCGTTTACTGCCATGCAGGCCTGGGACCGGGCTGGCGTTGTGGTTCCTCGGATCGGTATCAATTTCTCGTCCGATGAACTCCGCGACCCGGGGCTCATGGATCGCCTGAAATGGGAACTGGACCAGTTTGACCTGAAACCGGACAGACTTGCGGTCGAAATCCTCGAAACGGTATTTGCCAAACGCCCCGATGACGTCATCACCCGCAATGTGACCGGAATGGCCGCGCTGGGATGCTGTATCGATCTGGATGATTTCGGCACCGGTCATGCCTCGATCGCGTCCATTAAGCGCTTTGATGTTTCGCGGATCAAGATCGACCGGTCCTTTGTAACAAAATCCGATCGGGATCCCGGTCAGCAACAATTGGCCAGTGCCATCCTGACGATGGCGGAACGGCTTAACCTGGAAACACTGGCCGAAGGGGTGGAAACCCCGGGCGAGCATGCCCTGATGGCGCAGCTTGGCTGCAATCATGTGCAGGGGTTCGGAATTGGCAAACCGATGCCACTCGAGCAGCCGCTCGACTGGATCGCTTCGCACCGCGCAAAAGTGAACAAGGTTCCCGGGATTGGACGGCAAACCGGATGAAATCCGGGATTTTGCAAGGCGCAATCCCTTCCGGTGGCAAATTGACGGGCGATTCCACTTGACCTTTGGGGCTGCACTCTGTTGAACACCTCCGGTGTGTTTCCCAGCTCAAGGTGGCTGTCCCAGATGGACGATCAGAACAAGAATCTCATCCTCGCAACCGCGCTCAGCTTTCTGGTGATCCTCGTCTGGTTCGTCCTTTTCCCACCCCCGGAACAGGCACCGACACCGGATCAGGTGGAAGTCAGCGCCTCCGAGGGCAGTGAGCTTCAGACTCCGAGCGCAGCGGGTGACACAGCCGTCGGCGATGCATCTGCTGTCACAGAAGAAGCACAAGCCGAAGCCGAGGCCCCGCGCATTCAGATCGACACGCCTCGCCTGTCTGGCAGCATGTCCCTGGCCGGCGGGCGCATCGATGAGCTGTTTCTGAAAGACTACAAGGTCTCGATCGAAGCAGGCGCCCCGATCGTCGAGCTGCTTTCGCCCGTCGGGTCCGATTCTGCCTATTACGCCTTGTATGGCTGGGCGCCCGGGGCGGGCGTTGCCGGCGCGGATGTCCCTGGGCCGAACACGCTCTGGTCGACTGAACAAGGCGACACGCTTACCGTCGACAGCCCGGTCACACTGGTCTGGGACAACGGTAAGGGCCTGATCTTCCGACGCACCGTGTCGGTTGATGAAGACTACATGTTCTCGGTCACGCAATCGGTCGAGAATACCACGCAGTCCGAAGTTGGCATGGCGCCCTATGGCATTTTGGCGCGCCACGGGATGGGTGAGGATGGTGACCTGCCGGGCCTGAAGAACTTCTTTATCCTGCACGAAGGCGTCATGGTCATGGCGGACGGCGTTCTGGACGAGATCGATTATGGCGATGTCCGCGACTTCGACATTGATCCGAATGAACGCGCGCAAGCCGAAGTCTTTCAGATCAAGGAAGGTGGCTGGGTCGGCTTTACCGATCACTACTGGATGACCACCCTGATCCCGGCTGAAGGTTCGGCCTTCAAGGCGGCGGCAAAATACGACGCGCGCCGCAAGATTTATCAAACTGAAACCGTACTGCCGACCCTGTCCGTTGCGCCCGGCGCGACCGAGGAAGTCACCACCCGCCTGTTTGCAGGCGCCAAGGAATGGGAAACCATCCGCGAGTATCAGGCGGAAGGTGTGCAGAAGTTCGTGGACAGCATCGATTGGGGCTGGTTTTACTTCCTGACCAAACCGATTTTCTGGCTGCTGCACAACATCAACGTTTTGATCGGCAATATGGGGTGGTCCATCATCGGCCTGACGCTGATCATCAAGGCGATCCTGTTCCCGCTGGCGTTCAAGTCCTACGTCTCGATGGCCAAGATGAAGGAACTTCAGCCGCAAATGGAGGCCCTGAAAGAGGCTGCCGGCGATGACCGCCAGAAGATGCAGCAGGGCATGATGGAGCTGTACAAAAAGGAAAAGGTGAACCCGGCCGCTGGCTGTTTGCCGATCCTAATGCAGATCCCGATCTTCTTCTCGCTGTATAAAGTGATCTTTGTCACCATTGAACTGCGTCAGGCCCCCTGGTTTGGCCCGTTCCAGGACCTCAGCGCGCCGGACCCGACCTCTATATTCAACTTCTTTGGCTGGCTGCCCTGGGCCGGACCGCAGCCTGATACGCTGATGGCGCTGATCTTCATCGGTGTCCTGCCACTGCTGCTGGGTATCTCGATGTGGCTGCAGCAGAAACTGAACCCGGCACCAACGGATGCGACACAGGCGATGATCTTTGCCTGGATGCCGTGGGTCTTCATGTTCATGCTGGGCGGGTTTGCCAGCGGCCTGGTGGTTTACTGGATTGCGAACAACACGATCACGTTCACGCAGCAGTACCTGATCATGCGCAGCCAGGGCTACACGCCGGACGTCTTCGGCAACATCAAGTCCGGGTTCAAGCGGACCCCGAAGACGGATGACAAATGAGCGGGTCTGTCACCAGCCTCTGGCGGCATCCAATCAAAAGTCACGGGCGGGAAAGCCTGAGTGATGTAACCGTGACCCCCGGGCAGACAATGCCCGGGGATCGCGTTTGGGCCGTCGCGCATGAGGCGTCAAAGGCCGATGGTTCGGAATGGGCGCCCTGTGCCAATTTCAGCCGCTGCTCCAAAGCCCCGCAACTGGCGGCCATATCGGCCCGGATGAACGGCGGCACCGTGACGCTCAGCCACCCGGGGCGCCCCGAGATCAACTTCGATCCCGACACGCAGCAGGATGATTTTCTGGACTGGGTCAAACCGCTGATGCCCGTCGACAGGGCTGCGTCGGCGCGGATCATCCGGGTTCCGGGACGGGGAATGACCGACAGTGACTTCCCCTCGATCAGCCTGTGCAACATGGCCTCGCACCGGGCGGTCGAGCAGAAGCTGGGGCAGGACCTGTCCCTTGTCCGCTGGCGCGGCAACATCTGGTTCGACGGGCTGCCCCTGTGGGAAGAATTTGACTGGCTGAACCGCGACATTCGCATCGGTCAGGCCGTTCTGCGAGTTCGGGAACGTATCACGCGCTGTCTGGCCACGACCGCCAACCCGGAAACCGGCACGCGGGATGCAGACACGCTGGGCGCCCTGAACGCTTGGGATCATCAGGATTTTGGCGTCTACGCCGAAGTTATCCAGGGCGGAGATATCCGTGTCGGCGACAAGGTAGAACCGGTATGAGCACGCTTCCTTTTCCAATGGCGGACGCGCCGGATGCGATTGCGCAGGAAACCGGGCGCAAGCTGTTTGCTGGCCCGTCCGAATTCGTCAAAGGCGTGGTTGCCATGGACGGCCTGCCCGCCCCCGACCGGCTTGAGGTGTGTTTTGCGGGCCGCTCGAACGTGGGGAAATCCAGCCTGATCAACGCGCTGACCGGGACCAAGGGATTGGCGCGCGCATCGAACACGCCCGGCCGCACGCAGGAGATCAACTTTTTCACGCAAGGGCCCGACCTCTATCTGGTTGACCTGCCCGGTTACGGTTATGCCAACGCGCCGGTCAAAGTAGTCGAGAAATGGCAGCGACTGCTGAAACAGTACCTCAGCGGACGTCAAACCCTGCGCCGCGCTTTTGTATTGATCGACTCGCGCCATGGAGTAAAACCTGTGGACGACGAGATCATGAAGCTGCTGGATACCAGCGCCGTGACATTTCAATGCGTCATGACCAAGGCCGACAAGGTCAAGGCCAAAGAGCGTGAGAAGGTGCTGGATCAGGTCCGCTCCGCGCTGTCCAAGCACCCTGCCGCCTACCCCGAGATTGTGCTGACCTCCTCCGAGAAAGGGGACGGAATACCGACCCTGCGCTCGATCATTGCACATCTTGAGTAGCTTCGCCCTTGGCAGCACCGTCCAAAGGCCCTAACACGGTTCGCCAGAAGGACCTAAGCCATGAAGACACGAGACATGAACCGGGACTGGATTGCCACCGCCGCCACTCTAAACAGCGCACTGCCCTACCTGCAGCGGTATGACGGCGCGATCGTCGTGATCAAACTGGGCGGTCACGCCATGGGCAGCGACGAGGCGATGGAAAGCTTTGCCCGCGATGTCGTGCTAATGCGGCAGGTCGGGGTAAACCCGGTCATCGTGCATGGTGGCGGACCCATGATCAACGCGATGCTTGATCAGTTGGACATCCAATCGGATTTCGTGAATGGCAAGCGGGTCACCGATAAGGCCACGGTCGAAGTCGTCGAGATGGTGCTGTCTGGCCTTGTCAACAAACGGATCGTGCAGGCCATCAACCGTCAGGGCGGAACGGCGGTCGGGCTGTCCGGCAAGGACGCCAATCTGATGGTTTGCGAGCAGACGGATTCCTCATTGGGCTTCGTCGGCACACCATCCGAGATGAATCCCAAACTGCTGCATGATCTTTTCTCGCATGATGTAATCCCCGTGATTGCGCCGCTCGGAGCAGGCAAAGACGGTGAAACCTTCAACGTGAACGGCGATACCGCTGCCGGAGCCATCGCGTCGGCCCTGAAGGCGGATCGACTGTTGCTGCTGACCGATGTATCCGGCGTCAAGAATGCAGTCGGAGAGGTGGTAACCGAGCTCAAAGCCGGACAGATCCGCGAGATGACCCGCGAAGGCACGATTGCCGGCGGCATGATCCCAAAAACGGAAACCGCTCTGGACGCGCTGCACAGTGGCGTTCGGGCGGTTGTCATCCTGGATGGCCGTGCCCCAAATGCCGTATTGCTGGAATTGTTCACCGAACACGGTGCGGGCTCTTTGATCCGGCCGGACTGACGCCTATGTGAATTTCCCGGTCTTGTCTCGGGCTTTAATATGCCTGAATGTGAATATATGGAGCACGAATCCATTATTCGGCTGGGTATTTTCCTGGGGCTTTTTGCGGTTTTCGCAATAGCCGAGACATTTGCACCCAGACGTTCGCTAGATTGCTCGAAACGACGGCGCTGGCAAACCAATCTTGCCATAACGCTTCTCAACACCCTGACGCTGAGGGTTATGGCAATCTGGGTCCCGTTGCTGGCCGTTGGGGCGGCGGTGGACGCCGGTCATCACGGGATTGGGCTTTTCAACAGGACCGCCTGGCCCGGATGGCTTGAAATTCTTCTGAGCGTGCTGATTCTGGACTATGCGATCTGGCTGCAGCATCTGGTGACACACAAGGTGCCGATCCTCTGGCGGCTGCACAGGGTGCATCACGCGGACAGGGACATGGATGTAACGACCGCCGTGCGATTTCATCCCATCGAAATCGCACTGTCCATGATACTGAAAATCGCGCTGGTCTATGCATTGGGTCCCAGTGCACTTGCCGTTGTTCTGTTCGAGGTTCTGTTGAACGGAACTGCGCTGTTCAATCACTCCAACATCAAACTCCCCCTTGCCGTGGACGCGGTGTTGCGTAGGGTTCTTGTGACGCCTGACATGCACCGGGTTCACCATTCGGTGCACAGGGAAGAACATGACAGCAATTACGGCTTTGCGCTGTCAGTCTGGGATCGATTGATGGGCACCTATGTGGCGCAGCCAGGTGACGGGCATGACAGGATGAAGGTGGGACTGCAATGGCGGGACGAACAACCAACCCGGCTGGGATGGAGCCTGACACTGCCGTTTCGGCGCAAGTGACATACTCTGACGTGACAGCAGCCGCTGATCGGTCGGCCTTGGTCGTGATGGGTGCGCTGCACCCCCGGCATAGCGGCGCCAAGCAGCTGGATGGCGGCACCCTGATCCTGCTGGGTGCAGCGCAGACATTCTGGCCGGTTTTGAAGGCGTCGCCCGAATGGGCGGATGGGCTGGCGGACCCGGTCGACAGATGGTCCTTGCGGGTTGTCGGCGCGATGGCTGGCGCACTGGGTGCCACGCCATACTATCCGTTCGGCGGGCCGCCCTACACACCCTTCATCGACTGGGCGCTGAAGTCCGGGCGCACGTTTCAAAGTCCGGTTGGCGCATTGGTGCATGACAATGTTGGCATGATGATCTCGTTCCGCGGTGCGCTGCATTTTGCCGAAGAGTTCCCAATACCTGCCGCCGAAGGACCAAGCCCCTGCGCCACCTGCCATGCCCCCTGCACTTCGGCCTGCCCGGTTGGCGCTTTGTCGACCCACAGCTTTTACGACGTCGACACCTGCCATGCACATCTGACCACGCCGGAAGGCCAGACCTGCATGGCTGGCGGTTGTCTCGCGCGACTTGCCTGCCCGCTAAGTGCGGGTGCCGGGCGGTTGGCAGAACAATCTGCGCATCATATGAAGGCGTTTCACCCATCATGACCCGCACCCTGATCCTGACCCGTCACGCCAAGTCCAGTTGGGACATTCCGCTGAGCAACGACCATGATCGCCCGCTAAACAAGCGCGGGCGTAAATCAGCCCCGGCCGTCGGAAAATGGCTGTCACGGAACGCCTGGCTTCCGGATGAAGTTCTGAGTTCTTCGGCCACCCGGACCCGCGAAACCTGGGACAGGATGGAGCTGACTGCTGCCAGGACCACCTTCACCCGCGACCTGTATCTGGCCGATCCCGCTGAAATGATGAAGGTATTGCAACAGGCGACCGGACGCACCGTACTGTTGCTGTGTCATAATCCCGGTATTGCCGCCTTTGCGGATCAGATTGTGAAATACCCACCGGACCACGTACGGTTCTACGATTATCCCACCTGCGCGACGACGGTTATTCGATTTGACATCAACACCTGGAGAGGCTTGCAGCGGCACAGCGGCAAGGTCCTGGGCTTCGCAATCCCGCGCGAACTGTTGAACTGAAAAAGGCGGGGCCAGACCCCGCCTTTTTCCGGATTTAATTGCAGGTTCAGTGCCCCAGAATTTGGCTGAGGAACAGCTTGGTCCGCTCGCTTTTGGGGTTGTTGAAGAACTCTTCCGGTTCGTTCTGTTCCACGATCTGGCCGGCATCCATAAAGATCACGCGGTTGGCGACCTGACGGGCAAAGCCCATCTCGTGGGTCACACACAGCATGGTCATGCCTTCTTCGGCCAGCTCGATCATGGTGTCGAGCACCTCTTTGATCATCTCGGGGTCCAACGCCGATGTCGGTTCATCGAACAACATGATCCGAGGCATCATGCACAGCGAGCGGGCAATCGCCACACGCTGCTGCTGTCCACCGGACAGCTGGCCGGGATACTTGTCGGCCTGTTCCGGAATCTTGACCTTTTCCAGGAAATGCATCGCGCGCTCTTCAGCCTCTTTCTTGGGCGTCTTGCGCACCCAGATCGGGGCCAGCGTGCAGTTTTCCAGAATGGTCAGGTGCGGGAACAGGTTGAAGTGCTGGAACACCATGCCAACCTCGGACCGGATCTTGTCGATGTTCTTGAGGTCATTCGACAGAACGGTTCCATCCACAACGATCTTGCCCTGCTGGTGTTCCTCCAGCGCGTTCAGGCAGCGGATCAGGGTGGATTTGCCCGACCCCGAAGGCCCCGCGATCACGATCCGCTCGCCCTGATTGACGGTCAGATTGATGTCGCGCAGCACGTGGAAGGCCCCGTACCATTTGTTCATGTTGGTGATTTCGATGGCGACCTCGTCGCTCACCTGCATTTTCGAGCGATCGATTTCACGGTCAATTGCAAGTTCAGACATGTGTTGAACTCCTTAACGATGGCCAGTCTGAAGCTTGCGCTCCAGATACATGGAATAACGGGACATGGAGAAGCAGACGACGAAGAACAGAACGCCGATAAAGGCAAACAGTTCCCAGTAGACGCCGTTCCAGGCGGTATCGGCGCGGATGCCGTTGGTCAGACCGATCACGTCGAACAAACCGATGATCGAAACCAGTGTCGTATCCTTGAAGATACCGATGAACGTGCTCACGATGCCCGGGATCGAGATTTTCAGCGCCTGCGGCATGATGATCAGCCGCTGCGCCTGCCAGTAGTTCAGTCCAAGACTGTCAGCCCCTTCGTACTGACCCCGCGGCAGCGCCGCCAGACCACCCCGGATCACCTCGGCCATATAAGCGGCCGAGAACAGGGTCATCATGATCATCACCCTCAGGATGATGTCAAAGTTGGTCCCCGGCGGCAGGAACAGGTTCAGCAGCAGCGAGGCCACGAACAGCAGGGTGATCAGCGGCACGCCCCGAATGAACTCGATAAAGCCCACGCAGAGGTATTTGACGATCATCAGATCAGACTGACGACCGAGCGCCAGCACGATGCCGATGGGAAGCGAGACGCCAATGGCCACAACACCCAGCAGGATCGCCAGCATGAAACCGCCAAAGTCGCGGCTTTCGACAGTTGCTATACCAATTGGAATGACAGAGTCGACCGCGTCAGCAACTGCGCCAGCAGCAAACAACCACCACAGAATGGGCAGCGCGACTGCAAGGATTAACGCCGTCAGGGACCCCGCCATTGGAAGCACAACCTTGTAGGCGAAGTAACCGATTGCGAACCCGGCGGCGACCATCAGCGGTCCCCAGATCGACCCGCCCCACATCAGCCAAGGCAGCAGGAACGGATAAGCCGCCGTCACGATCAACAACTTGCGCGGCACTTTGGTGAACAACACCGGCGCAATCGCAACCAACAACAGGATGAAGGTCAGGTTCGGCCGAAAATAGGCCGGCCAGCCGCCCGATTCAGGCGGATTAGACCACGTTGCGTCCGGATGCGCCGGATACGGTGGATAAAACCCGTACAGCAACTGCAGCCACCGGTCCTTGATCACGCCCCAGCAGGCATGGCCATGAGTATCGCCCCAGGTCGCCATCATGATCTCACGACACTCCGACAGGGAATTGGCGTTCCAAACGGATTCGAACGTCCAGGACAGAATGTTGGAGAGCACATAGTAGATGAAATACAGCGAGATGAGCGTCAGGATTGAGTTCAGCCAGCTTGAGAACAGGTTATGCCTGATCCATCCCAGCACACCGACCTCGGATGCAGGTGGTGCCTGTTCCGGCAACATTTCCGTGCGGACAAATGAAACATCACTCATATTACCGCTCCACCAGTTTGACACGGTTGTTGTACCAGTTCATCACCGCCGAAATGCTCAGCGAGATGGTCAGGTAGACCAGCATCAGCAGCAGAACGCATTCCAGCTCGCGGCCGGTCTGGTTCATGGTGATACCGCCAAGCGTCCCCGTGATGTCCATATATCCGACCGCGATCGCCAGCGACGAGTTCTTGGTCAAGTTCAGATAGTTCGAGATCATCGGCGGGATGATCACTCGCAACGCCTGCGGCAGAATCACCAGACGCATGGTCCGGCCCGGGCGCAGACCCAGTGCGGATGCGGCCTCGGTCTGACCCTTCGAGATGGCCAGAATACCTGCGCGAACGATCTCGGCGATGAAAGCCGCAGTGTACAGCGACAGGGCCAGCCACAGGGCGATCAGCGAGTTCCGTAGGTGGGTGCCGCCGGTGAAGTTAAAGCCCTTCAGCTCGGGATAGCCCAGATGGAAGCCCAGCGCGCCCAGCAGGATGGCCGATGGCACGAACAGCAGGCCCAATTGGATGTACCAGATGGTCGGACGGTCACCGGTCTTTTCCTGCGTGGCATTGGCCCAGGCCGACACTTTGCGCATGGCAAAGATGCTGCCGCCAAGCACGATCAGGAAAGCGATCAGGTCCAGCGAGACGTCAAAACGCAGACTTGATGTCCCGAACAGGTGGATGTCGCCCAGGCTGCGCGAGAACAGAAACTCGGGGATGTAGACCCCGCGGTTGGTCACAGCAACAGTGCCGAATAGATCCATCGTGGCTTCTGGATTTTCACCCCGGAATGCGCGCGGCGCAGGCAGGCTTTCAATCAGGATCGCCATAGCGAATACGATCCAAAGCAGGACCGGAACGTTGCGGAACATTTCGACATAAACCGTCATAATCCGCGCGATCAGCCAGTTGTTCGACAGACGCAGAACACCAACCATGACACCGATGATTGTTGCCGTGATACAGCCCAGAACTGCAACAACCAGCGTGTTCAGCAGCCCGATAAAGGCCGCGCGCAGATGGGTATCCTGCGAGTCATATTCCAGCAGGCGCTGGTTGATGTCATAGCTGGCTGGTTCGGCGAAAAAGTCGAACCCGACTGTTCTGCCCAGCGTTTCGAGGTTCTGAATGGTGTTGTTAATAATCCAGGCTGCCAGAAGCATGAAACCGATCATAGCAATGACCTGAATGGTCGCAGATCGGTACCGCGTATCGTAAAGGAGCATGGACAGCCGGAACTGCTCCTTCGGCGGGTCAGTGAGAGTCGTCATGACCTATGTTTATCCCCGTGCATCCCGGTCTTTTGTCGGCAGAGTTGATCTCTGCTCGGACGTTTCCGGGCGTGTTTCTTATTGATTGAAAAAGGGCGCAGGTTGCCCTGCGCCCTTTTCCGTGGATTTTAGCGGAAAGGCGGTGCGTACAGCAGGCCACCTTCGATCCATTGTGCGTTCAGACCGCGTGCCAGGCCAATCGGGGTTTCCTCACCGATGTTCTTGGCAAAGATTTCGCCGTAGTTGCCGCCGACCTTGATGGCGCGACGGGCCCATTCAGCGTCCAGACCCAGCATTTCACCCAGAGTGCCTTCGCTGCCCAGCAGACGGTTCACTTCCGGATTGTCGGTTCCAGCGGACATTTCATCGATATTGGCCGATGTCACGCCCATTTCCTCGGCTGCGATCAGCGCGTTCAGAGTCCAGCGGACAACATCGCCCCACTCGTGGTCGCCGTGACGCACCAGCGGACCCAGCGGCTCTTTCGAGATGATTTCCGGCAGGATCACGTGATCACCGGCATTCTCGAATGTGGCGCGGGTGGCAGCCAGACCCGATGCGTCGGTGGTGTAGACGTCACAGGCACCAGCCAGATACTGTTGCTGCGCTTCGGCGTTGGTTTCGATCGGAACCGGCTCGTAGCTCATGTTGTTGATGCGGAAGAAATCCGCCAGGTTGAGCTCGGTTGTGGTGCCGGTCTGAATGCAGACGGTCGCACCGTCCAGTTCCTTGGCCGAGCTTACGCCCAGTGCCTTGGGAACCATGAAACCCTGACCGTCATAGTAGTTGACGCCGACGAATTCGAATTTCAGGTCGACATCGCGGCTGAAGGTCCAGGTGGTGTTCCGGGCCAGCATGTCGATCTCACCCGAAGCCAGCGCGGTAAAGCGTGTCTTGCCGGTGGTCGGAATGAACTCAACTGCAGTCGGGTCGTTCAGAACGGCGGCTGCTACGGCGCGGCACACGGCCACATCAAAGCCTTGCCACTCACCATTGGCGTCCGGGCTGGCGAAACCGGGTACACCGGTTGCCACGCCACAGTTCAGTTTGCCGCGTGCCTTGACGTCATCTGCGGTTCCTGCCGCGGCGGCGCCAGCAGCCAGGCCAGCAATCGTCGCCACGCCCAAGATTACGGATTTTTTCATTTTTACCTCTTCCTGATTGTCCGCCCCACTCGGGGGCGGTTCTGTCCGGCAGCATTTTGCCGGAAAGGTTACCCCAAAGGTGTCTCCCCTTTAGTGGCCACGAGTTTGGTCGCATTCATAAACAAACGTCAAGGGTTGGATCAGCGAAAACGATATCAGACGCCGCGCGGCCGGGCGCGACGCACTAAAATACTGTCTTTGAAGGATCAAACCGATAGATCGAAAAAGCGTTTGGCGTGTAAAAAGGCGGATTTCTTGACCTCCGAGGCTTCATGCGCCTCGTCGTCATGACCCCATTGCTCGATCTGCCAGATTTCGTCCAATCGCGAAATGCGCCATATCTCGTCCGGTTTGCGCCAATTCCGCGCTGCGGCAAAACCCAGAATCAAGGATCCGGACAGGCTCACAAGGTCGTGAAACGCGGCAAGTTGAAACTCACCAAGCTCATGAACCTGCCGCCGCAGAGTCGCCAGCGCATCGTCGGATTGCGGTTGATGCAGAACTCCCTCGAAGGATACAAGCCGCGCGGATAAGGTCTTTTCCGCCCAGTCCAGCGCTGGATCCCATTGCCCCGCCTGCCGCTGCTGCAACTCCAGCGGGTGCGTGGCGCGGTAACACAACAAGTCCGAATCGCCGTAGTCGGCCAGCATATCGGCCACTTCGGCATGCTGATGACGCACCTTGTCGATTGCCGCATTTGCCGATCGGGTAAATGGCATTGAGGTCGGATCAACCTCTTTTTCCTGCGCGTCCCATTCCGTAGCCACAGCGGTTGCCATTGCGTGCGTCGGCAGAACCAGCGCCGCCTTGGCCGGGGTTCTGACCTGACGCCCGTCCAGTTCGACGGTGAAGCCTTCTTCGGTTTCAGCCACCGCGCTTTCGGTCCAGAACCGTTTCGGTTTCCAGTCGCTCATAGCGTCATCCCCAAATACTGTGCAGCGCCGGCGGCAGCTGATCAAATGTTTCGATCACCTGCGCAGCGTGTTCCAGTTCTGCGGTGTCGTGGTATCCCCAGGCCACACCGATACCTGTCACGCCAGCCGCGCTGGCCATATCCATGTCAAAGCGGGTATCGCCAATCATGGCCGTATTTCGCCGGTCGACACCGGTTTCCGCGCGCGCTGTATCGATCATCGACGGATGCGGTTTCGAAGGGTGATGATCTGCCACCTGACGGGTGACAAAGAACCGCTCCAAACCGTGCGCCTCGATCAACGCATCCAGCCCGCGTTGCGACTTTCCGGTGGCGACCCCCAGCAAGACCTCGGGTATTCCGTGCAGGGCCTCCAGCACCTCCCGGGCACCGGGATAGAGGGGCGAGTTTGCAGCACCCTGCCTCAGACGCTGGTCGTGATAGGCTTCCTTGTATCCATCCACCAGTTTTTCCTGAACCGAAACCGGGTGATCATGCGCCAGACGGGACAGAGCGACCGGCAGCGACAACCCGACAATCGACAGGATCGCGGAACGATCCGGCACAGTCAGGCCCAAAGCGTCAAAACTGGCGGTCATGGCCGAGACGATACTGGCCTGACTGTCGACAAGCGTACCATCGACGTCGAAAAGGACCAGCCGCAATGGTGAGGTCATTGCAAATCCTCAAAGGGATCGTCCGAGGCCAGATCCTCGGTCCAGCCGAAGGTATCCCAGCTGTGTTTCATATGATCCGGCAACGGGGCCTTGACGGTGATAGTCTTGCGCGTCACCGGATGTTCAAACGACGCCTCCCGGGCATGCAGGTGCAGCTTTTTGCTGATAATCCCGCCCAATTGCGCGCCCCAGCCATCGCCAAGGTTTTCCTGACCCGAACCGCCGTATTTGCCGTCACCAATGATCGGATGCCCAATGGCGGCCATATGCGCGCGCAGCTGATGGGTACGGCCTGTGACGGGTTCCATGGCAACCCAGGCAGCGCGCCCGGCAACCCGGTACAGCGTCGCGTACAGGGTATGCGCCCGCTTCGCGCCCGGAGTACCGTCAAGGTCGTTCAGGTGAACGGCGATCATCTTCTCGCCTTCACCTTTCTTGCCGTGGCCCGGGGCTTTTACCAGACCGGTCTTAATCTCACCCAGATACGGAGTCGGCACCCCGGCGACCAGGCCCCAGTAAATCTTGCGCGTGTCGCGGTGACGGAACGCGGCTGTCAAACCCTTGGCCGCTTCGCGCGTTCTTGCCAAAAGCAAAACGCCCGAGGTGTCCTTGTCCAGACGGTGTACCAGACGGGGGTTTTCCTCATAACCGAACCGCAGCGCCTCGGACAGGCTGTCGACATGGCGGGTCTGACCACTGCCGCCCTGCACCGGCAATCCATGGGGTTTGTTCAGGGCCAGAACGTGATCGTCGCGGTAGATCACGCAGGATTGGATCATCTTTGCGTCCGCATCCGAGATCCGGCGTTTGACCTCAACCGGCTTGTGATCAGCGTCTGGCAAGGGCGGAACCCGCACGACCTGCCCGGCCTCAAGCCGGGTCGAGGCCTTGGCCCGACCGCCGTCAATCCGCAGCTCGCCCTTGCGGCACATCTTTTCGATACGGCCCTGCCCGACATGCGGGAACATGCGGCGCAACCAACGGTCCAGCCGCTGGTCGCTGTCGTCCTCTGCGACGGTGATCATCTGTACGCCACTCATGCCATTGCCCCTTGCACCGCGCGACTGGCCCGCCCGGATTTCACCGATGTCAGTGTGTTAGAAAACATGCGCGTCTGTCGCGCGCAAAGCAGCAAGAGTCAAGCCAGCCCTAGTTCTCGTTCCGCTGCGCGCGCAGCTTTGCGAAATAGTCCAGCCGCTTTTTCAGTTCCCGCTCGAATCCCCGCTCGACCGGCTGGTACAGCATCGGCCGCTTCATCGTTTCCGGAAAGTAGTTCTGGCCCGAGAATCCATCCTCGGCATCATGGTCATAGGCATAGCCAGCCCCGTAGCCCTGGTCCTTCATCAGTGTCGTGGGCGCATTCAGGATGTGCTTTGGCGGCGGCTCGCTGCCGGATTGTTTGGCCAGACGCATCGCCGCCTTGTAGCCGACATAGGCGCCGTTCGATTTTGGCGCCAGCGCCAGATAGACCAGCGCCTGCGCCAGCGCCAATTCTCCTTCCGGAGAGCCCAGCCGCTCGTACACCTCCCACGCATGCAGGCAGATCGACTGCGCCTGCGGGTCGGCCAGGCCGATATCCTCAACCGCCATCCGGGTAATCCGGCGGGCCAGATACCTTGGATCCTCGCCCCCCGTCAGCATACGTGCAAACCAATACAGCGCCGCATCCGGATCCGACCCGCGAACTGATTTGTGCAGGGCCGAGATCAGGTTGTAATGCTCGTCCCCCGATTTGTCGTATTTCGCGGCACGCCGCATCAACCGCGTGGACAGCGCGTCGGGGTCAAGCGGTACGTCGACCTTCCACGCTGCAACCTGCTCAATCAGGTTCAGCAACGCGCGACCGTCTCCGTCCGCCATTTCCTGCAAGGCATCCCGGGCGGCAGGCGTCAGGGGCAAGGCGCGGCCAAGATCTTTTTCGGCCCGCTGCGTCAGACGTTCCAGATCGGCAAGGCTCAGCCGTTCGAGCACCAGCACCTGTGCACGGCTGAGAACAGCCGCATTCAGTTCGAACGAAGGGTTTTCCGTGGTCGCCCCCACCAGCAGGATCGTGCCATCCTCCATATGCGGAAGAAACCCGTCCTGCTGCGCCTTATTGAACCGATGGATTTCATCAACGAACAAAAGGGTGCCCTGCCCGTTCTGACGCCGTATCTTTGCTGCCTCGAACACTTTTTTCAGGTCCGGAACACCGGTGAAAATCGCGCTGATCTGGACAAAATGCAGATCAGTCTCTTGTGCCAGCAACCGCGCAATCGTGGTCTTGCCTACCCCCGGTGGCCCCCAGAACACCAAACTCGACAGGCTACCAGCGGCCAGCATGACGCCCAGAGGCGCGTCCGGGCCAAGCACCTGCTCTTGTCCGATCACCTCACCCAGCGTCTTGGGACGCAGCCGGTCCGCCAAGGGGCGATGCGGCGCGGTTGCGGGCTCGGGTGCCCCGGTATCGAACAGATCACTCACGGGTCAGAGCCGAAACCGCAATGAAACCGCGCGTCCACCGCGCTGAACGTTCATTTGCACCCGGCGCCCGGGGTCAGTCAGCGCCTCGACGACATCGCCGGGCTGCTCAATCTCAGTGTCATTGATGCTGGCCAGGACGTCTCCGGGCCTCAGACCGGCGCGTGCTCCCAATGAGCCCGGATCAACCACAACAATGCCGGTCTGTGACAGAACCAATCCCAACTGCGAGATCAGTGCGGGATTGATCCGGGCGACGGTCAGGTTGGGCAGAACGGTTTTGTCATCCAACGTGGTCTCATCGGCGGGCGGACTGTCCGGAGCGCGGACCAAATCCACTTTCACATCCGCGCTTTTGTCTCCGCGCAGACGGGTCAGAACCGAGGTTCCCCCGACACCGGCAACCGACATCCGGAATTTCATCTCGGCGGGCGAATTTACCTCATCCCCGTCAACATGGGTGACAACATCGCCAACCCGCAACCCGGCCGCAGCCAGCGGGCTGAGGTCATGCAGGTCCGAGATCACCACGCCTAGCGGAATGGCCAGACCCAGCGATTCGGCGATATCGGCGCTCATATGCTGGCCCGCCATCCCGGCCCAGGGGCTGACAAAGCTCTCGTTGCCGGACTTCGCCTGCCGCAGGAATTCGGCAACCAGATTTGCCGGAATGGCAAAGCCAATGCCGTTGGATCCGCCCGACCGGGTCAGGATCGAGGTGTTGATCCCGATCAGATCACCGTTCACGTCAATCAGCGCCCCACCGGAGTTACCCGGATTGATCGCCGCATCTGTCTGGATAAAGTACCCGCGCGCATTTCCCGTAGCTGTTCCGGTTCGTGCCAGCCCGGAAATTATGCCGGACGATACGGTTTGACCCACGCCAAACGGATTGCCGATGGCCAGCGCCAATTCGCCCACCTCGACTTGATCAGAGTCGCGGAAATTCAGATGCGGCAGTTCAGCGGCCTCTTCCAGCCGAAGAATGGCAATGTCGCTTTCCTGATCGCCCAGAACCACTTGCGCTGAATACTCGCGCCGGTCCGTTGTCACCACACGGATTTCCGTCGCCATGCCGACAACATGGTAATTTGACACAACATAGCCGTCCGCAGACAGAATGACGCCGGACCCCAGCGAGTTCTGAACCCGCGGCTGCGGTTCGGCAAATCCTCTGCCGAAGAACTCCTGAAAGAACGGGTCCGAGAAAAACGGATTGGCCCGGCCTTGCGTTACGATCTTGGCGTAGATGTTAACGACGGCCGGAGCAGCCTGTTTGACCACCGGGGCAAATCCCAGGCTTATTTCGGCCTGCGATGTCGGCACTTTCGTTTCGGCATTAGCTGACACGGCAAGCGTCGCCAGCATCAGAGAACAGAGAACTTTCCGCATGATCCATCCGTCGATTAATGGTCCATCGGATATGCGTCTACACGGGCCGTAATGCAAGCTTCCGCGCAGCACCTGTGGGCGGTCAGTCCAACGGCGCGTGCAGCCGCGTTCCTTCCGTGATGATCCCGCCGCGTTGTCCGACCTCAATTGTTCCGTACCGCTGCCTGAATACATCGGGCAACTCACGGTCTCCCTCGGGCGACAGCCACAGTCTCAACAAGTGCCGCCGTTCAGATGGGTTAGGCCAATCCACAAAGCCAGTGCGGTCATGCAGTTGCGAGTGGTTGTACACGAACTGCATGTCCCCGGGCTGTAACCGCATGGTCAGGCAAAGGTCGGGGTCATTCGCCAGCGCATCAAAGCGATCCAGCGCCTCAACGTGATCCGGTGTAAGCCGCATCGCGTCCGGAAACCGCTGGGCACTGTCGATATACTGCCTTTGATAAAACACTGTCAGCTTGCCGTCGTGCCAGGAAAATGGTGGAATCGTCATGTAGGGCTTCATGCCGTCCGGCACCTCCCCTCTTCTGTCGGTCGCAAGGGGTTCAAACAACAGTTCCAGCAATTCCGGGCATTCGGATCGCATCCTGTTATAGATCGTTTCAGCACTCACCAGCAGCGAGTCTCCGCCCTCTTTGGCCTCACGCAGACAAAGCAGGCCAACAATATCTGCGCTGTCGGTGTGAAATGTCTGGCGTTCATGCGTTTGATAGATCCGGGTATTGGGATCGTTCGCATCCGCACCGATATCGCGGACGTGGCCCAGAATGTGCCCCTGAGCGTTTTGAGAACGGGCCGAACCCAAATGGGCACCAACACCGCAGAAAATCGTAGCTGCCATCTTTTGCGTATAGTCCTGCACCGGAAGGCCGCGGATCACTTCGAACCCGATCCCGTTGATCAGCTTCTCTCGTAGCAGCGCCAGATGTCGGTCCAATCTTTGCAAAGGGAAAGTGGCCTTCGTGATCTCACCAATATCACTTCCTAGGCTCAAATAGTGACTAGCGGCCCGCTCAAGATCGTCAATGTCGTCGGCCGTCAGATCGATAATCCATTCGCGCTGTCGCGTTCGCATATCCTGACCGGTCCAGACAGACGGGCCCGTGAGCACGCTTGGTATTTCATCTGGGATTGCCATCATCCGTCCTCCTCACTCACCTTGAAGCGTGACCTGAAAGGTTCAGGGTTTCATAAACGGATATCACCGCAAATGTGTTCTTTGCGACAGTGAGAGGGCAAAAAATGAAAAAACCCCCGCGTCCGGGACACGGGGGTTCAGATCAGAAAGCCAGGCTTTCTTATTCTTCGTCAGCAGCCTCTTCAGCGGCAACGCGGGCCTTGTCAGCCGCGCCTTTGGCATCAACATCACGATCAACGAATTCGATGATCGCCATCGGAGCCATGTCGCCATAGCGGAAGCCAGCTTTCAGGATGCGGACATAGCCGCCCTGACGCTCAGCATAGCGGGGGCCCAGAACTTCGAACAGCTTTGCGACGTCTTTGTCTTCTTTCAGCTGCGAAGCTGCCTGACGGCGGGCGTGCAAGTCGCCGCGCTTGCCCAGAGTGACCAGCTTTTCGATGATCGGGCGCAGTTCTTTTGCCTTCGGCAGAGTAGTTTTGATTTGCTCATGCTCGATGAGCGAGCCAGCCATGTTCGCAAACAGAGCCTTGCGGTGCTCATGAGTACGGTTCAGGCGGCGGTAACCACGTGCGTGACGCATTTTCTAGTTCCTTCTTTCGCGTTTTGCTTTGTCTGGCCGGCGATGCGTGTCACCGGCTCTCCTTGGGGCGGAAGTGCCCTTGTTGTCCCCGGTCGTCCGGGCATTGGGGAAGACGCGCTTAGAACGCGTCTTCGAATTTCTTCGCCAGATCTTCGATATTGTCCGGCGGCCAGTCCTCGACATCCATGCCGAGGTGCAGACCCATGCCGGACAGCACTTCCTTGATCTCGTTCAGAGACTTGCGGCCGAAGTTCGGGGTGCGCAGCATCTCGGCTTCGGTCTTCTGGATCAGGTCGCCGATATAGACGATGTTGTCGTTCTTCAGGCAGTTTGCCGAACGGACCGACAGTTCCAGCTCGTCGACTTTCTTCAGCAGCAGCGGGTTGAACTCCAGACCATCGTCTTCGTCCTGGCGGCCAGCCGATTCCGGCTCGTCGAAGTTGACGAAAATCGACAGCTGGTCCTGCAGGATACGAGCGGCAAAGGCCAGCGCATCATCCGGAGTGATCGATCCGTCGGTTTCGATCTTCAGGGTCAGCTTGTCGTAGTCCAGAACCTGACCTTCACGAGTCGGCTGAACGTCGTAAGCAACCTTTTTGACCGGCGAATAGATCGCGTCGATCGGAATCAGGCCGATGGGTGCGTCTTCCGGCTTGTTCTTTTCAGCCGAGACGTAGCCCTTGCCGGTGTTGACGGTCAGTTCCATGAACAGGTCGGCGCCATCGTCCAGGTGGCAGATGACGTGATCGCGGTTCAGAACCTCGATGCCGGCGCTTTCGCTGATGTCGCCAGCGGTGACGACAGCGGGGCCTTTGGCATTGATCGACAGGCGCTTGGGGCCTTCGACTTCCATGCGCAGGGCGACCTGCTTGAGGTTCAGGATAATGTCGGTGACGTCTTCACGAACGCCCGCCACGGACGAGAACTCGTGCAATACGTTGTCGATCTGGACGCTGGTGATGGCCGCACCTTGAAGCGAGCTCATCAGGACGCGGCGCAGTGCGTTGCCCAGGGTCAGACCAAAGCCACGCTCCAGCGGTTCGGCAACCAGGGTCGCCTGACGCGCAGGGTCGTTGCCCGGCTTGCCTTCCAGCTGGGTCGGTTTGATCAATTCTGCCCAATTCTTGTGGATCATGTAATCCCTCCATTCCTGTCCGCGCCCCATGACCAACAAGGTGCAGACGCCCGAGGTTCAAAATGACGTGCTGGGGCCGTGCAGAAACACAGCCCCAGCCAAATTCAAAATCGCTTAGACGCGGCGGCGCTTCGGCGGGCGGCAACCGTTGTGAGCGATCGGTGTCACGTCGCGGATCGACGTGATATTGAAGCCCACGGCAGCCAGCGCACGCAGAGCCGATTCACGACCCGAACCGGGGCCCTGAACTTCGACTTCGAGCGTCTTGACGCCATGTTCCTGCGCCTTTTTGCCTGCGTCTTCTGCAGCCATCTGAGCGGCGTATGGGGTCGATTTCCGCGATCCCTTGAAGCCCATGGTACCGGCAGACGACCACGAGATGGCGTTGCCTTGTACGTCCGAGATCAGGATCTTGGTGTTGTTGAAGGTCGAGTTCACATGGGCAACGCCCGATGCGATGTTCTTACGCTCTTTGCGCTTAACGCGAGTCTTGTCACGTGCCATCAGTCAGACCCTCCCTTATTTCTTCTTACCAGCGATGGCCTTTGCGGGGCCTTTGCGGGTACGAGCATTGGTGTGGGTACGCTGACCGCGAACCGGCAGGTTGCGGCGGTGACGCAGACCGCGGTAGCAGCCCAGGTCCATCAGGCGCTTGACGTTCATCTGAACTTCACGACGCAGGTCACCTTCGACGGTGTAGTTGGCGTCGATGTGTTCACGGATGGCCAGAACTTCGGCGTCGGACAGTTCATTGACGCGACGGTGCGCTTCGATGCCCACGGCTTCGCAGATGGCCTGCGCCGAGGTGTTTCCGATACCGGTGATATATGTGAGGGCGATTGGTACCCGCTTTGCAGTCGGGATGTTTACGCCGGCAATACGTGCCACGTGTCACTTTCCTTTTCGTTGCGGTTCCGTAACTCCAGAACCTTTTTTCACAACGCTTGACCGTGGCAGTGCCGCCAGAGGGTCCAGCATTATTTGAGGTGGTCGGGGCAAACGGAACGAATCCCGCCTACGGTCTTGATTCCCTATAGGGATGGGGGTCGATATGGGCTTTTGAAGGGGCCGTCAAGCCCCAACCTGAAATCAGCCCAGGATGGCCTCGATCGAGGCTGTCACTTCTTTGATTTCAGCCAGGCCATTGACCGGCCGCAGATCACCCTTGGCATAGTAATAGCCAATCAGCGGCGAGGTCTTTTTGTAGTATTCCATCAGGCGCGTGCGCAGGCTGTCTTCGTTGTCATCCGCGCGACGCTGGAAATCATTTTCCTTGCCGCAATTGGTGCACTTTCCATCCGCCGGGATCGGTTTGGTGATGTCGTTATAGACTTCGCCACACCCACCGCAGGTCGAGCGTGCCGTGATCCGGGATACCAACGCTTCGTCATCGACGCGCATCTCAATTACGGTGTGCAGCGACTGGCCCAGTTTGGCCAGCAATGCCGACAGCGCATCGGCTTGCGCCAGCGTGCGGGGGAACCCGTCAAAGATGAAACCGGCCCCTGTTTCGGTGGTCAGTTTCTCTTCGATCAGGCCGATCACGATCTCATCGGTGACAAGTTTGCCGGCGTCCATGATCGCGGCAACTTTCTTACCCATCTCGGTGCCCGAGGTTTTCGCTTCGCGCAGCATGTCGCCGGTGCTCAGCTGCACCATGCCGCGTGTCTCGACCAGGTGACGCGCCTGCGTCCCTTTACCTGCCCCGGGGGGGCCAAGAAGAATAATGTTCATCGACGAGACGGTCCCTTCCTGCCGCGTTTCTTGCCTTTGCCGCGCAGTTGGGACTTTTCGATAAGCCCTTCGTATTGGTGCGCCAGCAAGTGGCTCTGGACCTGTTGGATCGTGTCCATGGTCACAGAGACGATAATCAGAACCGAGGTGCCGCCAAAATAGAACGGAATGGCGAACTGGCCCCGCAGAATTTCAGGCAGCAGACAGACCGCCGCCAGATAGCCCGAACCCAGTACCAGAACGCGGTTGACCACGTATTCCAGATACTCTGCCGTTTTCTTGCCCGGACGGATGCCAGGAACAAAGCCGTTCTGCTTTTTCAGGTTGTCCGCCACATCGTCCGGTTTGAACGACACGTTGAACGTGTAGAAATATGCGAAGAACACGATCATCGATGCAAAGAACAGCAGGTAGAGCGGTTGCCCGGGGCCAAAATTCGCCAGCAACCACGACATCACAGGACCGCTGGCCGCACCCGACGAGAAGGTCGAGATCGTCACCGGCAGAAGCAGCAGCGAACTTGCGAAGATTGCCGGGATAACGCCGGCCGGGTTCACCTTGACCGGAAGATGGCTGGAACCGCCTTCATAGATCTTCATGCCAGCCTGACGGCGCGGATACTGGATGTGGATCTTGCGCAGGGCCCGCTCCATGAACACCACAAAGGTGATCACGGCGATGACCATTACGATTACACCAATGATCACGGCGGGGCTGATCGCACCGCTGCGTCCGCTGGCAAAGAACTGCGCCAGCGCGGCCGGAACTTCGGCGATGATGCCGACAAAGATGATCAGAGAGATACCGTTGCCGATGCCGCGCGCGGTGATCTGTTCACCCAGCCACATCAGGAACATGGTGCCGCCAACCAGCGTGATCATGGTCGACATGCGGAAATAAAGCCCCGGATCGGTCGCCAGATCCCCCGATTCCAGCGAAACAGCCAGGCCATAGGCCTGAACCGTGGCCAGCGCCACGGTGCCGAAACGGGTATACTGGTTGATTTTCTTGCGCCCCTGCTCGCCCTCTTTCTTGAGCTGTTCGAGCGCGGGAACCATCGATGTCAGCAGCTGCACGATGATCGAGGCCGAGATGTAGGGCATGATGCCGAGGGCAAAGATGCCCATCCGCCCAAGCGCCCCGCCGGTGAACATCGAAACCATGCCGCCAATGCCTTGCCCCGCCTGCTCCATGAACTCACGCAGCGCTTGACCGTCGATCCCCGGCACCGGAATGAAGGTGCCCAGGCGATAGACGATCAGCAAACCCAGCGTGAACAGGATGCGGTTGCGCAGATCGGTGGCTTTGCCAAGGGCAGCCCAGCTTGTGTTGGCTGCCATTTGTTCTGCTGCTGATACCATAAATCGGTCTCTCTTATGAAAACACCGCCCGGAACCGTTTTCCGGCTCGGGCGGCGTCTTGGAAAACTCTGAGGTCTATGTAAGCGGGTCTTTGCCCGCTCACAAGCGCTTACTCTGCCGCAGCGGCTTTTGTGACCGTCAGTGAACCGCCCGCTTTTTCAACTGCCTCAACGGCAGCTTTCGAAGCACCGGTGACTTCCAGGTTCACTTTGGCGCTGATTTCGCCCTTGGCCAGAACACGGATGCCGTCCAGCTTGCGGCGCACCAGACCGGAAGCAACCAGTGCGTCCTCGGTGATCGCAGCCTTGGCGTCCAGTTTGCCGGCTTCGACGAACTTCTGGATCAGGCCCAGGTTGATAACGGCGAATTCCTTGCGGTTCGGCTTGCTGAAGCCGCGCTTGGGTAGGCGCTGGTACAGCGGCATCTGGCCGCCTTCGTAGCCATTGATGGCCACACCCGAACGGGATTTCTGGCCTTTGATACCACGGCCACCCATTTTACCTTTGCCGGAACCCGGACCACGGCCAACGCGGGTGCGTTTCGGTGTGGCGCCAGGATTGTCGCGCAATTCGTGCAGTTTCATTTCGCTTCTCCTAAGCCGGATGTGGCCCCCGAAGCGTGATGGGCCAAACACGGCATTTCTTGGTTTTTGATTCGTATGGCGCAAGGCCACCGCAGGCGTATAGGCCCGTTAATGCCAGTTGGCAAGCCTGCGGGACGGGTCAGATGTTATTCGTCACCCTCAGCCATTTCGTCTTCGATAACGCCCTTCGGCCGGAGCGGCGCCGCATGTGGATCGATGCCATGCTTTTTCACAAGCTGACCCACCAGGCTTTCGGGGTGCGGAATGCCGGAAAACCTGTTGAAGATGAATGACCGCATGCGACGGCCGTAGAAATGGATCGACATCGTCTCATCTGTGATGAATCGCTCGGCACCGCCATTGGCCCGGCTCATGACGCGCCGTTCCTTGTAAGACACCGGATAAAGGACTTGGGTAGGAAACGAGAAACGATCCTCACCATTCTGCTGCAACAGCCAGGTCAGTGCTCGGGGGCCCCAAACGCCCCAGGGCATTTCACCGGCATGTTTGGGGTTGCCGTCCAGGGCATCGCGTATCAGCTCGGCCCGCAGCTTCGACGGCAGCCACGGCGGAATACGATAAGGGTTTTCAGTGTAGTCGATCAGATCATAGAGTGTCGGGCTGTCCGGCGGCAACCTAAGAACACCATTGTTGATCTCATGCGCAGCGAGGCGGCCGTGGAAGTGGCCGTTTTCCGTGGTGAACGGCTTGACACAATACGCATCAGTATCCGCCCAGATCAGATCTTGATGCTGCGCCAGCATGCGATAACGAAACCTGTCCGCGTGTACTGCGGGGCTGCCGGTTCGCTTATGCGTGATGATGTTTTCGTCGGGCATGACCTCCCGCGCATCGCGCCGTTCGGCTCCGTCGGGAATGTTGGGCACATCGCCGTATGTATAAAGGCGCACGTGCTGGCCAGCATCCAGAAACGATTTGATGCAGAGCTGCTCCAGAAAGCTCAGCGGGCCATCGACCCATAGCATCCCGATCTGAAATTCCCGCGCCATGCCCGGCCTTTCCGTCAAACTGAAACGACCCTTTCAGCACTTGACCTATCCCGCGCGCTTTCGCAACGGGGTTCAGGAAATAACCTGCTCCTGTGGCATACGCGGCTCCCAAAACAAAAGAGGCGCCATAGCGGCGCCTCTGGATCGGGTGGTGCGTGGTCTTACACGCAGTAGGCGTGCTTGTGCGCGATGTCCGCAATGTCGCAACGGCGAATGCCGATATCGTCCAGCTCGCGGTTGGTCAGGCGCTGAAGTTCGGCATAGGTCCGGTTGTATTCGGCCGCCTGCGCGCGGGCTGCCTTCACGCGTTCAACGAAGTTTGCGAAGCGGGTGGAGAAGTTGAAACCGTTATGAGTCAGTGTTGCGGTATGTGCCATTTCTGAGTTCCTTTCTGACCGGGGCGTATTCCCCGGAGTTGCTTGTCTTGTTCCTTTTGGGACAAGGCTCAGATAGGCGCAGAGGATAACGCTAACAACGCAAGTTTCGGTCTAGCCGGTATGCGTTTTTGGAATAACCCCCATCGTCACAGAGAACGAGGCGCAAGGTCTCATAGTTCAAAGTATTTGCTGTAGAAAATCAGCCCCGCGAACGGCAATGTCCAGCAAACTCTAATCAAGGAATTTGACCGAATGAACAGCAAAGGATTGCTACACCGGCACTTTTAGAACAACGGTGAACAGCGCCTGCACAAGTGGCTGCACTATTTTGACATCTATGAGCGCAATTTCGACCGGTTTCGCGATCGACCTATTAAGATTCTGGAAATTGGGGTTCACGGAGGCGGCTCGCTGCGTATGTGGCGCGAGTGTTTTCACAGGAGTTCGCAAGTTGTCGGGATAGACATTAACCCCGAATGCGAAAAACACGCTGGTGAGAACTTCAATGTACGTATCGGCAGCCAGAACAACGAGAAATTCCTGGCTGATGTTGTTGACCAATATGAGGGCTTTGACATCGTCATAGACGACGGAAGTCACGTGAATTCTCACGTCATCAAGACATTTGACACGTTGTATGAGCGTGTTTCCTCCAATGGTGTCTATTTGGTGGAGGACATGCACACCTCTTACTGGCCCAAATTTGGCGGAGGTCTTCGGCGCGAGGGCACATTTATCGAGTTTGCCAAAACGAAAATTGACGAATTGAACGCTCAACATGTCCGAGAGGATTATGAGGTGACCAACATAACCAGGACTACAGACAGTATAACTTTCTACGACAGCGTGGTCGTCTTTGAACGCCGCCCACAGGGCAGACGGCAAGCGTTCATTACGCGGTCTGTATGGCGCGAGCCTGATCCAGGTCTATTTGCGGATTTAACCGCAAACCAAAGGTGCAAAAAAAAACGCCCCAAACCGAGGACAGGGGCGTTTCAATTCATTCGAAGGTATCGCGCTTAGCCGCGCTCTTCGACGATCTCTACCAGATGCGGGATCTTGCGGATCATGCCGCGAACTGAAGGGGTATCTTCCAGCTCACGGGTCTTGTGCATCTTGTTCAGGCCCAGACCGATCAGGGTCGCGCGCTGTTCGGCGGGGCGGCGGATCGGGGAACCGACCTGCTTGACGACGATGGTTTTTGCCATGGTTCGCTCTCCTTACGCTTCTGCTTCAGCAGCGGACGGTGCTTCGTCCCGCTTGGGCAGGATGTCGGCAACCTTTTTGCCACGACGTGCGGCAACCGAACGCGGGCTCTGCTCTTTCTGCAGGCCGTTGATGGTGGCGCGGATCATGTTGTACGGGTTCTGCGAGCCCAGCGACTTGGACACAACGTCCTTAACGCCCAGCATTTCGAACACGGCACGCATCGGACCACCGGCGATGATACCAGTACCTTCAGGTGCGGTGCGCATAACCACTTTACCAGCGCCGTGACGGCCTTCGATGTCGTGGTGCAGGGTACGACCTTCGCGCAGCTGCACGCGGATCATCTGGCGCTTGGCTTGTTCAGTCGCCTTACGGATGGCCTCAGGTACTTCTTTCGCTTTACCTTTGCCAAAGCCAACGCGGCCTTTCTGATCGCCGACAACCACCAGAGCGGCGAAGCCAAAGCGCTTACCACCTTTTACGGTTTTCGACACGCGGTTGATTGCGACCAGACGATCTGCAAATTCCGGTGCTTCTTCACGGTCGCGGCCACGGCCCCGACGGTTTTCACGTTCTGCCATTTGGCATCCCTTTTCTCATGTGGCGCATACGGCGCCGTTTTCTTCAATCCAAGTGAGCCCCGACTGTTGCCGAGGCCCCCGGATCATCGGGGCGGATCGAAACCCGCCCGCAGGTCTTAGATCTTCAGACCACCTTCACGCGCAGCGTCGGCAACTGCCTTCACCTTGCCGTGGAACAGGAAGCCGCCACGATCGAAATAGGCCTCTTCGACGCCTGCCTTCTTGGCACGCTCGGCGATGGCCGCGCCCACCTTGGTGGCCGCTTCGACGTTGTTCTTGCCAACAACACCCAGGTCTTTTTCCAGGGTCGAGGCAGATGCCAGGGTCACGCCACGTACGTCGTCGATCAGCTGAACGCTGATGTTCTTGTTCGAACGGTGTACGGACAGACGCGGACGACCCGCGTTGACCTTGCGAAGTTTGTTCCGAACGCGCAGGCGGCGCTTCAGAAACAGGGTTCTTTTGCTGTTTGCCATTGTCTGCGTCCTTACTTCTTCTTGCCTTCCTTGCGGAAGATGAACTCGCCCTTGTAGCGGATGCCCTTGCCTTTGTACGGCTCGGGACGGCGCCACTCGCGGATTTTGGCCGCGGTTTCGCCCACCAGCTGCTGGTCGATACCTTCCACAACGATCTCGGTCTGCTTCGGCGCGGTGATGGTGACACCTTCCGGAGCAGTGAAATCAACATCGTGGCTGTAGCCCAGGTTCAGCTTCAGGGTGTTGCCCTGCATCTGAGCCCGGTAACCAACACCCTGGATCTCCAGCTCTTTTTTGAAGCCAGTCGTCACACCGGTTACCAGGTTGGCAACCATTGTGCGGCTCATGCCCCACTGCTGACGGGCACGCTTGGACATGCCACGGGGGTCGATCTTGACCACGTTGTCTTCAACCGACAGCGTCACGTCGTCGGTCGCGGTGAAGCTGCGGGTGCCTTTCGGACCTTTCACTTCGATGGTCTGGCCAGACACAGAGGCGGTAACGCCGCTGGGCAGCTCGACCGGCTTTTTACCAATACGAGACATTGCAGACCTCCTTAGAAGACGGTGCAGAGCACTTCGCCACCAACATTGTTGGAGCGAGCGTTTGCGTCCGACATCACACCTTTCGGAGTGCTGACAATCGACACGCCCAGACCCTGACGGACCTGCGGAATGTCATTGACGCCCATGTATACGCGGCGGCCGGGCTTCGAGACCCGCTTCAGTTCGCGAATGACAGGGGTGCCTTCGTAGTACTTCAGGCTGATTTCGATGGCCGGGTGACCGTTTTCACCGGTCGTGTTTTCGTAGCCACGGATGTAACCTTCGTCCGCCAGCACGTCCAGAACCCAACCGCGCAGCTTGGAAGCCGGGGTGGAAACGGTGGACTTGCCGCGCATTTGCGCGTTGCGGATACGGGTGAGCATATCGCCGATAGGATCATTCATATCTATGTCTCCCTTACCAGCTCGATTTCACCATGCCGGGGATCTGACCAGCAGAACCCAGCTCGCGCAGCGCGATACGGCTGACCTTCAGCTTACGGTAGTAAGCGTGGGGACGGCCGGTCAGCTGACAGCGGTTGTGCAGACGGGTCGCCGAGCTGTTGCGCGGCAGTTTCGCCAGTTTCAGACGCGCTTTGAAACGCTCCTCCATCGGGCGGCTCTCGTCATTCGCGATTTCTTTCAGCTCGGCACGCTTTGCGGCATATTTGGCCACCAGGCGTTCGCGCTTTTTCTCGCGTTCGATCATTGCTTTTTTAGCCATGTCTCAATCCTCCCGGCGCTTACGCGTTGAACGGCATGTTGAATGCTTTCAACAGGCTCTTCGCTTCAGCGTCGGTTTTCGCTGTGGTGGCAATTACGATATCCAGGCCCCAGACCTCGTCGACTTTGTCGAAGTCGATTTCCGGGAACACGATGTGCTCTTTCATGCCCATGGCAAAGTTGCCACGACCGTCGAAAGAAGGCTTAACACCGCGGAAGTCACGAACGCGAGGCATCGCGATGGTGATCAGACGATCCAGGAATTCGTACATCCGATCACCGCGCAGGGTCACTTTCGCGCCCAGCGGCATGTCTTCACGGACGCGGAAACCCGCGATCGACTTCTTCGCCTTGGTTGCAACGGCCTGTTGACCAGCAATTGCAGTCAAGTCCTCGACAGCAGCTTTCGCTTTCTTCGAGTCTTTGACGGCCTCAGCACCACAACCGATGTTCAGAACGATCTTTTCCAGCTTGGGCAGCTGCATGTCGTTCTTGTAGCCAAACTCTTCTTTCAGAGCGGCACGGATGGTTTCAGCATACTGAGCTTTCAGACGCGGGGTGTATTTTGCGGAATCAAGCATCGATCACGTCTCCCGTGGTCTTGGCGAAGCGCACCTTCTTGTCGCCTTCCATGCGGAAGCCAACGCGGGTTGCTTTACCGTTCTTGTCCAGCAGAGCCAGGTTCGACAGGTCGATCGGGTTTGCCTGGGGCAGACGACCACCTTGCGAGGTTTGCGACTGGCGGGTGTGGCGGATGGCGATGTTGATGCCATCTACAACTGCTTTGCCGGCTTTGGGGTCAACCGAGGAAATGGTTCCCTCTTTGCCCTTGTCCTTGCCGGCCAGCACGACGACCTTGTCGCCTTTGCGGAGTTTGGCAGCCATGATTACAGCACCTCCGGAGCGAGCGAGATGATTTTCATGAAGTTCTTCGCGCGCAGTTCACGAACAACCGGGCCAAAAATACGGGTACCTACTGGCTCGTTGTTGTTGTTCAGGATGACGGCGGCGTTGCGATCAAAGCGGATCGCGGTGCCGTCTTCGCGACGGACTTCCTTGGCGGTGCGTACGACGACGGCCTTGCGGACGTCACCTTTCTTTACGCGGCCGCGCGGGATGGCTTCCTTCACCGAGACGACAATGATGTCGCCGACGGAGGCGTACTTACGCTTGGAACCACCCAGGACCTTGATGCACTGAACTCGGCGTGCGCCGGAGTTGTCAGCGACATCCAGATTGGTCTGCATCTGGATCATGTGGTTTCTCCCGACCTGTGGGGGCTGGTCTTGTTAAATCCCCCAGGGTTTCGACAAATGGAAAAATCCCGGAAGCTTACGCTTCCAGAACTTCCCAACGTTTCGTCTTCGATTTCGGCGCGCATTCGATGATGCGGACTGTATCGCCGACCTTGAAGGCGTTCTTTTCGTCATGAGCCCGGTACTTCTTGGACTTACGGACGGTTTTGTGCAGCAGCGGGTGCTTGAAGCGGCGCTCGACAGATACGGTTACGGTCTGTTCGTTGGCGTCGCTGGTCACGGTGCCTTGCAGGATACGCTTGGGCATCTGATTACTCCTCGGATGCCGCGGCAGCGGCCTTTTCGTTCAGAATGGTTTTGACGCGGGCAGCGTTGCGGCGGGCCGCTTTGATGCCGGCTGTGCTTTCCAGCTGACCGGTTGCCTGTTGAAAGCGCAGATTAAAGCTTTCTTTCTTCAGGTTGGCCAGTTCCTCGCGGAGCTGGTCCGGGGTCTTGTCACGCAGTTCTTGGGCGTTCATCGCCTTTTTCCTTTGCTCAAAACACCAGAAGGCCCCGTAAACGGGTCACCTTGGACCTGGTGGATGAATTACAGACATGCGAATCCCCCGACTCAGCCGGGGGACTTGCAGGATGCCGCCGTATAAGGGTTTGAGGGGTGGGTGGCAAGGGAAAGTTTTGACCAATGCGCGCATGCAGATTGTAAGCTTCAAGCCTGGCGCCAAAACCGATGCTTCCCGAGATTGTTCCCCGAACAATCTCGGTGGGGTACCAAGCAAAAAGGGCGTCCTGCGGGACGCCCTTTCCGTAGCTTTTCGCAGATGCGAATTACTCGATGATTTTCGACACAACGCCGGCGCCGACGGTGCGGCCGCCTTCGCGGATGGCGAAACGCAGACCGTTCTCCATCGCGATCGGCGCGATCAGCTCAACGCCGAACGACACGTTGTCGCCGGGCATGACCATCTCGGTGCCTTCGGCCAGGGTCACGGTGCCGGTCACGTCCGTCGTACGGAAGTAGAACTGCGGACGGTAGTTCGCGAAGAACGGGGTGTGACGGCCGCCTTCTTCCTTGGTCAGGATGTAGGCTTCGGCTTCGAACTTGGTGTGCGGTGTCACCGAACCCGGCTTACACAGAACCTGGCCACGCTCAACACCGTCACGGTCAACACCGCGCAGCAGGGCGCCGATGTTGTCGCCGGCTTCACCACGGTCCAGCAGCTTGCGGAACATTTCCACACCGGTGCAGGTGGTTTTCGCGGTGTCGCGGATACCAACGATTTCGATCTCGTCGCCAACGTTGATCACGCCACGCTCAACACGACCGGTCACAACGGTACCACGGCCCGAGATCGAGAACACGTCTTCGATCGGCATCAGGAACGGCTGATCAACAGCGCGCTCGGGGGTGTCGATGTAGTCGTCAACAGCCGCCATCAGCTCGCGGATCTTCGCTTCGCCGATTTCCGGGTTGTTGCCTTCCATCGCCGCCAGAGCCGAACCTGCGATGATCGGAATATCGTCGCCGGGGTAGTCGTAGCTGGACAGCAGTTCGCGAACTTCCATCTCAACCAGTTCCAGCAGCTCTTCGTCGTCGACCTGGTCAACCTTGTTCATGAACACGACCATCTTCGGGATGCCAACCTGGCGGCCCAGCAGGATGTGCTCGCGGGTCTGCGGCATCGGGCCGTCAGCTGCGTTCACAACCAGGATCGCGCCGTCCATCTGGGCAGCACCGGTGATCATGTTCTTGACGTAGTCGGCGTGGCCGGGGCAGTCAACGTGCGCATAGTGGCGCGCATCGGTCTCGTATTCCACGTGGGCGGTCGAGATGGTGATGCCGCGCGCTTTCTCTTCCGGCGCACCGTCAATCTGGTCATACGCTTTGAAGTCACCGAAATACTTGGTGATTGCCGCCGTCAGCGTCGTCTTGCCGTGGTCAACGTGCCCAATCGTGCCGATGTTGACGTGCGGTTTTGTACGCTCAAACTTTTCCTTTGCCATTCCTCAGGCGCCCTTTTGCGATTTGGGGGACCCTTGGTCCCGTGGTTACATCTGCGCGCGCGAGATATTTGGTTCAATGGGGAAAATCAAGCACATCCTGAGGGAAAAGCGGCCCCTTATGCCGGATTTTGCGTAACATCCCCGGATTCGAGCGGCCGGATCAGATCGGGCCGCCGATCAAACCAGCCATTATCCTTGTGTTCCTCGGCCAGCCACTCCTCAACCCGGTCGGCGACTTTCAGGGCAAGCCCGCTCATCTGCTCTTCTTTGGTCCGCTCGTGTCCCGAACCTTTCAGGGCACTTCCGCCGGTCGTGTCCTCAAGAACCTGAAACTGTTTGCCCTTGGCCAGAAACTCTTTCTTGTTCACGTCGTAGACGTTTACCAGAACAATCGCCGTGCTTTTGGGATTGTAGATTACCGGAATGCCCGGAGGCGCCAGCATATAGCCTTCCAGACTGATACCGATGTCATATTCCTGTGCACCGGAGTAGCGACCCAGGCGAATGTCGACCGCGTTCTGAATGGCTGCGGTCCATTCATCAGGCGTCGCATCCCGCGACACCGGGCCCTGCACCGCCTTTTCGGCAAAGGCATAGTTGACCCGCAGCTTGAATTCGCCCAGCGATTCTGGCTCTTCATAAACCTGCGTCTGGGTGCAAGCGGCCATCAGGGCCAATCCGGTGATCAGGGTCAGAATGCGCAACATGTTCTCGTCTCGATAGGCCTGTTTTTCTTTGATCTAGCGCACCGATACGGCCTGTGCCAAGTCGTATCGGCAGAAATCCACCCGCAAGCGCGCCCTGATCACGAGAATTTATAGTCGCGCGGGAAGCCATAGGGAGGTTTTTTACCAACGCTGGCACGTTTGGCCAGCCACTGGGACATATCGGCCTCGTGCCGGGTCTTGTCACCACCCATCGACCACTTCAGGCCCTCTTCCCAGTTGAAAGTGGTGATGTCGGACAACCCGCCATCCAGCTCCAGCGTGCCCTGGCGGCCGCGCGCCATGTTGTATTTCTGAAGGCGCACGCCCTTGCCACGTGTCATCTCGGGCAGGTCTTCGGTCGGGAACACAAGGAACTTGCCGTTCTGAGACACAACGGCCACGTGATCCCCATCTACCGGTTTACAGATCATCGCGGTTTCGTCGCCCTTGACGTTCAGCACCTGTTTGCCGTTGCGGGTCTGGGCCAGCACATCATCCTCGGGCACCATAAACCCGTTGCCCGCATCCGATGCGACAAGCAGCTTTCGGCCTGGCTTGTGAATGAAAATGTCGATGATCTGCGCCTCATTCGGCAGGTCGACCATCAGGCGCAGCGGCTCGCCCATGCCCCGCCCCCCGGGCAGGTTCGCAGCGCTGACCGTGTAGAACCGCCCGTTCGACGCAAACACCAGCAGCCGGTCGGTGGTCTCAGCGTGGAAAATGAAACGTGGGCCGTCGCCATCCTTGAACTTCAGTTCACGCTTCAGGTCGATATGGCCGGTCATGGCGCGAATCCACCCCATCTGAGAGCAGACGACCGTAATCGGCTCGCGGTCGATCATCGCCTCAAGCGGCACTTCCTCGACCTGGCCTGCTTCGGCAAACCGCGTCCGGCGGGCGCCGCCTTCGTAGTCTTTGCCGAATGTCTTCTTGGTCTCTTTCAGTTGCTCGGCGATTTTGGCCCATTGCAGGCCCTCATCGGCCAGCAGGTCTTCAAGGTTCGCGCGCTCCAGCATCAATTCGTCACGTTCGCGAACCAGCTCCATCTCTTCCAGACGGCGCAAACTTCGCAGGCGCATGTTGAGGATGGCGTCGACCTGAACCTCGGACAGTTCACCCTCTCCCGGCTTGGGCGAGACATAGTCGGCCTCGTTGGTCGCGCGGACGTGATCGATGCCCCAATCTTCGCGCATCAGCGCGGCCTTGGGGTCGTCATCGTAGCGAATGATGTCGATCACGCGGTCGAGGTTGAGGAACGCGACGATAAAGCCCTCCAACACCTCCAAACGGTGATCGATCTTGCCCAGACGGTGGCGCGAGCGGCGGATCAGCACCTCTTGCCGGTGATCAAGGAAAGCGCGCAGCACCTCCTTCATCGAGCAAACCTTGGGCGTCACCCCGTCGATCAGCACGTTCATGTTCAGACTGAACCGCACCTCAAGATCCGAGTTGCGGTAGAGCATGCCCATCAGCACCTCGGGATCCACGTTCTTGGAGCGTGGTTCCAGGATCAGGCGAATGTCATCGGCAGATTCGTCGCGCACATCCGCGAGGATCGGGATTTTCTTGGTCTGGATCAGTTCCGCGATCTTTTCGATCAGTTTCGATTTCTGAACCTGATAGGGAATCTCGGTGACCACGATCTGCCATTGGCCGCGTCCCAGATCCTCGACCTCGAACTTGCAGCGCAGACGGAATGAACCGCGCCCGGTGCGATAGGCCTGTGCGATATTCTCTGGCGGCTCGACAATCACGCCGCCGGTCGGGAAGTCCGGGCCGGGCACGTAGTTCAACAACGTGTCATCGCGGGCGTCCGGCGTCTTGATCAGATGCAGACAGGCGTCGCAGAGTTCCGAGATGTTATGCGGCGGTATGTTCGTCGCCATCCCTACCGCGATACCACTGGCACCGTTGGCCAGCAGGTTCGGGAACTGTGCAGGCAGCACGACGGGTTCTGTCAGCGTGCCATCATAGTTGTCGCGGAAGTCGACGGCATCCTCGTTCAGCCCCTCAAGCAGCGCCTCGGCCACGATGGTCATCCGCGCCTCGGTGTATCGCGAGGCCGCCGGGTTGTCGCCGTCGATGTTGCCAAAGTTCCCCTGACCGTCGACCAGCGGGTAACGGACGTTGAAGTCCTGCGCCAGACGCGCCATCGCGTCGTAAATCGCGGCGTCCCCGTGCGGGTGATAGTTGCCCATCACATCGCCGGAAATCTTGGCCGACTTCCTGAAACCTCCGGTTGCGCTGAGTCGCAGCTCTCTCATCGCATAGAGGATTCGCCGATGCACCGGCTTCAGACCATCCCGCGCGTCGGGCAGCGCCCGGTGCATGATGGTGGACAGCGCATAGGTCAGATAGCGTTCGCCAATCGCGCGGCGCAGCGGTTCGGCTACCTCACCCCCGTTGCCGGGGGTCTCCATGTTGGGGTCGTCGATCGTGTCGTTCATATATGATGTGATACGACGCAAGGGCGGCGTGGTAAAGCAAGCAGCGTGCAATTTACTGGGGACAAGTCGCGCTTTTTGCAACAGGGGGAGGCAAGCCCCGGATTTCCCCCATCTTTCGACTCAATCCCCAAGCTATGCTAAACTTTCATCAATTGAATGCTGCCTGTTTGTTGTTGCGATTACCCGGGGGATTGCGTCATGACGCGCCTTATACTTGTTACCTTTGCTCTGCTCGGATGGAGCTTCTACGTGATGAGCGGCGGCCCCGATTTCGAGCCGCGCGGCCTGCGCGCGGAAAAACCTGTGCAAGTGGCGTCAGTTCCCAAACCCGCACCAAAGCCGATTGCCCCGGCCCCGGCAGAAGACCTTGTGAAAAAAGCCGCTATTAAGCCGGTCGAACCCGAGAAGCCAAAGCCGGAACCTGAACCGGCGCCTGTTCAGGTCGATACTCAGGCGCAGCTGACGCAGGTTGCTGTTGGGCTGAGTTCAGACCTGTCCCTGTTTGGCGATCAGGCCGCGACATTCTCTCTGGCGTCTCTGGATCAGGGTGCGGCAGCGCTGCGTCAGATCACACCTGAGGTGCCCGACGGGGTTTCGCAGACCGTTGCCCCCACCGAGCCCGCAAAAGACATCCGCGAAGTTACGGGCACCCGCGTCAACATGCGCGATGGGCCCGGCACGATCTATCCGGTCGTTGGCAAGGTTTCGATCGGACAGAAGGTCGAAGTGATTGGCGATTCGGGAACCGGCTGGCTGCGGCTGCGCGTGTTGCCCGGGCAACAGATCGGATGGATTTCCGCCTCACTGATCCGAAAAACAGAAAACTGACACAGCGATGTCATTGTCCTGACCGGGACCGCGCCATAGCTTTTGGCAAAAGAACATCTCGGGGATGACATGCAGAAATCCATTCTGATCACAGGCTGCTCTTCCGGTATTGGCCTGGATGCGGCTCATGGGATGCGCGCCCGCGGCTGGCGAGTCTTCGCGGCCTGCCGCCAACAGCGCGACTGCGACAGGCTGAGGGCACAGGGCTTTGACAGTCCGCGAATCGATTATGCAGATGCGGATAGTATCCGAACAGGCCTGGCACAGGTGCTCGAAGCGACCGACGGCACACTGGATGCACTGTTCAACAATGGTGCACATGGATTGCCCGGTGCGATAGAAGACGTGCCGACGGATGGGTTGCGCGTTATATTCGAATCCAATGTATTTGGCTGGCACGAGCTGACCCGGCAGGTCATCCCGGTGATGCGGCGCCAGGGTTACGGTCGCATTGTACAATGCTCCTCGGTGCTTGGACTGGTCGCGTTCCCCTGGCGCGGTGCGTATGTCGCGACGAAATACGCGATCGAGGGTCTGACCGACACCCTGCGGCTGGAGCTTAGAGATACCGATATTAAGGTCGTCCTGATCGAACCCGGGCCGATCACTTCGAAAATTCGGGAAAACTCGATCCCGGTGTTTGAACGGTTCATCGACTGGGAAAACTCGGCATTGCGGGAAAAATACGAAACTTCGCTGCTGACGCGACTCTACGAATCTTCTGGCCCCGACCGGTTTGAACTGCCCGCATCAGCCGTGACCGACAAACTCGCGATTGCCGTGAGCGCGAAAAGACCGCGCGCGCGCTATTACGTCACCACGCCCACCTACATCGCCGGGTATCTGCGCCGGGTTTTGTCCACAAAAACCATAGATCGCATTCTGTCATTGGGCTGAGACACAAAAACCCATTCGCTTTTGCCGCTGCGCCCGCTAGATGGAGGCGTGAAAACAAACGCGGACGAGGGCTCCATGGACCTGATCATGCTGGTCTTGCTTTTGGCCATGGCGGCAGTTGTCGTCGTTTTGGCTTTGGGCATTGCAAACTTTGGCAAAGGTGGGACCGAAGCGGCCCACAAAAGCAACAAGATGATGCGCCTGCGCATCCTGTTTCAGTTCATTGCCGTGGTGCTGATTGTGCTCTACGTCTATCTGCGCGGACAGGGAGGGCAATAAATGGTTGTTCTGAACAAAATCTACACGCGCACAGGCGACGATGGCAAAACCGCGCTTGGCAATGGCGAACGGGTCGCCAAATACTCGGGCCGTGTGGCCGGCTATGGCACGGTGGACGAACTGAACGCCTTTGTCGGCGTCGCCCGCGCGGAAGCCGATGGCGATGTCGAAGCAGCGCTGGCGCGCATCCAGAACGATCTGTTCGATCTGGGTGCTGATCTGTGCCGTCCCGATATGGAAAAGGATGCCGAGGCGGATTACCCGCCATTGCGGATCGCTCCGGCACAGATCGACCGGCTGGAAGCCGAGATCGACGCCATGAACGAACGGCTGGAGCCGCTGCGCAGTTTCATCCTGCCGGGCGGCACCCGGCTGGCGGCGCAATTGCATGTATGTCGCACGGTGTCGCGGCGGGCCGAGCGTCTGGTGGTCGAACTGTCCAATATGGAGCCCGTCAACGTAGTCGCCGTGAAATATTTGAACCGGCTGAGCGATTGGTTCTTCGTCGCCGCCCGCTGCGCCAACAACAACGGCCAGACTGACGTTTTGTGGGTTCCGGGCGCGAACCGCTGAAAGCGGCACGGTGTCCTGTAGACCCGGTGGCGACCGGAAGGGTGAGGCCTCGGCCCGACAATCACAGTAAAGCGTCTGTTCCGGTCCGCCACTCGTCCCGTCGCGCACCAACCCGTTCCCACTGCGACACTACCGTTACGTAAAAAAATCATGAAACGCGACGTCTCAAGCTTACGACGTGACGATTTTGCTCTGTTGTCGCGCGGATTGAGACGCTATCTACACCCCGAGAGCATTGGTGGAGTCGCGACGCGGCTTGCCGTTTTTGTAAGGAGCGTACGCAAAAATGAAGGTACTTGTGCCTGTCAAGCGCGTGATTGACTACAACGTGAAGGTTCGCGTGAAGGCGGACGGGAGCGGTGTTGATCTCGCCAATGTAAAGATGTCGATGAACCCGTTCGACGAGATTGCAGTGGAAGAGGCGATCCGCCTGAAAGAGGCTGGCAAAGCTGAGGAAGTCGTGGCCGTCTCGATCGGCGTGAAGCAGGCGCAGGAGACGCTGCGGACCGCTCTGGCCATGGGCGCGGACCGCGCCATTCTGGTCGTTGCTGCCGATGACGTGCATCAGGACATCGAACCGCTGGCCGTTGCCAAGATCCTTGCCAAAGTGGTCGAGGAAGAACAGCCGGGCATCGTTCTGGCGGGTAAGCAGGCGATCGACAACGACATGAACGCCACCGGCCAGATGCTGTCGGCCCTGCTGGGCTGGAGCCAGGGCACCTTCGCGTCCGAGCTGGACATTGAAGGCGACACCGCCAAGATCACCCGCGAGGTGGACGGCGGCCTGCAGACCATCAGCGTCAAGATGCCGACCATCGTGACCGTTGATCTGCGTCTGAACGAGCCGCGCTATGCGTCGCTGCCCAACATCATGAAGGCGAAGAAAAAGCCGCTGGACGAGAAAACCGCCGCCGATTACGGCGTCGACGTCACTCCGCGTCTGGAAATCGTCAAGACCGAAGAGCCGCCGGCACGCGCTGCGGGCATCATCGTGGGCTCGGTCGACGAGCTGGTCGAGAAACTCAAAGAAGCGGGGGCTGTGTAATGGCTGTTCTTCTTCTCGCTGAAGTCAACAATGGTGAGCTGTCGCTGGACGCCACCGCCAAGGCCGTCAATGCCGCGAAAGTTCTGGGCGATGTAACCGTTCTGGCCGCTGGCGGTTCCGCCGCTGCCGCTGGTGAAGCCGCTGCCAAGATCGACGGCGTTTCCAAGGTTCTGGTTGCCGAAGACGCTTCGCTGGGCCACCGCCTGGCGGAATCGACCGCAGCGCTGATCGTGGGTCTGGCCGACGGGTACGAACACATCGTTGCCCCTGCCACCACCGACGCCAAGAACGTTATGCCGCGCGTTGCAGCCCTGCTTGACGTGATGGTGATCTCGGATGCATCCGGCGTTGTGGACGGTTCGACCTTCGAACGCCCGATCTATGCAGGCAACGCGATCCAGACCGTGAAATCGAACGACGCCAAAAAGGTCGTCACCCTGCGGACCGCCAGCTTTGACGCGGCGGGCGAAGGTGGTTCGGCCCCGGTCGAGACCATCTCGGTCGGCGAAAATCCGGGCCTGTCGTCCTGGGTCGAGGACAAGGTTGCGGCCAGCGACCGCCCCGAGCTGACCTCGGCTGGCGTTGTTGTTTCAGGTGGCCGCGGTGTTGGCTCCGAAGAAGACTTCAAACTGATCGAAGCCCTGGCTGACAAGCTGGGTGCCGCTGTTGGCGCATCGCGCGCGGCGGTCGACTCGGGTTACGCTCCGAACGACTGGCAGGTGGGTCAGACCGGTAAGGTCGTGGCTCCGGACCTGTACGTTGCCGTAGGCATCTCGGGCGCGATCCAGCACCTGGCCGGCATGAAGGACTCGAAGGTCATCGTCGCAATCAACAAGGATGAAGAAGCGCCGATCTTCCAGGTCGCCGACTTCGGACTGGTTGCCGACCTGTTCCAGGCCGTTCCGGAACTGACCGAAAAGCTTGGCTGATCAAGAACACAATTTTCTCGACGAGAAATCTTCAAGGCCCGCCACAAGGCGGGCCTTTTTCAGTTCAGATCTTGAACAACCGGCACCAGAGCATCCGCGATGGTCCTGTGTGCGGCAGGGCCGATCATGTGCTCTGCCATGGGCTGTTGCAATGTTCCGAACAGCACGTCCTCAAGTTCGTCCGATGCGCCGGCAACGCTGACCGACAACTCGACGATACCCGCGCATTGCGATCGGAATTGCTCGACCATTGGCCTGTCGATCTGCAATTGCCCGCCAATATCGCATGGCGATTGCCTGTGCACGCGCAGCCACAACAAGATCACTGGCGGTCCAACACGCTCGAGAAAGGACTGCAGGTTTTTGCACCACTGATCCTGCAAACCCTGGGCTAACAACGCAAACCGGGCGGCCCCAAGATCCAACAATCGCGTCAAAAGATGTTTCACAAAGTGAAACTCTGTGAAATCAACTTCGGGATAAAGGTCTACGAGTTTACGCGTCGGCTCAATAAAGCGGTCATTTCGGCGGGGATGCACTCGGTAAAATGGGTTCGACTGACCGGCAAGCCCGGGGATCTGCAACACGCACAGCCTGGAACCATTCACCAGGTTCAGTACCCCTTGATCGCGCACCAACGCCTCGGCCCCGGCAAACAGGCTGCCCAGATTGACACAACACTTTCCCACACGCCCTTCCAACACTGAAGGGAACGGCTGATCCACGAACCGCCCGAATGTTTCGTCGCCGCCAACACAAACCACTGAGGACTTGTCCGGTCGCTTCTCAGGCCCGCGAAACCAGAGCCTGGATTGTTCATATTGGCAAACGGCAACATTGACCCGGCCCGAGCCGACCTGAAGATAGCTCATAACACCCACCTGTTTTTCACCCGGGTGCCATCTTGCGGCCGCAGGAATTGATAAAACCCTAATGTGCGCATTTGAAGCAAATTCAGCCTGATCCAACCCCTTGCCGCCCGCCCCGATCTGCCGATAGTGTCGGATCAACCTATGGGACAAAGGCACCTGAACATGGATGTAAAATCAGTCGGAGTGATCGGCGCGGGCCAGATGGGCAATGGCATCGCCCATGTTTTGGCGCTGGCGGAATATGACGTCCTTTTGACCGACGTCAGCCAGGAGGCGCTGGACAATGCTCTGGCGACGATCGAAGGCAATCTTGCCCGGCAGGTGTCCCGCGGAAAGATCACCGACGAGGCCATGCAGGCCGCCCTTTTGCGCATCGATACCACGCTTGAATTGCCTAAACTGGGTCAAACCGATCTTGTGATCGAGGCCGCGACCGAACGCGAAACGATCAAGCAGGCCATTTTCGAGGACCTTCAACCGCATCTGCAGCCCCATACGATCCTGACCTCGAATACCTCTTCCATTTCGATCACGCGTCTTGCCAGCCGAACCGACCGTCCGGAACGGTTCATGGGCTTTCACTTCATGAACCCTGTACCAGTGATGCAGCTGGTCGAGTTGATCCGCGGCATCGCAACGGATGAAGCGACCTACAAAGCCTGCAAAGCTGTTGTGGACCGGTTGGGCAAGACCGCGGCCAGCGCCGAAGATTTTCCGGCCTTCATCGTGAACCGGATCCTGATGCCGATGATCAACGAGGCGGTTTATACATTGTATGAGGGTGTCGGTAGCGTTCAGTCCATCGACCAGTCAATGAAGCTGGGCGCCAATCATCCGATGGGGCCGCTGGAGCTGGCGGATTTCATCGGCCTGGACACATGCCTGGCGATCATGAATGTGTTGCATGAGGGTCTGGCCGACACAAAGTACCGTCCGTGTCCACTGCTGACAAAGTATGTCGAGGCCGGCTGGCTGGGGCGAAAGACCGAGCGCGGGTTTTATGACTATCGTGGCGAAGTCCCAATACCAACGCGCTGACGCACAGGGGGCCAGCCCCCTCGCCCGGATTTCATCCGGGCTCACCCCCGGGATATTTTCAGCCAGATGAAGACGCGGATCAGGCCCTGGTCCCACCACCCAGAGCCAAGGTGTGCTTTCTAAGCCATGCCATGAACCCGCGCGGGTCTTTTTCGAGCAGCTGCATGTCGTCCTGCGAAATCGGATCACCGATGACCGGAGACTGCGGTTTGTTGCAGGACCTTACGATCTCGTGCAGCAGCAGCCCCTGACGCAGGATCGGGGAAACACGGTTTGCGATCTGATACCAGCGCGAGTTGCAACCAGGAAAAAAGATCGGCACGACCTGAGCACCGGACCGGCGGATCATCTTGGCCGTAAAAACGTTCCACTCCCGTTCCTGTGCGGGACCGAACCAACTGTCCGAAGACATCACCACGCCCGAAGGGAACAAGGCTACCACGCCGCCATTCTTGAGGTGTTCCATCGCCTTGCCGCGCATTTCCAGCATCTTGGCCTGGGCTTCGGGATCGTGCGGAAACGGAACCGCGATCATGAACGATGTCGCAGCTTCATCCAGGCCGGTCAGAACCGAGCGGGTCAGGATGCGATAATCGCTGCGCACGCGGCCGATCAGTTCGGCAAAAATCATGCCGTCAACCATGCCATGGGGGTGGTTGGCGACCACAACGACCGGGCCTTCCTTGGGAATGCGATCGATCTGTTCCTGCGGCGTGGTCAGTTTGATGCCCATCACCTCGAGCGCGCCGCCCCAAAAACGCTGGCCGCGATACAACTCGTTCTTTTTTTCGAATTTATTGACCATTCGCAAAATGGTCAGTTTTCCGGTGCACCATTCGATGACCCGAATGGCAGCCGAAGTCCAGGCATCGTCAAACGAGTTGGCGTAGGTCAGCGTTCTGCGATCATAGATTTCGCCTTGTTCACCGGCCCCATCTACCACCGGGTTCGTCTTGGTCTCGTGCGTTGTTTCCGCCAATTCCTGGTTTTCCCGTTCTTCCTGTCCTGGCAGGACCGGCTCAGAATCCCTCTCCGAACTTGTCGTTCACCAAAGTTTCCAAGGCTTCCGCCAACGCCTCAGCATCCGGTCCGGACGTCTCGACGTCAATAGTGGTTCCGCGCGATGCTGCCAACATCAAAAGGCCCATAATACTGTCACCGGATGCAGAAAGTCCGTCCCGCGAAACCTCGGCACTGGCATCAAATCCCTCGACCACCTCGACCAGCTTGGCTGAGGCACGGGCGTGTAGGCCCTTTTCGTTAATAATTTTCAAGCTTCGGGTGGTCATGGTCAATTAATCCGATTTTAGTCCAACGTGACATTCTGCGCATTGATATATTTTCGTCCAGCCTCAATCGCTTGCCGGACGGCATCGCCGACGGGCAAGTGGCGGCTTTTGGCCAGTTTGATCAACATGGGAAGGTTTGCGCCGTAAAGTATGCGACGATCCTGCGGGGCGCAGGCCCGCATGCTCAGATTCGACGGGCTGCCGCCAAACAGGTCAGTCACGACAACGACACCATCGCCAGCGTCGACCTGATCCGCGGCACGGCATATTTCGCTTTGTTTGGCGTCGCGATCATGATCGGCCTCGATCGGTATCGCGACAAGACCCGGCTGTGTCCCGACCACGTGCTGCATCGCGGCCAGGTATTCTTCGGCCAGCCTGCCATGCGCTACAATTACGATCCCGATCAATCCGGCCTCACATTCAACGAACGTCGTTCCATTTCGCGGTGTCTGATTGCCACCTGCTGGCTCTCTTCCGCAAGGGCCTTTGCGACCGCTTCGGCCATCGCGACCGAACGATGTTGCCCACCTGTGCAGCCAAACGCAACCGAAAGATGCGCCTTGCCCTCGGCCCGGAAGGCCGGCAGCAAAAGCCTGAGCAGATCGACGACCTTGTCGAAGAACGGTCCGTAGTTCATATCCGACTGAACATAGCTTGCAACATCCGGGTTTCTACCATCGGCCGCGCGCAATTCAGGGCGCCAGTACGGATTGGCCAGAAACCGGCAGTCAAACACCATGTCCAGTCCCCTTGGCAGGCCGCGCTTGTACGAAAAGGATTCAATCGACACCGCCAGATGTCGGCCGCCCTGAGGTGCGAACCATCGCTCGACCTCATCGCGCAACTGATGGACATTCAGTGCTGTCGAGTCGATCAGCGTATCGGCAATTTCGCGGATCGGGGCCAGCAGCTCCTTTTCCTGGCGTACGCCGGATTCGGGGCTGGAATCCCTTGCCACCGGGTGCCGCCGGCGGGTTTCGGAAAAGCGTCGCAGCAGCGCGTCATCGCTGCAATCCAGATAAAGGGTGGTCAGATCGACCTGTTCCATCCGGCTGAGTTTCGCCACCAGTTCAATGAATCCGATGGTTGAAAAATCGCGGTTGCGCGCGTCGATCCCAAGCGCCATGGGCCGGTCGCTTTCCGGGCCATCCAGAAGGCGTGTCAACAGCCCCATGGGCAGGTTGTCGATGGCTTCAAAGCCCAGATCTTCGAGAACATGGATTGCGGTCGAACGTCCGGCACCCGAAGGCCCGGTGACCAGAACGATACGCCGCTGTGCTGTCAGTTCCCGGGCCATTCCGGATCCATTCGTCCCATTTTCATAAATTGTACCAATGCTGCGGCCAAATTGGGGACTTCACCGCCCCAAAGCAAGGGAACAGGATGCCTCAGCAGAACCACCATCCGTGGCTCGGGCAGACGTGCGGGTTCGCTCTGGTCCAGATCCGCAACGAGGCTGACAGGAACCGGGCCCTTAGAGTCTGCGCGCAACAGGCCGATACCACGCGCCTCGATCACGCCCCGCAGCTCCGGAACGGCGTCGGCGATCACATGGCCATCCCGTACATGCAGACTGACCCGGTCGTCCGCAACAAGCCGTGCCCCGAGCGCCATCATCTGCAGCGCCAGTGACGACTTGCCCGCGCCCGAACGCCCCACAATCAGAAGGCCGTGCCCTTCGACGCTGACGCAAGCGGCATGGATACAAGCTGTGTTCTGTTGTTCGATGGCAGAAAGGGTCGGGCTGGACATATGCCTACAAAGGAAGCCCGACAACAAACCGGGCGCCCAAAGGATCCGAGGTTATGTCCGCTTCGGTCGGACGGATGTTCTCCGCCCAGATCACGCCGCCGTGGGCCTCGACAATCTGTTTTGAAATCGCAAGTCCCAAGCCCGAGTTGTTCCCAAAATGCTCGACCGGGCGCTGCGAGTAGAAGCGTTTGAACACTTTGGTCAGCGCCTGATCGGGTATGCCCGGACCGGTATCTTCCACCACCACCAGAACCCGGTTCTCGCGCTGTCGTACCCAGACCCGAATGGCATCGCTTTCCTCACAGAAGGAAATCGCATTGGTGATCAGATTGACGAAAACCTGTGCCAGTCGCGCCTCAAGCCCGTTGATCACAATCGGATCGGGTGGCAGATCGGTGATGTAGTCGATCCCTTTCGACCGTGCGTCTTCGCCCAGATACTGCCCAAGATTGCCCAGCAGCTTGAGCAGATCAAAGGGCTGCTCCTCTTCCTTAACCAGTTCGGCATCCAGTCGGGATGCGTTGGAAATATCACTGACCAACCGGTCCAGGCGCCGCACGTCATGTTCGATCACGCCCAAAAGTTTCTCGCGCTGGTCGTCGCGTTTGACCATGCGAAGCGTCCCGACTGCCGATTGCAGGCTTGCAAGCGGGTTCTTGATTTCATGCGCCACGTCCGCCGCAAACTGCTCGTTCGCATCGATCCGGTTGTAAAGCGCGGTCACCATCCCTCGCAGCGCTCCGCTGAGCTGCCCGATTTCATCGGGGCGGGCGCTGAGGTCGGGAATTCGAATGCGGCCCGGATTGACACCAGCCCCCCCCCTGTCCCTGCCCATCTCGGCAGCCGCCGCCAGATCCGCAAGCGGGTTGGCGATGGTTGATGCAAGAACAAGGCTCAGGCCGACAGACACCAGCAGGGCCACCACGAACATCTGCAGAATGCGCTCCTGCTCCTGCCGGGCAAGCGCATCAATCTCACCGGCCGGACCGGCCATAGCAACGGCACCGACCGGGCTTCCGTCAAACAGAATGGGCGCAGCCGCCACGATTGCGGTTTCCCCTGCATCATCCTGAACCGCCTGCATTTGAACATTGCCCAGCAATGCCTGCGGGATGATTTCCTGTACGCGTTGTGCAAGCGTCGGTGGATCGGTTTCCTGCGGTTTCGTGAATACTGTCGTCAGACCCATCCAGACGGCATTGAGGCCGTCACTGATAACTGTACTGCCGGTTGGCGCATCGGCCCCTGACTCCAACCCGAGAGGCATTTGCGCCGGCAGCGAAGCGCCTCGGGTCCAGCCAATCAGGGTGCCCTGGGCATCATAAATGAAGACCTCGCCGCCATCGGGCAGTGTAAGTCCGGACAGCGTGTCCCTGACATCCAGATCAGCAGCGTCCCGGGGGCCGTCGGAGTCCGCCTGACGCAGCTGGGTTTCGAACACGTTGCTGACCAGCTGGGCATCACCCACCAGATTGCGCGCCGTCTGCTGGACCCGCTCCTTGCGTGAATCGTCCAGATACAGCAACCCGGTCACAAGAATGACCAGGGCGATCAGGTTGAACGTGATGATCTTGCGCGCCAGAGGAGAGCCGCGCAGAGAAAACAGATTGCGTCGCGACCGCGTTGCCCTGAGTTCATGGGACTCGGGATCATGCGGGATGACCCAGTCATCCCCCAGAACGACATCTCCGTCGCGCAGCGCATTGGCTTGTTCGGTATCGCGCACGAGACCCGGCTACCCCTTATCAGAAGGCTGTTCTTATTCTTCGTTGTATCTGTACCCGATGCCGTACAGGGTTTCGATGGCCGAAAACTCAGGATCTGCCGCGCGCATTTTCTTGCGCAGCCGCTTGATGTGGCTGTCGATGGTGCGGTCGTCGACATAAACCTGATCGTCATAGGCCACATCCATCAACTGATCGCGGCTTTTGACGAACCCCGGTCTCTGCGCCAGCGCCTGCAACAACAGGAACTCGGTCACTGTCAGCGAGACATCGGTGCCTTTCCAGCTTACGGCATGGCGCAGCGGATCCATCCGAAGTTCACCCCGCTCCATGACCTTGGCATCACCCGAGGCGGCAGCGGACACGTCGCCCTCGGTCGCTTCCTGCCGGCGCAGCAATGCGCGGATACGTTCAACCAGGAGACGCTGTGAAAAAGGCTTTTTGACATAGTCATCCGCGCCCATGCGAAGGCCCAGAACCTCGTCGATCTCGTCATCCTTGGATGTCAGGAAGATCACCGGCATCTGAGTTTTCTGGCGCAGCCTTTGCAACAGGTCCATGCCGTCCATGCGGGGCATCTTGATGTCCAGCACGGCCATGTCCGGCAATTTCTTGTTGAATGCATCCAGGGCAGCCTGCCCGTCATTATATGTTTCGACCTCAAAACCCTCGGCTTCGAGCGTCATGGATACCGACGTCAGAATGTTCCTGTCGTCATCCACCAGTGCAATCTTTGACATCGGGTTCATCCCTATTCCTGCTCACTCTTGCAATAATTGGCTTATTTGTAAGGCATTGTTGGCGTTTTTAGGACGCCGAATCAATCCGTAACTGCGAATCGTGCCTTTCTTGGGGCAAGCTTGCGGCAAATTTGCCTTGCTGCCCGCAAATTGCCGCCCAGATTTTTGGCGGAAAATTCTTGGTGGCGCTAAACTTGTACTTGGTTGCGCTAACTGCGCCAAACCGTCCTGTTCATGCCCTAAATGACCGTGATAAGACCCGCCCATCCGCCGGTTTTTCCCGGCATACTGCCCCAAGAGCGCATAAGGCCAAACAGCCTTCGCGCCGCCACAGGAGAAGACACACATGACATCTGGACGGGTTAACCCGCAATTCCGCCTCGAGGATCAGGGCATCGAGGGTCTGGGCAATGTCTATTACAACTTCATGGAACCTGCGCTGATCGAAGAGGCGCTGAAGCGCGGCGAGGGCACGCTGGGCAATGGCGGCGCGTTTCTGGTTACGACTGGCAAATTCACAGGCCGGTCTCCGAAAGACAAGCATGTTGTCAAAACCGACAGCGTCGCCGACACCATCTGGTGGGAAAACAACGCCGCAATGACCGCCCAGGGCTTTGACGCGCTATATGAAGATATGCTGGCCCATATGAAGGGTCGCGACTATTTCGTGCAGGACCTGGTCGGTGGGGCCGATCCGGCCTATTCGATCAACGTGCGCATGGTCACCGAATTGGCCTGGCACAACCTTTTTATCCGCCACCTGCTGCGACGGCCGGACCGCGCTGACCTGGACGAGTTCACCGCGGATTTCACCGTCATCAACTGCCCCAGTTTCAGCGCGGACCCGAAAAAGCACGGCTGCCGCAGCGAAACCGTGATTGCGCTGAACTTCGACCGCAAGCTGATCCTGATCGGCGGCACAGAATATGCAGGTGAGAACAAAAAGTCGGTCTTTACCCTGCTGAACTACATGCTGCCCGACAAGGGCGTGATGCCGATGCACTGTTCGGCCAACCATGCTGTGGGCAACCCGGTTGATACCGCCGTGTTCTTCGGCCTGTCCGGCACCGGCAAGACCACCTTGTCCGCCGACCCGTCCCGCGTGCTGATCGGCGATGACGAGCACGGTTGGTCCGACCGCGGCACTTTCAATTTCGAAGGTGGCTGCTATGCCAAGACCATCAACCTGAATGCCGAAGCAGAACCCGAGATTTACGCCACCACCACGAAATTCGGCACGGTGATCGAGAACATGGTCTTCGATCCCGAGACCAAAAAACTGGATTTCGACGACGATTCCCTCACAGCGAACATGCGTTGCGCTTATCCGCTGGAGTATATCTCGAACGCATCGAAATCGGCGTTGGGCGGCCATCCAAAGAATATCATCATGCTGACCTGTGACGCATTTGGTGTTCTGCCCCCGATTGCGCGGCTGACACCGGCGCAGGCGATGTATCACTTCCTGTCAGGCTTCACGTCGAAAGTCGCCGGTACCGAGCGTGGCATTACCGAGCCTCAGCCCACATTCTCGACCTGTTTTGGCGCACCTTTCATGCCGCGTCGCCCCGAGGCCTACGGCAACCTGCTGCGGGACAAGATTGCCCAGCACGGCGCGACCTGTTGGCTGGTGAACACCGGCTGGACCGGAGGCGCTTACGGCGTTGGCAGCCGGATGCCCATCAAGGCAACCCGCGCGCTGCTGACTGCGGCGCTGGAAGGGTCGCTGGCGGATGCGGAATTCCGCAAGGATGCCAGCTTTGGCTTTGACGTTCCGGTCTCGGTTCCCGGTGTGCCCGAAGTCCTGCTGGACCCACGCCGCACATGGGACGATCAGGCGGCCTTCGACAAACAGGCTGAAAAACTGGTGCAGATGTTTGCCGAAAACTTTGAGCAATATCTGCCCTTTATCGACGAAGACATCAAAGCCGTCGCAATCGGATAAGGCAATTTCAGGGGCCACCGCGCCCCTGATTTCATCCGGACCCGGGTGAAAGGCGCAGCACTGCTCGCCATATAGATGTATTCACCCATATGTGTTGGCAATTGCATTGCCTGATTCGGTAAATTGCGCTACCCACGTTTTCATTAAGGTCAAAAAAGTGCCCGGCACGAAACGCACCGGGCCGCAACTGAAAGAACTTTTGGGCAGCTCTCAAGAACTCACTCACCTTGGAAATTGAGCAGCCTAATCAGGAAACCAGTTTAGTCCCAGAGGGATGAGTGTCAATATGAGACATGCCAAATACAGCACCACACTGCATGTTTCTCATCACCACGGGTGACTGAAACCTGACTAAGGGGAAAACGGAAAATCATGACGGAAATTTCGAAACTCACTGAATTGCGCAAACTCATGCAGAGCATGGAACAAACGCTGGGCCTCGAGAAGCTCTCTCCGGTTGAGCGCGATATCTACTATGCCGCCGAGGAACTGTCCAAATCCGACGAGGAAGTGCGCACTTTCGGTTTGATCGAACACACCCTTGTCAAAAGCGTTTCGCGCCCGACATTCTTCCGCGCGCTGAAATCGCTGGTCCAGAAAGGGTATCTGTCACAAAGCGGCAGCGCCAACCGGGGGCGGTATATCGTTCATGCACCCAGATGAAGCCGCTGCGTTTCGTGACGACGGCTGATCGTCGTGCGAAAATGGGCTACCGAAACCTTCTACGCCTCTTTGGCCTATGTGGTGGTATCGTTCCTCACGTTTGAGGTTCTGATGCCCCTTCAGAACGTGTTTTTTCCGGAATACCCCAGCCGGGCCAGCCTGTTGTTTCTGCCGCATGGCGTACGGGTTCTGGCCGCCTGGCTGTTGGGATGGCGCGCCGTTTTTGCACTGCTGCCGGGTGTTTTCATCGTCTTCGCTTATGTCGGCGGATGGGACGTGTTTCTGCCCAGCCGCCTGATGGCAATGGTCATTGCCGTCGCGACCGCGCCTGCGGTGTTTTATCTGTGTAAAGGGCTTGGTTGGAACCTGTTTCCCCGGCCCGACAAACGGCCATGCTGGGCCTGCGTCATGGGTGTGGGGATTGTCACGTCGTTTCTGGTGTCGATCCTGACCAACATGGCCTTTGGCAGCGCCACGGCGGAATACATCGCCTTCTTGATCGGCGATATCTCCGGCTTGTTTTTTCTGATGCTGATCCTCTACTTCTCGTTCCGCTACGCGGACAGCCGGGCCTGACCCTTCAACCCGTCAGCCCCCGGCGAAGCAGATTCAGACCACCGATCAGCAACACGATCAACGTCACCTTGCGGAACCGAGCCTGATCAATCCGTGCCTGAAACTTCAGCCCTGCCCACAACCCAATGACCGCCGGTGCGATCAGAAAACCGGAAAATGCGGCCGTTTCCATTCGTAGGATGCCTGATCCCAGATGGGCAAAAACCAGCGCCACCGCACCCAGCCCGTAAACGACGCCCTGAACCCGCATCTGATCTGCCTTCGACGTGTTCAGGGCCGTCAGGTACATCACGGTCGGCGGCCCCCAGATGCCTGACATGCCGCCCACGAAACCGGCAACCGAACCCATCGCCGCCTCAATCCAGGCTGAAGGTTTCGACAATGTCAGCTTTGATCCCAAGACCTGAATCAGCGCAAAGAAGGTCACCGGTGCGCCGATCATCAGCAACAGCGTTCGCGGCGGAACCAGGCTGACCAGTTGGGCACCCGCAAACAAAAACAGCAGCCCCACGATCAGAAACACACGGAACCGTCGGATGGACGACACCGCTGCGGGGACACCTTCGCGCAACGCCTGAACTCCGTTTGTGACCAAAGTTGGCAGGATCAGCCCGGCCACGGCCCATTCGGGCGGCAAGAAGATGCTCAGCCCCGAAACCAGAACCATGGGCATGGCAAATCCGACCATTCCCTTGATGCAACCGGCAAGAAAGGCAATCGAAACGGCCAGCTCCAGATCCTGTGTCGAGAGTATTGAAAACCATGTCATGCCTCGTTGATACCATTCCCAGATTTCTCTGCACTGCAAAACTCATCGGGTAATTTTTGAACTTTTTACCTGCAAATTTCGTATTTTTGTTGCGCTGCACGTGCAGCATGATATGACCAGACGACCCAGAGAAGGACGTGATTCATGGCCCACGACGGACAGGATATGACCCAGATGACGACACCTGCGATTTTGCCCGATCTGCTGACCCTGACCCGAGCTGCCGTTCCGGCGGTCGAGACGGTTTTTGAACGGGCGCGGGAATCCGTCCGCGATATGGTCAGCGCTGACGGTAAGATTTCGGGGGCACTGATCGAAGCCAACCAGACCGCCGCGCACGGCCTTGCATGGCTGGCCACCTATAACCAATCCCTGCAACAGATGCAGCGTTGGGCCGAAACGCTGGAGGCCGACGGCAAGTTCGGTGAAATCGAACAGCTGCTACACCAGATCGCCTTTGGCGAATACTTGCATCAGGTCGCGGGCGGCATTCCGATGAACCAGGGCGAGGTTGTGCGCCTGCAGGATCTGGGGCTGGGCTGGGACGCGCTGTCCGGGTTCCAGTGTTCCGAAGTTCAAACCCTGATGGCACAGGCCAATTCACAGGCCGCACGCAGCCGTCTGGTCGCGCTGATGCAGGATCAGTCCGGCGCCACCATGTTCGGCGCCTCGGGTCTGGACGAAGAGCTTGAAATGATCCGCAACCAGTTCCGCCGCTATGCGCAGGAAAAGGTCGAACCGAACGCGCATGACTGGCACCTCAAGGATGAACTGATCCCGATCGAGATCATTGAAGAACTGGCGGAAATGGGCGTCTTCGGCCTGACCATTCCCGAAGAATTCGGTGGGTTCGGATTGTCCAAAGCCTCGATGTGCGTAGTGTCCGAGGAACTGTCACGCGGCTATATCGGCGTTGGTTCTCTGGGAACCCGGTCCGAGATCGCGGCTGAACTGATCATTGCGGGCGGCACGGATGAGCAAAAAGCGCAATGGTTGCCCAAGATAGCCAGCGCCGAGATCCTGCCGACTGCCGTGTTCACCGAACCCAACACCGGCTCGGACCTTGGCAGCCTGCGCACCCGTGCGGTCAAGGACGAGAACGGTGATTACAAGATCACCGGCAACAAAACCTGGATCACGCATGCGGCGCGCACCCATGTGATGACCCTGCTGGCGCGCACCAATCCCGACACCACCGATCACCGCGGATTGTCCATGTTCCTGGCGGAAAAGACGCCCGGTACGGATGAAAACCCCTTCCCCACCCCCGGCATGACCGGCGGTGAGATCGAGGTGCTGGGCTACCGCGGCATGAAGGAATACGAGCTGGGTTTTGACGGCTTCCACGTCAAGGGCGAGAACCTGCTGGGCGGCGAAGAAGGCAAAGGCTTCAAGCAGTTGATGGAAACCTTCGAATCCGCGCGTATCCAGACGGCGGCACGCGCCATTGGTGTGGCGCAATGCGCGCTGGATATTGCCATGCAATACGCGCAGGACCGCAAGCAGTTTGGCAAATCTCTGATCAACTTCCCGCGTGTGTCGGGCAAGCTGGCCATGATGGCGGTCGAGATCATGATCGCGCGACAGCTGACCTATTTCAGCGCCTGGGAAAAAGACCATGGCCAGCGCTGCGATCTTGAGGCCGGAATGGCCAAGCTGCTGGGCGCGCGTGTCGCATGGGCGGCAGCGGATAACGGGCTGCAAATTCATGGCGGCAACGGCTTTGCGCTGGAATACAAGATCAGCCGCGTGCTGTGTGATGCGCGCATTCTGAACATTTTCGAAGGAGCTGCCGAAATTCAGGCTCAGGTTATCGCGCGACGTCTGCTCGGCTGACCGGTTTTCGGCATCTCTGTTTCCCCAACTGGACCCGGTCTTGCACCGGGTCTTTTCTTGTTTTGTCGGATTTGCACGCGCCTGGACCTTCCGGTCGTTCGTATTTCACACGCGCAAACCCTGGCGAACTCGGTTGCCTACCAGGATGTGCCTCTGAATCGGGGCATGAAAATTTCCCCCTCTGATTCCGCGCGAAACTGGGGTAGAGCATCCCGTGGAACAGACGGAACCACACGGGCAGTTGGTAAACAAAGAATGACCAGAATATTTCTTGCACTTTGGGTGACCCTAACCGCGATCGCCCTGAGCGGCTGCGCGACCACGCAGCCGACAGCGGGCCAAAGCGACATCGACGCGCTGGCGCAAGCGATCGGAGGCCTCGGCCCCGACGTTGACCCGGCCGAGGCGCAAAGGGCCGCCACAATCGCTTACACCTATTCGCAGCGTCTGGCGCGGGAATGGCAGGTCGAGGATCCGGCCATCATCCACAACGCCAAGGTCATCAACGGTTTTCGCGAATATGGGTTGTGCAATGACTGGGCCGAGGCCATGACGAAGCGGCTGCGGCAGGAGGATTTCCGCACGCTTGACCTGAACTGGGCCACATCTCCGCCGACGACGTTCCGGATCATCCACCATTCGGCGTCGATCAGCGCCACTGGGGCGTCGTTGTATGACGGCATTATCCTAGACCCGTGGCGCAACAGCGGCGCCTTGCACTGGGCACCGGTGCGCGAGGATACCAAGTATAACTGGCGGCCCCGAAGCGAGGTGCGCGCTGAATTGCTGAGCGGCGAGATACCTTATTGATCTGGACCACACAGGTTTCGCCAACATACGCAAAAGGATAAGATACCGTCATGACACGCCTGATCCTGACTCTGCCCCTGCTGGCGTTGCTGCAATGCAACAAGGACGAATCCGTGGCCGCCTATGGCGCGGCGGACCGCACATGGACCTTGCAGGAAATCGACGGGCAGTCATTTGAAGCCAGCGCCCTGCTGCGGTTCCCCGAAGAGGGCAGGATCGAAGGCAACGCACCTTGCAACAGCTACAGCGGCACCTTGAACGCGCCTTATCCGTGGTTCGAGGTCACCGACCTGAACGCAACCCGCGCGGCCTGTGCGGGGCTTGAGGCCGAAGGTTTCTATTTCGCGGCCCTGCTGGCGATGACCCAGTCCGAGGTGTCGGGCGATGTGCTGATCCTACGCAATGAGGACGGGCACGAGATGGTGTTCAAAGCCGCCGAGTGAGCTGATCCAGAAACCGCGCCCGGGCCGCCGGCAAGGGGTGGTGGCCAAGTGCAGGCGCTACCCGGTGTTCCAGAAAATAGCCCGTTGTTTTCAACCCTTCGACGATCTCGGCATCCGGTGCCTGCCCTTCGCCGCGCAGGCAGGGGGGCAGCGGCAACAATCGGTCGGCCCACTCTCCTGCTCCGGTTGCACTGACCGCGCGCCCGGTTTTGGGGGAGACATAGATCAACCCCTCGGTCGCGCCTGTTACAGCGCAGGCCGAGAGATCGAGGCCGAAACCCAATTCCTCTAGCAGCGCCAGTTCCCAGCGCAAATAGGCCAGTGGCCAGATGTCATCCTGCCCCAGCAGGTCCATCAACTGTTCAGTCTGCTTGTAGATGCCCGGATGCGGTTCTCGCTCGGGCAGGCAGAAGGACAGAAGCGACAACACCGTGTTCAGCCCGGCCAGCGCCAGACGTCCTGAAAAGGCCGCCGCCGCGCGCGATCGCAGGGGTTCGACCTGAAAAGTTCCGATATGTTCTTCAAGCCGCGCCCGCCACAGCACATCCAGCTGCGCACCGGGCTGCAGGATCGGCGCAATCTTGCGGCTGGCCCCGCCACGTACGACACCGGCATGACGTCCATGGGTCTGGGTAAAGACCTCGATAATCGCCGCCGTTTCGCCATGGCGGCGAGAGGTCAGAAGTATGCCGTGATCGCGCCAGTCCAAATGGGCCCCGTGCCGTTTGCTGTGCCCATTTGACCTGTGGCGGGTCTGGACCGCAACCATGAAAGCTTGACGTGCAGGCGATATCACTCTCTAATTAACATTAGGGTTAAATAGGGATGAGATATGATGCGCGGAATTACAATCACATATCGCTACGATGGCGACGAGACTGAATGGCTGGAAGCCATAAACACGTTCATCGCGGCGATCGACGCCGACCCCGAGGCCGCAGGGAAATTCGCCTATCAGGTTGCGGTGGCCGATGATGGTGTGTCCCGGTTTCACTGGGGACGCTGGGACAGTGCCGAGACATTGGCCCATGTGCAATCGCAGCCATATTTTCAGGCGTTTGCGCCCAAGGTGAAAATGTTTGCCGGTGATACGCTCAGCGCCACCGGGCACGATATCACGCAGAAAAGCGGCGGGTGGTAAGGCCAGAGTGGTTCCACAGTATGCGGGGTCAGAACGTCACGCCCGCGTGGATCAGAATGCCAATGACCATGAGCAGATTCAGCACCATCGAGATTCCGTTGCCCACGTAAATCGGCAGTTTGCCGACCACCAGCCCGTAGGCGAACCACAGAAACGACAGACCGGCATAGAGCGACCACGAAAGCAGTGACTGACCGGTGGCGTGCTGGGAGTGAGTAAAGTAGAGCTTGATCAATTGCGGAAGGGTGGCGAACGGGCCGAAGACTCCGACGAAAACCATGAAGCCCTCGAACCGCTGCATCCAGTGGCCAAGCTCGGATTTTTCCAGTTTCTCAGCGAGTGTTTCAGCCACGCAAACACCTCATCGTCTTGTGTTGTTTCCCGGATAGGCCAGTCCGTTCTGGCCAGGAGCAGGTTCAAAATAGACGCTTTGATCCGCGCGTCAAAGACCCTTCGAAGCAGGAATCATTCCAACCCCTCTTCCCCCAACAGGTGCCGACCCTGCCGGTCCTCGACCTCGATCACCCAGAGATCGGGGTCAAAGCTGCGTTGGCGCTGGATGGCGGCGTCCACGTCCGGCTCGGGGCCGCCGGACAGTTCGACCCATTTGCGTTCGCCGCTCATCAGATCAAAGCTGCGCTGGAAGGCCGTGGCCTGCCCGTCAAGCGTGTTCAGCTTGATCAGCACCGCGCCTGCCGTGTCGTCGCCATGGGCCACGACGAAGGCAGGAATTTCCTGAAAGCGAAGCCGCGCCAGATAGGCATGGACCCAGAATTCCGCCGTCAGACGGGTCATGCGTTGCCGTCTTTGAAATCCAGACCCATTTCCGAATAGCGTTCGGATTCCTCAAGCCAGTTGGGCCGGACTTTCACCTGCAGGAACAGGTGGATTTTGCGGTCGAGGAACTCTTCCAACTCTGCCCGCGCGGCCTGGCTGACGGCCTTGATCGTCTCGCCCCGCTTGCCCAGCACGATGCCCTTGTGGCCATCGCGCATGACATAGATGACCTGATCGATTTTGGCGGAACCGTCCTTGCGTTCTTCCCAGTTCTCGGTCTCGACGGTCAGCTGGTACGGCAGTTCCTGATGCAGGCGCAGGGTCAGTTTCTCGCGCGTCATCTCGGCGGCGATCATGCGCAGGGGCAGATCGGCGATCTGATCCTCGGGGTAAAGCCACGGGCCTTCGGGCAATTCCGAGGCCAGCCATTTGCGCAGGTCATCGACGCCATGGCCCTTTTCCGCCGAAATCATGAAGGTTTCGGCAAACGGATAGCGTGCGTTCAGATCTTTTGTCAGGGTCAGAAGTTTCTCGGACGGCACCTTGTCGATCTTGTTGATGGCCAGCGCGACTGCGCGGCCCTGTCCGATCTCCTCGAGACCTTCGAGTATACGCTCGACCCCTTCGGTGATGCCGCGATGGGCCTCGACCATCAGCACGACGACATCGGCATCCGCCGCCCCGCCCCAAGCGGCGGCGACCATGGCGCGGTCCAGGCGGCGGCGGGGCTTGAACAGGCCCGGCGTGTCGACAAAGACCAGTTGCGCGTCGCCTTCCATCGCCACGCCGCGAATTCGGGTACGGGTGGTCTGCACCTTGTGTGTCACGATGGAAACCTTCGCCCCGACCATGCGGTTCAGCAGGGTGGATTTGCCTGCGTTGGGCTCTCCGATCAGGGCGATAAATCCGGCGCGTGTGGTCATGTTCAATGCGATCCTGTTTGCAACTGCGCATCCCTATAGCAGATTGGCCATGCGGGCCAGAGGGATTTGTCGCATTGCCGCCATGCGTCCGGGATGGCACGAATACCGTGCGCTCAGCCGAACCCAGCCAGGCGATCAAATCCGAAAATAAGGCACATATGAAACGCCGTGAGTTTCTTTTGGGCAGCGGGGCTACCGCAGGCGCATTGAGTCTGGGTGGATTGGGACTGGCAGCAGACGGGCAGGAACTGGTCATTCAACCGGCCAGCTTTGCGCTTAAGGATCAGGTGACCACGGGCATGGTCAGCCTGTCACCCGACGCACCGCCGCCGGTTCTGTATGGCACGCAGGGTGAGGTGATGCGCCTGCCGGTGCGCAACACTCTGCCAGATTACACCGCCATGCACTGGCACGGTATGCGGATTGCCAACCAGATGGACGGGGTGCCTTATCTGACCCAGATGCCGATCGGAACGGATGAGGTCTTTACCTATGAATTCACGCCACCGGATGCCGGAACCTATTGGTATCACCCGCATTGCATGACGATGGAGCAGATGGCCCATGGGCTGACCGGGGTGATGGTCATCGCCGAGGCCGAAGACACCGGCTTTGACAGTGAGCAGGTGATCAACCTGCGAGATTTCCGTCTGGGCGAGGATGGGCAGTTTCTGCCTGCCTTTACCGCGCGCGGGGCCGCGCGGGCGGGTACGTTCGGAAATATTCAGACGGCGAACTGGCTGACGGGGCCGGCCTATGATCATCCGGCGGGCAGCCTGGTGCGGCTGCGGGTTCTCAATTCGGATACGACCCGCATCTACAAGCTGCATCTGGCCGGGGCCGAGGCGCGGATTATCGCCTGGGACGGTCATCCGGTCGAAATCGCGCTGCCGATGCCCGGCGTGGAAGACCCCTTGCTTGTCGGTCCCGGCCAACGGGTCGATTTTGCCGTTGTGATGCCTGCCGGTGAGCGGCGGACCGTCGATCTGATGGCGAAACTGCCAGGAAGTGCACCGGTTGCCACGGCGCGACTGCGGTCTGTTGGAGCCACGCTTTCGCGGGACTTGCGGGACCTGCGCCCCCTGCCCATCAACCCGGTCGCCAGGCCGGATCTGGCGCGGGCCGAGGTGCACGAATTCGTCTTTGGCTGGACACCCGAGGGTGGCGCTCCCAATAACGGGTTCTGCGGTTCGCTGGGTTACAATTTCTGGTCGGTCAACAGAACCCCGTGGCCCGGCGATGCGGCCCAGGGTGTCGGTCCGCTGGCCACATTGGAGATGGGCAAAACCTATGTGCTTCGGCTGCGCAACGAATCGCCTAATCTGCATCCGATCCACCTGCACGGGCTGGCCTTTGTGCCGCTGAAATCGAACCTGCGCCAACTTCCACCCCTGATGACCGACACGATGCTGTTGCTGAAGGACGAAGTGGCCGAGATCGCACTGGTCGCGGACAATCCCGGCGACTGGGCGTTTCATTGCCATGTAATCGAGCATCAGAAAACCGGGCTGACCGCGTATATCCGGGCTCACCCCCGGGATATTTTCGGCCAGATGAAGACGGATCCCTGTCGGGTTATTTCGCGAGATTTTCCAGCAGCGCCTTGGCTGCCGCCTGTTCCGCCTGCCGCTTTGACCCGGCGGTGGCCTGCGCTTCGGTTCCGTCGTGCAGACGGGCGGCAATGGTGAAGACCGGGGCGTGATCCGGACCGCTGCGCTTGACTTCGACGTAAGCGGGCGGCTTTTGACCGCGGGCCTGCGCCCATTCCTGCAGCGCGGTTTTCGCGTCGCGGGCGTCCGCCTCGACCTTGTGAATACGATCGCCCCAGAGCGCGAGGATGACATCGCGGGCAGCCTCAAACCCCGCATCGCGGTAGACGGCGGCGATCACCGCCTCCATCGCGTCCCCCAGCAAGGCCTGTTTGCGGCGCCCGCCGGACAGCATCTCGGACCGGCCCAGTTTCAGGACCGCGCCCAGATCAATCTGGCGGGCCACGTCGGCGCAGGCCTCTTTGCGAACAAGTGCGTTGAATCGCGGGGCCAGTTGGCCTTCGGAGGCATTCTTGTCCGCCTCAAGCAAGGCGGTGGCCATCACCAGGCCCAGGACCCGGTCGCCCAGAAACTCGAGCCGTTGATTGTCGGGCCGGGTCGTCGAGGACACCGATCCGTGGGTCAGCGCGCGCAGCAGCAGTTCGGGGCTTTTGAATTCGTACCCCAAACGCCGCTGGAAGGCTTTTATTTCGGCTGAAAGCTTCAATTGACCGCCTTGAAGAAGCGGTCGCCCCGCCAGGTCCAGAAGAACAGCATCGAACGGCCAGCGGACGAGAACATGATCCGGTCGGCGCGGCCGATCAGGTTTTCATAAGGAACATAGCCGACACCGCCTGCGGACTGTGGCACGCGGCTGTCGCTGGAATTGTCGCGGTTGTCGCCCATGAAGAAATAGTGGCCTTCAGGCACGGTGTAGATGCCGGTGTTGTCGGACCCCTGATTGCGGATGTTCAGCACCTCGTAGGAAGCACCGTTCGGCAGAGTTTCGATCAGGCGGCTTTTTTCACAGGCGCCACCAATGCCGACAGGGCCGTTTTCGCAGCGCGGGCGCAGACCCTGCGGGCCTTGCGGTTCGGCAATTTCGGTGAACACGCCGTCGGGTGTTTGCTGCACGGGTGTGCCGTTCAGGATGATTACACCGTCGCGGACCTGAATGCGGTCGCCGGGCAGGCCGATCAACCGTTTGATGAAGTCGCGACCGGTGACCGGATGGCGGAAGACGATGACATCGCCGCGATCGGGCTCGCCGCCCCAGATGCGCGTATTGTCATTCCCCTGCATCCAGCCGCAGATATCCTCGGCATCGATGTTCAGACCGACGCTGGGAATGATCACGCTGGGGCAGGACGCGTAGGAGTAGCCGTAGGCCATCTTGTTCACGAACAGGAAGTCGCCGATCAGCAAGGTGGGCTTCATCGAGCCGGAAGGGATCCAGAAGGGCTGAAAGAACAGGGTACGGAAAATGCCCGCGATCAGCAGGGCATAGACGATGGTTTTGATCGTCTCCCAGACGGCGTTACCTGATTTGGCTTCCTCGGCCATACTGCTCTCCGGTCCTTGGCTTATTGGGTTGCTACATGCGGGTCGGCCGGGGGCAAGTCAAGGCTGCGCGAGGCGATCTTGAACGGGGCGCGCCTCGATCACAACAAAGGCCTGCGCCCAAGGGTGGTCGTCCGTCAGGGTGACGTGGATGATGGCCTCATAACCTTCGGGCGTTATTTCCTTCAGCCGTTCAGCGGCCCAGCCGGTGACGTGCATAACGGGCTGGCCGGTGCGCAGATTGGTCACGGCCATGTCCTTCCACGCAATGCCCATGCGCAGACCAGTGCCCAGCGCCTTGGAACACGCCTCTTTCGCGGCCCAGCGTTTGGCGTAGGTTCCGGCGGTGTCGTGGCGGCGCTCGGCCTTGCGCTGTTCGATGTCGGTGAAAACACGGTTGCGGAACCGGTCGCCGAACCGGTCGAGCGTGCCCTGAATGCGGTCGATATTTGCGAGGTCTGTGCCGATGCCCAGGATCAAACGTTACATTCCCTTTTGAGCGTTCTTTTCCAGTGCTTTAAGTTCTCTTTTTGCCGCCATGGAAAAGAAAATTCGGACCGAAATGAAGACAATAACGATATAGAAAAGCATCACGCCAATGAATACCCCACTACTGCCGCTGGAGAGTACAGAGGTAAAAACGTAGTAAAAGGTTGGCCCGACTAAGATCAGACCGAGAGTAGATGTCACAACGGCTTCTACACAAATGAAAACCAGAGTCGCCAGCACCGCAAATCGCCATGCCTGGCTAGCTGCCAACAATCGCCCGTTCTCGCGGACATACTTTTGCCCCGAGGCCACCGCCGCTCCGAATACCGGTGCGATCGAAACTGCAAATGACGAAATCTCAAAGTTAAAAAACGCTAAAGATAGCAAATCAATGAATACCATAGCTACGCGTATTGCAATCAACCATAGAGCAAAATTCTGGAGACTCGGTTTTTTCATTTTTCTATTTTCTATTTTCTATTTTCCAAGAGGTTACGCGTCAAACGAGAGGCGTTTCAAACGAGAAGCGTTAGAGTGAAATTTTCTCGCATCACGACACCCGCACCGTCAGTATCTTGTAACTCGCCACGCCAAAGAAACCGGCAAAGGCGAAATCGAACCAGCGGCGGGCGCGGCGGTAGGAGCGAACCATGCGCTCGGACGAGAACAGGAAAGCGTAGCCGATGAAGATCAGCAGTGAGCCTGCGTAGAGCATTGCAAAATAACCCAGCAGCATCGCAAGGCTGGCATCGTTCGGGGCGACTATGGCGTAGATCGAGCCCCAGCTGAGGATCGCCTTGGGGTTGGTCAGGTGGATGGCGGCACCTTTGGCGAAGATCGTGCGGAGCGAGCCAGTGACCGGGTTGCCCAGCGCGACCTCATCCGCGGACAAGGCGCAGCGCAGGGCCTTGAGGGCCAGCCAGCCCAGATAAGCCACGCCGATATAACGGATCACCTCGAACACCCAGACATTGGCCAGCATGATCGCCGACAGCCCGAGCGCCGCCGCGACGCCCCATGCAGCGGAACCGGCGCAGATTCCCAGTGCAAACACCAGGCCCGCGCGACGGCCTTCGTTCATGGCGGTGCCCGCGATGCCCATCGTCGCCGGACCCGGAGAGCCCCCGGCCATCAGCCAGGCAAACCAGATCGCGACAAAGGCGGGCGTGATCATGCGCGCGCCTCATCCATCAGGCGGCGCATCTCGGCAATCGCTGGTGTTAGGCCCCGGAAAATCGCCTCGCCGATCAGGAAATGGCCGATATTGAGTTCGCGCACCTCGGGGAAAGCGGCAACGGGTTTGACCGATTCATAGGTCAGGCCATGGCCCGCGTGAACTTCGAGTCCCAGCGAATGGGCGTATGTGGACATCTCGCGCAGCGCTTCCAGCTCGCGCGCGGCGTCTTCCATGCGGCCTTCGGCGTGGAAATCGCAATAGGCGCCGGTATGCAGTTCGATCACCTCGGCACCGATACGGTGGGCGGCGTCGATCTGGCGCTTGTCGGCGGCGATGAAGATCGACACGCGGCAGCCGACATCGCGCAGGGGGGCGATGAAATGGGCCAGCTTGTTTTCCTCGCGCGCGACTTCGAGCCCGCCTTCGGTGGTGCGTTCCTCACGCTTTTCCGGAACGATGCACACTGCGTGCGGTTTGTGGCGCAGGGCAATTTTTTGCATCTCGTCGGTCGCGGCCATTTCGAAATTCAGGGGCACGGTCAGAACCTCCATCAGCCCGTCGATATCGGCGTCCGAGATATGGCGGCGATCTTCGCGCAAATGCGCGGTGATGCCGTCCGCGCCCGCCTCTTCCGCGATCCTTGCGGCGCGTAGAGGGTCGGGATAGTCCCCGCCACGTGCGTTGCGCACGGTGGCCACGTGGTCGATATTCACGCCCAGACGCAGATAGTTGTCAGACATCACGCGATTCCTTTTTCTGGTTTTGGCCCGAGCCTAGAGGCTTTGTTTCGGGAACGGCAGTCTTTGCACCGGCCAGCCGTTTGATTTCTTCAAACTTCGCCTTGATCTTCGCCCGGCGGCGCTGCTGGTATTTGCGGATCAGCGGCAGGCTGAGATACCCGCAGATTATCCCGGCCAGAAGGCCCGGGAGGACGCCGCCGATCATGTAGGGATAAAATACCTCGCTATAGAAGATACTCAGTCCGTCCCAGTCTGCGACCCGGTCCGTGAACATCGCGAAGAAATTGTCCTTCAGATCGCCCATGGCATCGGCGAACTTGCCCATCAGACCCCGGGTTTCGCTTTTTTCGAACTCGGTTCCCAGCAGGAAATGCCCGGTTTGCAGGCAGATCACACCGATGGGGACATAAGTAAGAGGATTGCCAAAAAACGTGCCGCTGAGGGAGGCCAGGATATTGCCGTTGATCAGCCGCGCGCCGACCGCCGCGACCAGAAAGTGCAGACCATAGAAAGGGGTGAACGCGGCAAAGACCCCTGCCCCGATACCGCGCGCAATGCGTTCGGGCGTGTCAGGCAGGCGACGGACGCGGTGTTTGACATAGTGAAAGGCACGGGTCCAGCCCCCACGGGGATAGACAAATTCCGAAGCGATCCGGGCAGGCGAGCGTCGGTCTCGGCGCTTGAAAACCACTCGTGATCACCCTCTCTCAACCAGCCGCCACTGCGGTTTTAGTCCGATCCCTGAAACGCTCCACCGCGGCAACGTCGCTTTCCGCTTCGAGCATCAGCATCAGCGAATGCAACTGCTCCAGATCACGCAGTTCGACATTGATCAGCAGGCGGTAAAAATCCGGCTTTCGGTCGACAAATTCCAGGTTCGAGATATTGGCCTTTTTCTCGCCGATCAATGTGCAGATTCGCCCCAGCACACCCGCATCATTGCCGATGGTCAGATCAAGTGTCGCGCCATAAACCGCCTGATGGGTGCCGTGATGCCAGTGCAGATCAACCCAGCGCTCGGGCTCATCCTCGAATTCGGACAGGCGGTCGCAGTCGATGGCATGGACCACCACGCCCTTGCCGCGATAGGTGATGCCAACGATGCGTTCACCCGGCAGCGGCTGGCAACAGGGCGCGCGGTCGAATTTCTGCCCCGCCTCAAGCCCGATGACCGCGCGGCGCAGCGGGATGGCATCGCCGTCGTCCTGGGTCAGTTCGGGATAGACGGCGCTGACCACCTCGTGCGCGGTCAGTTCGGCGCTGCCGAGACGGGCCAGCAATTCATGACGATCCTTCAGGCGCAGGTGCTTGGCGGCGGTGTCCAGCGCCTTGTCGGTGGCCTTGCGGCCCACATGTTCGAACCCGGCGCGGGCCAGTTCCTTGCCCAGTTTGATGAACCGCTCGCGGTCAACCTCGCGCAGGGCGCGCCGTATCGAGGTGCGCGCCTTGCCGGTGACGGCAATCTCCAGCCATGTGACCTGCGGCGTCTGGCCATCGGCGGTGATGATGTCCACCGACTGTCCGTTCTTGAGCCGGGTCCACAGCGGCACCCGGATACCATCGACCTTTGCCCCCACGCAGGCATGCCCGATGCGGGTATGGATGGCATAGGCAAAGTCGATCGGTGTCGCCCCGCGCGGCAGTTTCACCACGTCACCCTTGGGGGTGAAGCAGAACACCTGGTCGGAATACATCTCCAACTTGACTGCTTCGAGGAAGTCTTCGTGATCATCCTCGTTGTCGAACTGTTCGGTCAGATTGGCGATCCATTTGGCCGGGTCGACGGCAAACGGGTTTTCCGAGCGCACGCCATCGCGATAGGACCAGTGCGCGGCGACACCGGTTTCGGCAACGTCATGCATCTGGCGGGTGCGAATCTGAACTTCGACCCGTTTGCCGTCACGCCCCGAAACCGTGGTGTGGATCGAGCGGTAGCCGTTCGATTTCGGCTGGCTGATATAATCCTTGAACCGACCGGGCACCGCGCGCCAGCGCTGGTGAATGGCCCCGAGGGTGCGATAGCAATCTTCCTCGCTGGGCGTGATGATGCGGAATCCGTAGATGTCCGAGAGGCGCGAGAAGCCCTGATCCTTTTCCTGCATCTTGCGCCAGATCGAATAGGGTTTCTTGGCGCGGCCAAAGACCTCGGCCTCGATGCCCGCCTTTTCCAGCTCATGCCGCATGTCGCCGGTGATGCGGTGGATCACGTCGCCGGTTTCGCGTTGCAGGGTGATGAAGCGGCGAATGATCGACTGGCGGCCTTCGGGGTTCAGGACGCGGAAGGCGAGGTCTTCGAGTTCCTCGCGCATCCACTGCATCCCCATGCGGCCTGCGAGCGGCGCATAGATATCCATCGTCTCGCGCGCTTTTTGCACCTGCTTTTCCGGGCGCATCGCCTTGATGGTGCGCATGTTGTGCAGTCGGTCAGCCAGCTTGACCAGAATGACCCGCAGGTCCTTGGACATGGCCATGAAAAGCTTGCGGAAGTTTTCCGCCTGCTTGGTTTCGCGGCTGGAGAGTTGCAGGTTGGTCAGCTTGGTGACGCCGTCGACCAGTTTGGCGACCTCATCGCCGAACAGTTCCGAGACCTTGCCATAGCTGGCTTTGGTGTCTTCGATCGTGTCGTGCAGCAGCGCCGTGATGATCGTTGCATCATCCAGACGCTGTTCGGTCAGGATGGCGGCAACGGCAACCGGATGGGAAAAATAGGGCTCGCCGGAATGGCGGAACTGCCCTTCGTGCATCTGCATCCCGAACTCATAGGCGCGGGCGATGCGATCAGCATTTGTCTTTGGGTTGTAGTTGCGGACCAGCGCAATCAGGTCGTCAGCAGAAATCATCCGGTCCGCACCCTCATTCTTTGGGCTTACCCCTGACCCTGTGCCTCCATCAGAGCGCGCAGGAGCTTTTCTTCCGACATGTCGTCATCGGCAGGCTTGTCCGATTCCGCACCCATCAGCAGCGCCATCTGATCTTCTTCCGGCTCATCAACCTCGATCTGGGTCTGGTTGGCTTCGATCAGACGCTCGCGCAGGTCATCCGCGCTTTGGGTTTCGTCCGCAATCTCGCGCAGCGACACGACGGGGTTCTTGTCGTTGTCACGGTCCACGGTGATCGACGCACCGGCAGAAATCTCGCGCGCACGATGGGCGGCGAGCATCACCAGTTCGAACCGGTTCGGTACCTTGTCTACGCAGTCTTCAACCGTCACGCGGGCCATTGAGCGCTCTCCGTTACTGAATCCATGTCAGGAAGGGGATTATCTAAGCGCGAATCCCGGCATTGACAAGCGGGAAATACCGAAAATGCGCGGATCACAGCGGCGTAACCTGCGCAACATCTTCAGGCGGCAGAGCTGCGACCATCTCGGTCACCGTCCGGTCCAGTACGGGATGCTGCCAGTCGGGTACCACGTCCGCCATCGGAACCAGCACGAAAGCCCGGTCCTGAAGGCGTGGGTGCGGCAGGATCAATTGGTCGGGGGCCTGACGGGCCTGGTCCTGCGTCGGCAGGGTGCGCCAGCGGTCATGTTCCGCCCGGTCCGGATGCACCTGGTCGCCGTAACAGACCAGATCCAGATCCAGCGTTCGCATCCCCCAGCGCTGCGCGCGTTCGCGCCCGAACTCATGCTCGACCTCGTGTAGGATCTGAAGCAGGTCTTCCGGTGCCAGATCCGTTTCGATCAAAGCCGCGGCATTGACGTAATCCGGACCCGCACCGGCGGGAAAACAGGGGGTCGCAAAAAAGCGGCTGACAGAGCGAATCACCACACCCCGGTGCGCCAGCGCATCCAGAGATTGACGTAGGGTCATTTCCGGCGCGGCTCCTCTCAGACTGAGATTGGCGCCCAGCGCTACAACCGCGATTAACGAAGAATTAACCATTACACCCCCTATATTCGGCGAATTGCATACTTGCGATACACATTAAAAGCACTAAATTATGGGGTATCGGGGTGCCCATAATTTTTCTCACTCGCTCACTCACGTAACAAGCGGCGCTCTGGATTATACCGGAAGGACCTATTTATGTTTTACAAGGACGAACGGCTGGCGCTGTTCATCGACGGCTCGAATCTTTATGCGGCCGCGAAAGCACTCGGCTTTGATATCGACTACAAGTTGCTGCGTCAGGAATTCATGCGCAGAGGCAAACTGCTTAGAGCTTTTTATTACACGGCGCTACTGGAAAACGACGAATACTCACCCATCCGCCCGCTGGTCGACTGGCTGCACTATAACGGCTTCACCATGGTGACAAAGCCGGCCAAGGAATACACCGACAGCATGGGGCGTCGGAAAGTCAAAGGGAACATGGATATCGAGCTTACTGTCGATGCCATGGAACTGGCACCGCGCGTGGATCATATCGTGCTGTTCTCGGGCGATGGGGATTTCCGCCCGCTGATTGCCAGCCTGCAACGCCAAGGCGTGCGCGTTTCGGTCGTCTCGACCATCCGTAGCCAGCCGCCGATGATCTCGGACGAGCTGCGCCGCCAGGCCGACAACTTTATCGAACTCGAGGACCTGCGCGACGTGATCGGCCGCCCTCCGCGCGAGATGCCCGCTGAGACGCGCAGTGTCGCGGTCGCTGGCGGGCACTGACCCGGCCAACGTTTTCTTGATGGGGAAAAAATATGCGCGGTCAGGATCTGGATCCTGGCCGCGCTTTCTTTAACTAGGAACAGGTGCTGAAACACCATCTTGGTAACACCGATTCATGTCAGATCGATGACGCGGTTCTGTCTGGACCAAGGCCAGGAAAAGAAATACCTGTGCCGTAAGGAGACCGCCCAATGACCAAGCCGCCCCTGACACTCTACCTTGCTGCCCCGCGGGGCTTCTGCGCCGGTGTGGACCGTGCCATCAAGATCGTGGAAATGGCGCTGCAGAAATGGGGCGCGCCTGTCTATGTGCGCCACGAGATCGTGCACAACAAATTCGTGGTCGACGGGCTGCGCGACAAGGGCGCGGTCTTTGTCGAGGAGCTGGACGAATGCCCCGACGACCGACCGGTGATCTTCTCCGCCCATGGTGTGCCAAAATCGGTTCCCGCAACAGCCGCCCAACGCGAGATGATCTATGTCGACGCCACCTGCCCGCTGGTGTCCAAGGTCCATGTCGAGGCACAGCGCCACGCGGATGCCGGGCTGCAGATGATCATGATCGGCCACAAAGGCCATCCCGAGACTGTCGGCACCATGGGGCAACTGCCCGATGGCGAGGTGCTGCTGGTGGAAACCGTCGACGATGTGGCGCAGGTACAGGTGCGCGACCCGGGCAAGCTGGCCTTTGTCACGCAGACCACCCTGTCGGTGGATGACACGCGGGATATCGTAGCGGCCCTTGAGGCGCGGTTCCCCGCCATTGTCGGTCCGCACAAGGAAGACATCTGTTACGCCACCACCAACCGGCAGGAAGCGGTCAAGTCGGTAGCACCGAAATCCGATGCCCTGCTGGTGGTGGGCGCACCGAACTCGTCCAACTCGCGCCGTCTGGTCGAGGTCGCGTCCCGCGCGGGGTGCAATTACGCACAGCTGGTGCAGCGCGCGACCGAGATCGACTGGCGTGCGCTTGAGGGGATTTCCAGCATCGCTATCACCGCCGGAGCCTCGGCCCCCGAAGTGCTGGTCAACGAGGTGATCGACGCCTTCCGCGATCATTACGACGTGACCGTCGAACTGGTCGAGACCGCCGTGGAAAACGTGGAGTTCAAAGTGCCGCGCGTACTGAGGGAACCTGCGTGATGCCGGACCGGAAAACGATCGACGCCTATACCAGCCGGGTATCGGATTATCTGCAGATGCCGCTGCCTGCCGAACAGCTTGAGGCACGACAGGCTTTTGCCGACGCGGTCGGCGCAGGCGGATACGTGCTGGATCTGGGCTCGGGCCCCGGATCGGACAGTGCGTTTCTGATGCGGCAGGGCCTGAAGGTCAGGGCGCTGGATGCCACGCCAGCCTTTGTGGACCATGCCCGCGAGAACGGGGTGGATGCGCATCTGGGTACGTTCGAGGACGTCACCGAAGAGGCCGAATACGACGGCATCTATGCCAGCTTTTCCCTGCTGCACGCCCCACGCGCCGATTTCCCCCGACACCTGAGCGCGATCCACGGGGCACTGAAACCCGGCGGCCAGCTGTTTCTGGGTATGAAGCTGGGTACGGGCGAACATCGCGACGATCTGGATCGGTACTACACCTATTATTCGCAACCCGAGATCGAAACGGCGCTGGCCGATGCCGGTTTCACGCTGGATCGTTGCGTGACCGGGATGGGAAAAGGGCTGGCCGGGTCCTATGACGGGTTCGTTCTGGTTTTCGCCCATGCCTGATCTGTTTGCCTACACCGATGGTGCCTGTTCGGGAAATCCCGGTCCCGGCGGATGGGGTGTTCTTTTGCGCGCGGTGGATGGCGAACGCATTTTGAAAGAGCGTGAACTGAACGGCGGAGAAGCCGAAACCACCAACAACCGGATGGAATTGCTGGCCGCGATCAGTGCGCTGGAAACACTGGAGCGGGCGTCGGAAATCACCATCGTGACCGACAGCGCCTATGTAAAAAACGGCGTCACCGGCTGGATATTCGGCTGGAAGAAAAACGGCTGGAAGACCTCGAACAAGAAACCGGTCAAGAATGTCGATCTGTGGCAGCGGCTGGACGAAGCGCAGTCGCGCCACCACGTGACCTGGGAATGGGTCAAAGGTCATGCCGGACACCCCGAGAACGAGCGTGCCGATGAACTGGCCCGCGCCGGAATGGACCCGTTCAAGCCCAAAAAGGCGCAGGCCTGAGCCGCAGTGTCGCCCTGACCGGTGGACGGGCCATCTGCGCGCTGATACCTCATGGCCGTCACAGTGCGAGTATCCGGATGAAAACCAGCCCAGCCATTATTTGCACCTGCCTGAGCCTGCTGGCGTCATGCGGCACGTTCTACCAGCCTGTGCAGTTTGTCGCCCGGGATGATCAGATCATCGCAACCGGCACAATCGATGAAACCACGCTTGCCGCCTTTGAAAAGGTCGTCGCGCGCAACCCGGACATTCGGACGCTGGTGTTGTTGAATATCGAAGGGTCGGCGGACGATGACGCCAATGTGGTGTTCAGCCGCGCAGTGCATGATGCAGGGTTCGACATCATCGTTCCGTCAAACGGGCTGATTGCGTCTGGCGGAACGGATCTGTTCCTGGCCGGCAAGCGGCGCATTTTGCAGCCGGGCGCCTGCGTCGGCGTTCACAGCTGGAGCGGGGCAGGCATCGTTGCGACCGAAATACCACCCACCGACCCCGAACACGACCGCTATCTGGACTATTTCCGCGATGTCGGCGCGCCCGAGGAGTTCTATTGGTTCACGCTGGCCGCAGCCCCGGCCGAGGGCATGCATTGGATGACCGCGGCCGAGACTGAATTGTTTGGCATGACAACCGACACCGCCCCGCGGCTTGGATCAGCCGAGGTTTGTGACGACCGCTAACGGCGCAGCAGGCGCGCGCCGATTTCCTTGACAAACTTGGCCGCGACCATGGCCGTCATGCCATAAGGGTCGCGATGCGGGTTCAGTTCCACGATATCCGCACCGACCAGCTGGCCCTGAAACCGGTTAATCAGGTCAATGACCTCGCGCGTGCTGAGTCCACCGGGTTCGTGATGCGAGACACCGGGCGCAAAGGCCGGGTCCAGCGCGTCCAGATCCAGCGATAGGTAGACCGGACCTTCGAAAGAAATCTGCAGGTCGGATCGCCAGTTGCGCATGTCGATGACCTCGACCCCGAACTTTTCGGCCTGCTCACGCTGATGGGTGTTCATCGTCCGGATGCCAACTTGCACCAGACGGTTGATCCGGCAGCTTTCCATCACGCGGGCAAAGGGGCATCCATGGCCAAGCGGGCCGATATCCTGTTCGTCATACAGATCGGGGTGCGAGTCGATATGCAGGATGTTCAACCCCTCGTACCGTTCGGAATGCGCCTTGATCAGCGGAAAGGCGACCGAATGATCGCCGCCCAGCGACAACAACCGCGCGCCTGTGGCGATGCGCTCGGCTGCCCCTGTTTCGATCCGGTCAATGGGTTCCTGGCCGCGCATCTCGAACACGTCCAGATCGCCTGTGTCCCTGAACCGGTCGGTCGCGCCCAGATCGGTGCCGTCTTCGGCGGTCAGATTGGCGGCACCGGAATGCAACGCCTCGCGGATGCGGCCCGGGGCAAAGGCCGGACCTTGCATGAATGAGGAATGCAGGTCCAGCGGGACACCCATCAGGGCGACGTCACCCGGTTTCAGATCATGCGGCATTGGACTTCCTTACGTTGCGGATCGGCCGTGATCTGGCCCTTAACGCACCGAAAGGTCAAGACATCAGCGCCGCAGGTAATTCTGCCACAGCCAGATCACCAGAAGCGCGCCCAAAACAGCGCCGACGAAGCCGGAAAGCCAGCCCATCACAGTCACCAGCATCCGCAACACAAAGCCGCCAATCAGAGCGCCAACGATGCCAATCAGCATGGTGGTGGGAATATCGGCCTCGATCCGCATCAATCGCGTGGCGAGGAAACCTGCGGCGGCTCCGATCACGATCAAGGCGACAACCGGCATGTCATTTCCTCCAATGCGTCGGCACGATGATCAGGGCCCCGATGGAGGACAGCATTGCGTCCAGACCGGGCGGGCCAAAGCTGATGCCGAACATGATACGGACGAAATAGAACAGAAAAGCCCCGCCAACGCAGATGATGATCGAGGGCAGATATCCGTTATGCGTAAAGCCCGTCTTTTCAGCCAGATACCCCACAATTCCGGCGATCACGACGGTGCCCATCAGGATCATGAACATTCAGCTTACTCCGCAGACATCCGGGTGCCGGTTGGGATCGGCCAGCCCCGCAGAAAGGTTTCCCTATCCTGCGCGCCTTTGCCCGCCCTTTGCAAGCGCAGCAGTTCGACCGCCCCGTCACCGCAGGCCACGCGCAGGGTTGCATCCAGAACTTCGCCCGGTGCGCCCTGCCCTTCGGCCAGACGCGACCCCAGCAGCTTGATGCGCTCGCCGCTGATATCCGTCCATGCGCCGGGAAACGGTGACAGGCCGCGGATCTGGCGATCAACCTCGACGGCGGGCCGTGCCCAGTCGATGCGCGCCTCGGCCTTGTCAATCTTGGTGGCATAGGTCACGCCATCATCGGGCTGCGGCTCGGGTGTCAGATCAGGCAGTTTGGCAAGCGCTTCGACAATCAGCCCGGCACCCATGCCGGACAGCCGGTCGTGCAATTGGGCCGTCGTCTCCTCGGACCCGATATCAGTTGCCCGACGCAGCAGGACCGGGCCGGTATCCAGTCCGGCCTCCATCTGCATGATGCAGATACCGGTCTGCGCATCCCCCGACATGATCGCCCGGTGGATCGGGGCGGCGCCGCGCCATCGCGGCAGCAGGCTGGCATGGATGTTCAGACACCCCCGCGCGGGCGCATCCAGAACGGGTTGCGGCAGGATCAGCCCATAAGCGACAACAACGGCCACATCTGCCTTCAGTGCCGCGAATTTGGCCTGTTCTTCGGTTGATTTCAGCGAAACGGGATGGCGGACAGTCAGGCCCAGCGCCTCGGCGCGGGCGTGTACGGGGGTCGGACGGTCTTTTTTCCCACGTCCGGCCGGGCGCGGCGGCTGGCAATAGACGGCGGCGATCTCGTGCCCGGCCTCGACCAGCGCATCCAGCACCGGGACCGAGAAATCAGGGGTTCCCATGAAGATTATGCGCATCGTCGGCTCCGGAGGTGCTGGGGTGCCGGGCTGAAGCCCGGCCTACGTGAGTTTCTTGGCCTTGCGCAGCAGCATGTCGCGTTTGACCTTGCTGAGGCGGTCGAAATACATCCGTCCGTTCAGGTGGTCGATCTGATGCTGAACGCTTGTCGCCTCGATCCCGACAAAGTCGCGGCGGTCGACGACGCCCTGTTCATTGATATATTTCACCGTCACCGCGCGCGGACGCTTCACCTTGGCCGACACACCGGGCAGGTTCGGGCTGGCCTCATCATGCTCGCGCAGCTCAATGGAACTGTGCAGGATTTCCGGGTTCGCCAGCCGGATCGCCCGGCCCCGCTCGGTCGAACCGTCGACTACGGCCAGCCGCAGCATGACGCCGATCTGAGGCGCAGCGAGGCCAACGCCCGGCATCGCCTCCATCGTGTCGATCATGTCGTTCCAGATGGCGCGAATTTCGTCGGTGATCTCGGTGACGTCATCGGCCTTGGTGCGCAGGCGCTTGTCCGGCCAGGGCAGGCAGGTGCGGACGGTCATGTCCGGGCCCGTTCACGTTTGAGCTTCTGCATCTTGCGGGTGATCATCTGGCGTTTGAGCGGTTTGAGATAGTCGATGAACAACTTTCCGTTCAGGTGGTCGATCTCATGCTGAACGCAGGTTGCCCACAAACCGTCAAATGTTTCGGTGCGTGCATTGCCGTTCTCGTCCATCCAGGCCACGTCCACCACCTTGGGCCGGGTCACTTCGGCATACTGTTCAGGGATCGACAGGCAGCCTTCCTCATAGACATTGGTTTCTTCCGAGGCGGCGATGACTTCCGGGTTGAACATGATCAGCGGGCGCGGCGCTTCGCCCTCTTCCTTGACGCAATCCAGCACGATCAGCCGCTCGAGTACGCCGATCTGCGGCGCGGCAAGGCCAATGCCGGGCGCATCATACATCGTCTCCAGCATGTCATCGGCCAGCGTGCGCAGCGCGTCCGTCAGGTCGGCCACAGGCGCGCAGACCTTTTTCAGGCGGGGATCGGGATGGATCAGAATATCACGTTTCATGAGGCTGATTTAGGGCAACGCGCGCCCAGCCGCAACGCCCCCCTTGCGCTTGTGTCAATAGTGGCTAGCTTTCGGCGTGACAAATGGAGCAGACATGACTTTCAACGACCCGATCGACCGCCGCGAAACCAACTGTACCAAGTGGGACAAGATGGAACAATTGTACGGGGTTTCACCCCGGGACGGTTTGGCGATGTGGACGGCGGATTCCGATTATGCCACCGCGCCTTGCGTGATTGAAGCGGTGCGCGCGGCGGCCGATCAAGGGACTTTCGGGTATTCCTGGCAGCACCCGCAATACCTTGAGGCCATCGCCTGGTGGATGAAAACCCGGCACAACTGGCAAATCGACACTGACTGGGTGCTGTCCGCCCAAGGCCTGGGTAATGCCATTGCACTGTGTCTGGATGTCTGGAGCGAACCGGGTGATGGCGTGGTCATTTTCCCGCCGGTTTACCACGAGTTTGCCCATAAGGTGAACAAGACCGGGCGGCGCGTCGTGGAATGCCCGTTGGTGCGCGACGGTGATACTTACGCGCTGGATCTGGAAGATGCGCAGTCGCGGCTGGACGGGTCCGAGAAGCTGCTGCTTTGGTGTTCGCCGCAGAACCCGTCGGGCCGGGTCTGGACGCCGGATGAACTGCGGGCTGTTGCCGCCTTTGCAGAACGCAACGGGCTACTTCTGGTTTCAGACGAAGTTCACCACGATCTGGTCTATCCTGGAAACACCTTCGTGCCGATGGATGTCGCCGCCCCCGAGGCACGGCCCCGGACGGTGACGCTGACGGCGGCGTCCAAGACGTTCAACATCGCGGGTCAACGCACCGGCAACCTGATCATCCCCGACGACAAGCTGCGCGCCACGATGCGGCACCGGCTTTACACGCTGGACTATGATCCATCCGCTCTGGGCGTTGCCATGGTTACCGCCGCCTATTCCCCTGCGGGGGCGGAATGGGTCGATGCGCAGATCGCGCATCTGATCGACAACCGGAAACTGTTCGATGCCGCCATCGCCGAAATTCCCGGACTGTGGTCGATGCCGTTGCAGGCGACCTATCTGGCCTGGGTCGATTTCTCGGGCACCGGGATGGATCACGCCGAATTTGTCCGCCGCCTGCGCGAGGATGCAAAGATCGCGACCTCATCGGGGCCCGGTTTCGGCACGGGCGGCGAAACGTTTGAGCGGTTCAATCTGGCGACCCAGAAATCACGGGTCGAAGACGCCTGCGCCCGGCTGAAACGGGCGTTTGGCGACTTGCAGTAACAGGTGCGCCGAGCCTTTTTGATCGAGGAATCTGCCCGGCGCCTGACCGCTACTCTGAAGGGCGCGGTGGTGATGCAGCCCGATATCGCGCTGGGGTTTGCAGCGGATGGCAATAAGGTACGGGGAGGCGACGGCAATACGCCCGAGGGTATTTTCGCCGTCAATCGCGACAATCCGCAAAGCGCATTTCACCTGTCCATTGGGATTGACTATCCGCAACCGAAGGGCATCGCCCTTGCGCGGCAGTAGGGGTTGATCCCCGTGGCGATATTTTCATCCACTGGCAACCCATCGGCATTGTCGGACCGACCTTGCCCGGCGATTGGACAGCAGGCTGCATTGCGACTTCCAATATCGAGATAGCACAGTTTTGGAGCCTTACGGAACACGGTAGGACGGTGGAAATCCGCCCCTAGTCCTCATGCCCCAGAAGTGCAATCGGCGCATCGGGGGATCGGTAGAAATCCAGCGGAGCGCTGTCGGCGGCAACGGTGTTGCGCTTGAATTCATAGCGCATTTCGCCCGCTTCCTCTTCATCGGCGATGATCAGGCATTGGTACAGGTGGGTTGCTCCGTCATAGATGTCGACCAGCCCGCGCAAGCGCGGGGTCGTCGCGGCCTCGACCGAGAAACCGTCTTTCCACAATTTGAGGATCTTGAAGTAATTGTCGCCCATCTCCACCCGCAAACGGCTGGTTTTCTTCAATGTGGCGATTCGCGCGGCGTCCAACTCGGCGCGCATTTCCTTTGAAACATACGTACTCATACAAAAATTCCCCTTCGGTGCCCTTTATTGTGAGGGCATGGATGTAAAAATCCAGTGAACCGGGTCACATGGCGCGGCTTGCCAATGATCTGTTGCACGAAAATCCCAGCGCCGGATGTGCACGGGCGCAGACCGGTTGCGCGCTTGGTGACGTAGGAAGGTTCGGCGCGGCATCATATGTTTTGGGGAACTGCAAACGGAGGAGCCGATATGGGCCTGTTGATCGACGGCACGTGGCATGACACCTGGTATGACACCAAATCAACCGGCGGAGCTTTCAAACGCTCGGCCGCGCAGTTTCGCAACTGGCTGACCGCCGATGGCAGCCCCGGCCCGTCGGGCAAGGGCGGGTTTGCGGCGGAAAGCGGGCGCTATCACCTGTATGTCAGTTTTGCCTGCCCCTGGGCGCACCGCACGCTGATCTTTCGGGAACTGAAGGGTCTTCGCGATCATGTCTCCGTGTCGGTGGTCAACCCGGACATGCTGGATCAGGGGTGGACATTCGAACCGGACGCGCAAGGTGCCACGGGCGACACGCTTTATGATCTGACCCATGCGCATCAAATCTACACCAAAGCCGATCCTGCCTATTCGGGTCGTGTGACCGTGCCGATCCTTTGGGACAAGGCGCAGGAGACGATCGTGTCGAACGAAAGCTCGGAAATCATCCGGATGTTTAACAGCGCCTTCAACGGGATCACCGGCAATACCGATGACTATTGGCCCGAGGCGATGCGGGATGAGATCGAAGCCGTCAACGCCCGCATTTATTCCGACGTCAACAACGGTGTCTACAAATCAGGCTTTGCCACCACACAGGAAGCTTACGACGCGGCCGTGCATCCGTTGTTCGACACGCTGGACTGGCTGGAGGAGAGGCTGGCCCGGAACCGCTACCTAATGGGGGACCGCGTGACCGAGGCCGACTGGCGGCTGTTCACCACCCTGATCCGGTTCGATCCAGTCTATCATCTGCATTTCAAGTGCAACAAACGGCGGCTGATCGATTACCCGAACCTCTGGGCCTATACGCGCGAACTGTATCAGTGGCCGGGCGTCGCGCAGACGGTGAACATGAACCACATCGTGCGCCACTATCACTATAGCCACGACAGCATAAACCCGCATCGCATCATTCCCGTGAACCCGGTGCTGGATTATTCAGAACCGCACCGGCGCGATCAGCGACCCGCCGCGTAATGCTCGATCATCGCCGCCAGATCCTCTGGCGGCGTTTCGCTTTGCACATAAGCGCAGGCATTGGGACTGTGGGCAAAGATCGAACCGTCCGAGAAGAACGTTGTGTTGGTGACAAAGATCACCCGCGCCTCGGGGCGGCGATAGCTGGCAAAATCCGCAACCGCCAGCGCGCTACCGGTTTCCAGAACCAGGTCAAGCACGATGACATCAAAGGCCGTTCCGTAAAGCGCAAGGATCGCAGCCTCCTGCCCGGCGACGAGCGTAACGATCGCGCCTTGTCTTTCCAGATGCCTTTTCCAGACCCGACCAAGGTCGGGGTTACTCTCAACAATCAGAACATTCATTTGCAACAACCTCGGCACTTGATAAGGTGAACGGTGCCGACCCCCGTAATTCGTGATCACGCGATTTCCTTAACAAAGTGTTAATGGCGGCCCTGAGGGGCTCTGATCACGCGGATTTGCTTGTCAAAAAGGCAAAAATCCGCTTGAAGCGGGCTGAATCGGGCGTTTTGGGGCAGAATTCACATGATCGGCGGTGATAACAACCTGAACCCGCGCAGCAACCGGGATCACGGCGGCGGGCTGGACGGGGCCATCCGGTGCTATGGCGGCACGCGCAGCGACTGGATCGATCTGTCTACCGGGATCAACCCTCATCCCTACGATGTTTCCGGGCTGGTGCCATCGGACTGGACCGAATTGCCCGATCACGGCGCGTTCGAGCGTCTGACACAGGCTGCGCGCCAGTTCTGGTCGGTTCCCGATGAGGCCGCGATTCTGCCCGCGCCAGGCGCGTCGGCCCTGATCGCCCGCATTCCCGCGCTTGCAGCAACGGGGCGGGTCCGGATCACGATGCCCACCTATAATGAACACGCGGCGGCGTTTGCCGCACAGGGCTGGACGGTCACCGGGGACGGCGCGGCCGAGGCCCGGGTGATCGTGCACCCCAACAACCCGGATGGCCGGATCTGGGCCGAGCGCGACGCCGATTCTCCGCTGACTGTGATTGACGAGAGCTTTTGCGACGTCACACCCGGCGCCTCACTGATCCGTCTGTCGGACCGTCCCGGCACAATCGTTCTGAAAAGCTTTGGCAAGTTCTGGGGGCTGGCGGGGTTGCGGCTGGGCTTTGCCGTCGGTCCGAAGGACATGATCGCCCGACTGAACGATCTGACCGGGCCATGGGCGGTATCGGGTCCGGCCCTGCGTATCGGAACCCGGGCGCTGCAGGACACCGGCTGGGCCGAGGCCACCCGTGCAAGGTTGAGTGACGAAGCCGCACAGCTGGACAGGCTGGTCACGCACAAGGGCGCAAGGCTGGTCGGGGGAACGACCCTGTTCCGCCTCTACGAGGTGGACAATGCCGCCGCCTGGCAGGACCGCCTGGCCCAGGCCCATATCTGGAGCCGCACCTTTCCTTATTCCGAAACCTACCTGCGTCTTGGCCTGCCGCCCGCCAACGGCTGGGACAGGCTTGAGGCCGCGCTGTGACCGGCGCGTTCGTGCTGATCTGCGCCATGTCCCTGGACGCTGCGCTGGGTGAACCGGACTGGCTGTGGTCGCGGTTGCGTCACCCTGCAGTGGTATTCGGCAATGCAATCGGCTGGCTGGACAAGCGCCTGAACCATGGGGCCATGCGACGGCTCAAGGGTGTCGGGGTTGTCGTCCTGCTGGTTGTTGCGTCGGTCCTGATTGGCTGGGCGCTTTCGTTTCTGGGATGGATGGCCGAGGTCGTGATCTGCGCCATCCTGCTGGCGCAGAAATCGCTGGTGTCGCATGTGAAGGACGTCGCGGACGGGTTGCGAGTATCCCTGCCCGAAGGGCGCGCGAAGGTCGCCATGATCGTGTCGCGTGATACGCGCGACATGAGCGAGGCGCAGGTTGCGCGCTCGGCCATCGAAAGCGCCGCCGAGAACCTGAGCGACGGGGTGATCGCGCCGGCCTTCTGGTTTCTGGTCGCGGGGCTTCCGGGCCTGCTGATCTACAAGGCCGTGAACACCGCCGACAGCATGATCGGCTATCGCAACGACAAATATCGGGAATTCGGCTGGGCTGCGGCCCGGTTCGACGATCTGCTGAACCTGATCCCGGCCCGGCTGACCGGCCTGATGATCGTGGCGTTGTCCGGACAATGGAACCGCTGGCCTGAAATTACAGGGGATGCGCGCCAGCATATCTCGCCCAATGCAGGCTGGCCCGAAGCCGCTATGGCGCGGGCGCTGAACGTGGCACTGGCCGGCCCGCGCAGCTACGACGGGCAGGTGCGCGATCTGGCATGGGTCAATGGCGAAGCCCCGCGCGAGATCGGCGCGACAGAGGTTTTCCGCGCATGTGACATGCTTTGGCGGGTTTGGGGGCTTGCACTGGGCCTCGTGTCGGTGTGGGTTGGGCTTAACTTTATTTTCTGACGGGCACACTCATGCGTTTTCTTTCCGGCCTGATCGCCGCCACCCTGTTTGCCGCCCCTGCCTTTGCCCAATGCGGCGGCGGGTTCAATTCCTTTGTAAAGGGCCTGAAAGACGAAGCCATTGAGCAGGGATTCGACACATCCACCGTGGACGGCTTTTTCAATGGTGTTCAGCAGGATGGCGCAGTGCTGAAAGCCGACCGGGCGCAGGGCGTGTTCCAGAAACCCTTCATCGAGTTTTCCCGTCGCCTGATCTCGCAGAACCGGATCGACCGGGGCAAGGCCATGTCAGGAAAATACGATGCGGTGTTCGACCGGATCGAACGGGAATACGGCGTCTCACGCGGCGTGTTGTTAGCGTTCTGGGCGTTCGAGACCGATTACGGCGCGTTTCAGGGCAATTTCAACACCCGCAACGCGCTAGTGACGCTGGCCCATGACTGCCGCCGCCCCGAACTGTTCCGGCCGCAAATCTTCGCGGCAATCGAGCTGTACCAACAAGGCAATTTCGACCCGGCCCGCACCACCGGGGCATGGGCGGGCGAGATCGGAATGGTGCAGATGCTGCCGCGTGACATTCTGGAAAACGGTGTCGACGGGGACGGCGACGGCAAGGTCTCATTGAAGACATCCGCGCCCGATGCGCTGATGTCGGGGGCAAAGATGCTGTCGCATCTGGGCTGGCAACCGGGTCAGCCGTGGCTGCAGGAAGTCACGGTACCAGCGCAGATGGATTGGTCGCTGTCCGGCCCCGGCAAACCGCGGCCTGTGTCAGAATGGCAGGCGATGGGCGTTCAGGCGCGCGATGGGACGTTGGCGGATTTGCCCGCCTCGCTGATCCTGCCGCAGGGTCACAAGGGCCCAGCCTTTCTGGCCTATCCGAATTTCGACGTTTATTTCGAATGGAACCAGAGCTTTGTCTATGTTCTGACCGCCGCCTATTTCGGAACACGCCTTGAAGGCGCGCAGATCTACAATGCGGGCAATCCGGCGCAGGGCCTGTCCGGTGCGCAAATGAAGCAGTTGCAGGGCAAGCTGCAGGCGCGCGGGCATGACGTGGGCAAGATCGATGGCATTCTGGGCGCTGGGACACGCGCTGCGGTGCAAGCCGAACAGGTCCGGTTGGGGCTGCCTGCGGATGCGTGGCCCACGGCGGAGTTGCTGGGGCGGTTGTGATCAAATCTCTGCTTTGAGCCCAGACCGGAACATATCACAGAAGGATGTTCCGAAGCTTCAAGTGTTCTGGCAACGCCGATTCTGACGAATCCCGGGCGATATGCTATCGTTCTTTCATCAAACACGTTGCAAAGGAGCGCTTCACGATGATCCCTTTGGCACGCATTGCCCTATTGGCGCTGCTGCCGACCTGCCCGGCAACAGCAGAAGAACCAGAATGCTCGACTGCCCTTGCGTTTGCACTCGATGTTTCGGTCAGCGTGGACGATGCCGAACACAAAATGCAGCGTGAAGGCCTCGCTGCCGCACTGTCCGACCCATCAGTACGAAGCGTGATCCTGTCCAGACCTGATGCTGTTGCGCTGATGGCCTACGAATGGAGTGGTTACCACCAGCAAACGATCATCTCTCCTTGGAAATTTATCCACAACGAACAGGATTTGTCCGGGTTCATTGAGCGCTTGTTCGTCCATCAGCGCGGAGCGGCCGAATATCCGACCGCAATAGGCGCTGCGCTTAGTTTCGGAGCGACTAAACTTAGCGAGGTGTCTTGGTGTGACCGGCTTGTTCTCGATGTTTCCGGTGATGGTATCCACAACCACCGCTACCCGCCAGAAAGCGCTTACAGACACTTTCCTTTCGAGCGCGTGACCGTCAACGGGCTAGTGATCGAAGGGGCCGAGACAGAGGTTCAAGCTTACTATGCGAACCATGTAATTTCTGGACCCGGCGCATTTGTAGAAATCGCGAACGGCTATGCGGACTACGCGCGGGCCATGAAGAGAAAGCTGCTACGGGAACTCCAAGATCAGCTGCTTGCAGCGCGATAGCAAATAAAGCGCATGGCAGCTTAGCCCGCCTAGCAGCCAGTGGATGAAATGATCGACGGTGCACGCCTCGCTCTCACTCCGGCCGCACCGGATAGCGGTTCCCCTTCTGATCAATCATGATCAGCCGTTCACCACTGCGGACATACAGATCACAGCGGCTGAAGCCGTTGCGATAGGCGATGCAAACGCTGCCGTCCTCGGCGATGGAATAGGTGCCGAACGCGGATTCGCCGCTGGCGTAGGTGTAGGAATAGGCCCCTCCCACCGAGTATTTCGATTTTCCGTCGTCGTAGAATGTCAGCGTGCGGCCCGCCAATGCGTCCAATTCCTGCGCGCTCAGGGGGACGTCTCCGGGTTTGGTGGGCCATTCTGCAGCCGCAAGCGGGCTGGCTGTCAGCAGGGCAATGATCAGAAAACGGGTCATGCCCCACCCTACCCTGCGCGGGTCTGAATTGGGCATGACATTGCAGTGATGGATCAGGCGACCATCTGCTCGGCCTTCTTGAGGTCGACCGAGACCAGTTGGCTGACGCCCTGCTCCTGCATGGTCACGCCAAACAGCCGGTCCATCCGCGCCATGGTCACGGCGTGGTGGGTGATGATCAGGAAGCGCGTGTCGGTCTGGCGGCACATCTCGTCCAGCAGATCGCAGAAGCGCGTGACGTTGGCGTCATCCAGCGGCGCGTCAACTTCGTCCAGCACACAGATCGGTGCGGGGTTGGCGAGAAAGACGCCGAAGATCAGCGCCGTCGCCGTCAGCGTCTGCTCACCGCCCGACAGCAGGCTGAGGGTCGAGAGTTTCTTGCCCGGCGGCTGGCACATGATCTCAAGCCCCGCGTCCAGCGGATCGTCGCTTTCGACCATGACCAGATTGGCCTCACCGCCGCCAAACAGGTGTTTGAACAGCATGGCGAAGTTCGCGTTCACCTGTTCGAATGCGGTCAGCAGCCGTTCGCGCCCTTCGCGGTTGAGGCTGGCGATGCCGCTGCGCAGGGCCTTGATCGCTTCTTCCAGGTCGGCCTTTTCGCTGTTCAGGGTGTCGAACTCCTCCTGAACCTCCTTGGCATCCTCTTCGGCGCGCAGGTTCACCGCGCCCATCGCGTCGCGCTGACGCTTGTGGCGGTTCACTTCGGCCTCCAGCGCATCTGCGGCGGGCATCTGGTCGGGGTTCGTGTCCAACCGGTTCAGCAGCTGGTTCGGGGTCAGTTGCTGATCCTCGGCAATGCGTTCGGCTGCGGCAACGACGCTTTCTTTCGCCGCATCACAGCGCGCTTCGGCGGCGGCGCGGGATTCGCGGGCTTCCGAGGCATGGCGTTCCGCCTCGCGCTCGGCCAGGACCACCTCGCGCTGCTGGGTCTCGGCCTCAGCCAGTTTGTCGGCGGCCTCGGCCCGGCGGGCCTCCGCCGCTTCGATCAGTTCGTTTAACTCCTCGCGGGCCTCGGCAATCTCGCCGGGGGCGGCCATAGCATCGGACAGTTCCTCTTCCGAGCTTTCCTTGCGTTCAGCCAGTTCTGAGATACGCTTTTCCGCCGTCTCCAGACGGTGCTTCCAACCGCTGAGGTCTTTCGTCACTTCTTGCGAGCGTCGGGTCCGCGCCTCGCCCTCTCGGCGCAATTCGTCATGGGTCGAGCGGTGGGTCAGCATTGTGATCCGCGCCGCCTCGACCGTCTGCTTGATGTCCTCGACCTGCGCCCGGGCACTGTCGAGGTCGCCCAGACCGCTCAATGCGCCTTCGGCCTCGCGCAACTGGACACGGGCGGACATGGCGTCCTCTTTATGGCGATCCACTGCAAGGGACAGGGTTTCCAGCTTGCCCTGCGCCAGGTTGCGGTCGGCCTCCGCCCGGCTCAGCAGGCGGGCGGTTTCGGCCATGCGCTGATCGGCAGCACGGCGGGCTTCGCGCGCGCGGCGATCGGCTTCGGTCACATCCGCCAGTTTCCGAGACAGCGCCTCGTGCGCGGCGCGGGCACCATCGGCCTGCGCTTCGGTACGGGTCAGTTCCTGCTTAAGCGCTTCCAGCTTGTTGAGCTGTTCAAGCCGCAGGGCCGCCGCGCTTGGCGCATCCTCGGCCCAGGCCCTGAAACCGTCCCAGCGCCACAAATCGCCGGACCGCGACACCAACCGCTGGCCGGGCTTCAGAGAAGCTTGCAGTCGCGCGCCCAGATCGGCATCCACCAACCCGATTTGCGCAATCCGGCGGCTGAGGCGATCCGGCCCCGAGACATGCAGCGCCAGCGGTTCCGCACCGTCGGGCAAGGGCTGATCATTGTCATATCCCGCAACCTGAACCCAGCCGGAAGGACCGTCGCCTTCGACCAGGGGCGCGCGCAGATCGTCGGCCAACGCAGCCCCCAGCGCCTTTTCATAGCCCGGCGCCACACGCAGCAGATCAAGCACCTGCCCGCCTTCGGCCGTATCCCGTTCGACCAGTTTGGCCAGCGCCATGGTTTCCGCGCGAATGGCCCCCAACTCCCCTTCGGCTTCGGACCTTTGCGCGCGGGCTTCCGCCTCGCGTGCCTGCGTGTCGTTGCGCAGCTCGTCAGCGGCGGCCAGAGCTTCCTCGGCGGCTTCGGCGGCTTCGCGGGCTTCTTCCTCACCGTCCTGCGCGACCTCAAAGGCTTCGCTGGCACGGGTCAGGGCAGCTTTGGCCTCATCCACGGCGGCGCGCGCCTTGTCTTCTTCGGCCTCAGAGCGGGACAGGGTCTTGCGGCTGTCCTCGACCAGCCGCTGCGCCGACTGGTGGCGGGCGACGAGGCGGGCCATGTCCTCGGTTTCCTGCGACAGGTGATCCTCGCGGTCCTGCAGCACGGATGCGGCTTCGCGCGCGATTTCGGCAGCCTCGGAGACTTTGTCGTCATGACCTTCGGCCGCTTTGGCCAGCTCACGGGCTTCCCATTCCAGACGCTCGATCATCTCGCCTGCGTCGCGGTTCAGCCCGGCTTCGCGTTCGATATCGTTGCCAAGTTGCTTGATGCGGTTGGTCAGGGTTTCGATGGTTTGGCGTGCGCGGGATTCCTGATCGGAAAGCTGGTCGCGCTGAACCTGCTGGCGCTGCAGGACGGCGGCGGCGATGGCTTCTTCCTCGCGCAGCGGTGGCAGGGTTTCTTCGATCTCGGCGCGTTTGGCGGCAGCCGCGCGGGCTTCGGCCTCGGCGCGCGAGGCTTCGGTGATGCGGTCGCGCAGTTTTTCCTCGGCCTGCTGGCGGGCCATGTCGGCCTCTTTCCAACGACGATACAGCAACATCCCTTCAGCCTGCCGCAGTTGTTCGCCGATCTCGCGATAGCGGGCGGCCTGGCGGGCCTGACGGGCGAGTTGCGCCAGTTGGGTGCCCAATTGTTCCAGCACATCATCGACCCGGGTCAGGTTGGCTTCGGTTCCTTTCAATTTCAGCTCGGCCTCGTGCCGGCGCTGATACAGGCCCGAGATACCCGCCGCCTCTTCAAGAATGCGGCGGCGCGCGCGGGGTTTGGCGTTGATCAGTTCGGCGATGCGGTTTTGGCCGACCAGCGCCGGTGAATGTGCACCGGTCGAGGCATCGGCGAACAGCATCTGCACGTCACGGGCGCGCACGTCCTTGCCGTTGGTCTTGTAGGCGCTGCCCACATCGCGGGTGATGCGGCGGACGATCTCAAGCTGGTCGCTCTCGTTGAACCCGGATGGCGCCAGACGTTCCGAGTTGTCCATGGTCAGGACCACTTCGGCGAAATTGCGGGCGGGGCGCGTGGCAGCGCCGGCAAAAATCACATCCTCCATAGCGCCGCCGCGCATGGATTTCGGGCGGTTTTCCCCCATGACCCAGCGCAGTGCCTCGAGCAGATTGGACTTGCCGCATCCATTCGGACCCACCACACCGGTCAACCCGTCCGCGATGATCAGATCGGTCGGATCAACAAAGCTTTTGAAGCCGGTCAGTTTGAGTTTGCTAAAGCGCAATGGCCGCTGGGTCCCGTGATTCCTATGAGTAGGAAGTCTGCGCAACCGAAGGGGGAGGTGTCAACGGAGATACGCAGTATATGGACCAATGATCCGAGTTATCCACAATATCTTGCCAAATCTCGCAACAATCCGCGCGTTTCAATAAGGGGTGCATTCATACACCGCATAGTCGAATCCCCCATAGCTGATACACTCATAGTTCGGGCGCGAGATCGCCGTCAGCAATAGCCGCTCGCCCATTTCCCGGTCGCAGCCCAGAACGCCGACCGTCACTGCGGCATCGCCCAGCACGTCCAGGATCGGGCAGCCCGATACCTGCGCCATGGCCAGCGCCGCGCGATCGCGGATCGGTCCCAGACGCGGGGCGTATTGCGTGTTCACCCGCACCGCTTCGGCCAGTTCGTTGCGCACACGCACATCGAACACGCTGCCATTGACGGCAACACGGGTGGCCGGGAGGTTGCGAAAATAGGGCGTGCCAGCCGAACAGGCCGCCAGCAGCAACAGGGCAAGCAAACGGATCATGCCGCAGTCTTGCGGCAATCTGGTTAACGTTTCCTTTCCGGATCAGGCGCGCAGGGCCTCGCCCAACCGGCGTACGCCTTCACGGATGGTCTCTTCGTCCGAGTTCGAGAAGCTGAGGCGGATGGTGTTTGTGCCAGAGCCGTCGGGGAAAAACGCGTGCCCCGGCACAAAGGCAACCTTCACCGTCTCCAATGCCCGCGCCAGCAGGTCGGCGCCGTTGATCTCTTTCGGCAGGGTCAGCCAGATGAACATGCCGCCTTCGGGGCGGGTCCATGCGACACCCTCAGGCATGTGCTCCTTCAGCGCCGCCAGCATCGCATCGCGACGCGCGCCATAGACGCGGCGCAGCAAGGGGATATGCGTGTCGAAACAGGCTTGTGCCACCTGGTGCACCGCCATCTGGTTGATCGTGGCCGAATGCAGATCTGCGGCCTGTTTCATCAGCACCAGCCGTGAAATCACCGGTTTGGCCGCCACCACCCAACCCATGCGCAGGCCCGGCGACAGGGTTTTCGAGAAGCTTCCGCAATAGATGGTGCGGCACGCCTCGATCGACCTTTTGCGGGCCAGTTCCAGCGCCAGAACGGGCGGGATCGGATCGCCGTCATAGCGCAGGGCCTGATAGGCGCCGTCCTCGATTATCGCGCAGTCCAGATCCTCGGCCAGATCCAGCAGGGTTTCGCGCCCACGCAGGTCGACCGTTTCGCCGGTGGGGTTGGCAAAATCCGGGGACAGGTAGGCAAACTTGACCGCGCCCTGACCTGCTGCCGCTGCATATTCGTCGGCCCCGCGGTTGCCATTGATGCTGAGTTGGTCAAAACGCGGCTCGTAGGCATTGAACGCCGCCAGCGCGCCCAGATAGGTGGGCCACCCGACGAGGGCCGTATCCCCGGGCGACAGGAACAGCTTACCCAGATAATCCAGCGCCTGCTGCGACCCCGAGGTGATCAGGATGTTGTCGATGCCGCATTCGACCCCGATTGCACGCATATGATCCGCCAGCCACTGGCGCAGCGGCACGTAGCCTTCGCTGACCGAATACTGCAGGGCCTGCGCCCTTTGTGCGGGGGACAACGCTGCCTGAAAGGCTTGTGCAAAGGCGTCCGCCGGGAACAGCGCCGGGTCCGGTATGCCGCCGGCAAAGGAAATGATGTCCGGCTGATCCAGCAGTTTCAGCAATTCGCGGATCTCGGATGCCTTCATCCGGGATGCGCGGGTGGCATAAAGCTTGTCCATGGCAATCGACCTCCTCAGCCCTGTTACGGCGGCACGCTATTCACGTTTGCATTAAAGTCAATATTGCTGACCTATTATTTCAATCATCGTGATGGCGCATTCTTGCACATGGGCCAAATACGTGGTCATGTTAGTTGACCAATTTCACGTGATGACCGATGCCCTTTCACAAAGTTCAAAGCGAAAAGCTGTCTCTGGCCGTGGTCCGGCAGATCGAATTGCTGATATTGCGCGGGATTCTGCGCCCCGGAGAGCGCCTGCCGGCCGAAAGGGAACTGGCCGACCGGATGGGTGTCTCGCGCCCGTCTTTGCGTGACGCGATATCGGAATTGCAGGATCAGGGGTTGCTGACGGCCAAAGCCGGGTCCGGCATTTATGTTGCCGATGTTCTCGGCTCGGCCTTCTCGCCAGGTCTGATCCGCCTGTTCGGCAGCCATGACGAGGCCGTGTTCGACTATCTGTCGTTTCGGCGGGATATGGAGGGTCTGGCGGCCGAGCGCGCGGCCCGGTTGGGATCAGAAAGCGATCTGAAGGTGGTGCAGGCGATCATCGACAAGATGGAAGCCGCCCATGCCCGCAACGCCGCCGAGGAAGAGGCAATCCTGGACGCGCAGTTCCACATGGCGATCATCGAAGCCAGCCACAACGTGGTCATGCTGCACATGATGCGGTCGATGTACGATCTGCTGCGTCAGGGCGTCTTCTACAACCGACAGGTGATGTTTCAGCAACGCACCAACCGAGAGGCCATTCTGGAACAGCACCGCGCCATCAATACCGCCCTGCAGGACCGCGATCCGCAGGGGGCGCGGCAGGCGGTCGAGCAGCATCTGAGCTTTGTTGAACAATGTCTGGCGGATCAGCAGAAAGCGCTGCGGAACGAGGCGATCGCCCAACAGCGACTGGAGCATGAAACCGGCAAGCCCTGACGGCTTAACTCGGGACTGTACGGAAACAAAAAAACCCGAAGGCCAGCGGCTTTCGGGTTTTCCTTGATCACGATGTGATACGGTTAGTGAAGCTTTTCACCAACGTCGGCAATGGATGCGTCGATCAGCTTGTTGGCCTGCGTCGCAGTCATCTGCTTGGCCAGAACGGCGTTCGCGGCGGAAACCGCAATCGTAATGGCCTGATCACGGACTTCCTTCACGGCCGAAGCTTCGGCCGATGCGATCTGATCCTGTGCAGCTGTCAGACGGCGTGCAATGGACTTCTCCAGATCGACCTTGGCCTGTTCCGCCGCCAGTGCCGCATCGTCTTTCGCAGCCGCCACAATCGCGTCTGCCTGAGTCTGCACCTCGCGCTGCTTGCGCTCGTACGAGGCCAGCAGGCTGCGGGCTTCTTCGTGCAGGGCGCGGGCTTCGTCGAGTTCCGACTTGATGCCTTCGGCCCGTTTGTCCAGGGCACCGCCGATCAGGCCGGGAACCTTGAAGTAGAACAGGACCGCAATGAAGACGATAAAGCCCAGAAGGACGACAAAGTCGGTATTGCCAAGCGAGAAGAACGGGCCGCTCGCGGCCAGAGCCGGGCTGGCGGCACCGAGGGTCAGGATAAGAGCAAGAGTGTTGCGCATGTCACTTATCCTTTCATCTGTGCGTCAACTGCACCGTCGATGGCTTTGGCATCCGCCTCGCCGCCCAGTGCGGTAACCAGTTCAGCTGCCGTATCCTTGGCAACCACTTGAATGCTTTCCAGCGCACCTGCACGGATGTCGGCAATTGCCTTTTCCGATTCAGCCGCCTTTGCAGCGATTTCCGCGTCCGCCTTGGCAATCGCGTCATCCAGATCGGCCTGGATTTCCGCGCGTGCTTCGGCAGCGATACGCTGCGCTTCGGCACGGGCATCGGCCAGTGCCTTGTTATAGGCCTCTTCAGCCTCGACCGCTTTGGCCTTCAGATCTTCGGCCGCAGCCAGGTCATTTGTAATGGTCCCCTGACGTTCAGCCAGGATTGCCGCGATGCGCGGCAAGGCCACGCGGGACAGGACCAGAAAGATGACGACCAGCGTAATGACCAGCCAGAAAATCTGGTTGGGGAACCAATCGAAGCAGAGCTGCGGCATCCCGATGGCTGAGCCATAGGAGTCGACGCACGAGCCAACTACTTCTTCGCTAATGGGTTCAGTCGCCATGATGTCCTCCGTCGGAACGTTGTCTTTACAACAGGTGGGCCGCTATGGCTTGGACCCACCTGCGCGTAAGGATCAGGTTCCGCAGATTAGACGGCGAACATCAGCAGCAGCGAGACCAGGAATGCGAAGATCCCCAGGGCTTCTGCGAATGCGATACCGATGAACAGGGTTGCGGTCTGCGATGCAGCCGCCGAAGGGTTGCGCAGGGCGCCGGCCAGGAAGTTGCCTGCAACGTTGCCCACCCCGATTGCGGCTGCGCCGGAACCGATTGCTGCCAGGCCTGCGCCGATGTGTGCGAGATCGCCTTCCATGATGTATCTCCTTACGAATTGGAAGTTTCGATGTTGGGGTATCGGACCTTAGTGCGAAGGATGCAGCGCATCTTTCAGATAAACACAGGTCAGAATGGTGAATACGTAGGCCTGGATGAAGGCCACCAGGACCTCGAGGCCGTACATTGCGGTGATCGCCAGAACGGACACGGGCGAGATCACGGCAACCGCGGCAAAGCCCGCGAACACCTTGATAACCGCGTGGCCTGCCATGACGTTACCGGCAAGACGAATGGAGTGGCTGACGGGGCGCACGAAGTACGAAATCAGCTCGATGATCGCCAGAATGGGGCGCAGTGCCAGCGGCGCGCTCGAGACCCAGAACAGGCCCAGGAACCCTGCGCCGTTCTTGACGAAACCCAGAATGGTCACGGTCAGGAACACGGCCAGCGCCAGCGGGATGGTAACCGCAAAGTGTGACGTGGTTGTAAACGAGGTCGGGATCAGGCCCAGGAAGTTCGCGGAGACGATGAACATGAACAAGGTCATGACATAGGGGAAGAACTTGACGCCTTCCTTGCCGCAGATGTCTTCCAGCATCTTGTAGATGAAGCCGTAGGTCAGTTCCGCGATCGACTGCATCCGGCTGGGCACAATCGCGCGTTTGGATGTGGGCAGAACCAGCAGAGCCGCAACAGCCAGCACTGCGAAGAACAGCCACAGGGTCACGTTGGTTACTGTGAACATGCCGACCGCACCGTCGCCGAACAACGGCTTGACGATGAACTGGTCCATCGGGTGGAATACCAGGCTGCTGCCTTCTGCTGCGGTGGTCTCAGTCGCCACGTTCAGTCCCTCTCGTCCTTCTCGGCAGCCGTCGCCGCCGCTTGTTTCTCTTGAGCCTCTTTCGCGCTGCGGAGCATAACCTTCACGCCCGCGACAAGGCCCAGCAATGTGAAAAGCACCAGAAAGATCGGGATCGTCCCGAGCAGGCTGTCCAGCCCGTATCCGATGCCAAATCCGATCCCCAGACCGGATACCATTTCGATGACCATCCTCCAGGCAAGCTCGCCCCCGGAAATGTCAGCATCTGCGCGGGCCTTTGGCTGTTTGGCCTTTTTCGCCGCATCGATCTTGGCCTCCAGCTGCGCCATACGCTGCTTTTGGTCGTCATCGGTCACGGGCGTTTTCCTCGCACAGTCTTGGGCATGGTGCTAAGGCGCACGGGGCGCAGAGTCAACGATCTTGAAGGGTCAGCATTTTGCCACTCAAGTTACTGTTATTATTAATAATATTTTCAAATTAGAATCCCGCATGATCGTCGCGAATTGCCCAATCCCCGGCAAAGTGCCGGATTCCGCATATTCAACCTGTTGGTTGATCTTTGTCCTGCACCCTGAGCCGCCAGCGCCGAACAATACGCCCGTCGATCAGCAACAGGCCCAGCAGGATCGCCGCCATGCCCATCAGATGTTCGGGCAGCAGCACCTCTCCCAGCACCCAAGTTCCCAGCACCAGCGCCGAGACCGGTGCAACCAGCGTCACGGTCGACATGTTGGTGGGTCCGACCTTGGGCAACAGCCAGTAGAAGGCAATAAAGGCGGCCGAGGTCAGAACAAATCCGATCATCATCAGCGACAGCCATGTCTCGGTCCGCGTCACATGTGGCAGCCCTTCCTGCCACAGCGCAAGCGGTGTGATGGCCAGCGTCGCACCTGTCAGGGCCAGCGCAACCAGCACCACGGGTTGCATGTCGCGGAAAGCCCGCGCGAGATTGAAGGAGAACGCATAACAGATCGGGGCGCAAACGGTCAGCAGGATGGCCCAGAACTCGGACGTCGCCCCGGCGCGCAGTACAGGCAATGACAGCAGCACAATGCCAGAAAAGCCGCAGACGACCCCGAGAGATTTCAGCCATGTCGCGCGCTCACCACCCGGCCAGTAATGCGAGACGATGACAGCAAAGGCAGGTGTCGTTGCGTTGACGATCCCGGCAACGCCTGAGGCGATATGCTGTTGTGCCAGTGCGTAAAACGCGAATGGTCCGGCATAGCTGAGCGCACCAAAGCCCAACAGCCCAAGCGCCCTCCTTGTGGTCAGATGAACCGGCAGGCGGGCGCCCGCGACGTAAACCCAGCACCCCAGCGCACCGAAGGCGACCCGGCCCATCGACACTGAAAGCGGCCCCAGTTCCCGCAGCAATATGGCGTTGAACATGAAGGACATGCCCCAGCCGATGCCAAGGATGCTGATCACCAGCCAGTATCTGAGCGCCATTGCATTCCCTCGTCCGGTCGCCGGGGCACAGTGACGGTTTGGCGGAAATTGTCAAACCGGATGCGGCGTATTAGGAAAGACAAATGTCCGACCAACTTGACACCGTATTTGCTGCCCTCGCCGACCCGACCAGGCGCGCCATTCTGGCGATGCTGCTGGAGGATGATATGGCGGTCACAGACGTGGCCGAACCGTTCGAGATGTCGCTGGCCGCGATCTCGAAGCATCTGGTCATCCTGACCAGGGCCGGGCTGATCTCGCAGGAAAAACGGGGCCGCGTGAAATGGTGCAAGCTGGAACCCGATGCGCTGCGGGCGGCATCCGTCTGGATGCAGGGATTCGGGCAGTTCGAACCGGTTAACCTGGATGCGTTCGAACGGTTTCTGGAGATCGAACTGCCCACGCCCGAGGACTAAGCCAGCTTACCGGACGACAAACACCGACACGCTGGCATGTTTTGCCAGATAGCCGGCGTGGCTTGAAAAGATATAGTCCATGATCCGGGGGGCATGGGTGCCCACCACAATCAGGTCCGCGCCGATCTCGTCGGCTGCACGGGTCAGATCACCGTCAAGTTCAGCGCCGACATCAACGGAATGAATATTGCGGAACGCCACTTCGGCACCGCTTTTCTCGGCCAGTTCACTGGCGAAATCCTGCAGGTCCTGATTGATGGCCGCCTCGGACTGACCGGGTTCGCCCGGTTGGGTTCCTGTCACGCTGACGATGGTGATCCTGGCCCCTTGCCATTGGGCGACCTGCGCGGCGACGTCTGCCGCCTTGCGGACCTCGGGCGGCAGATGCAGATCGACGGGGAACATGATGTGGTTGTACATGATGATTTCCTCCTTGCCCAAAAGCATGGAGAAATTCGAATATATGTACCTTGATCTGCCTCAAGGGCCGGTTTTGCCCGGATTTGCGTCCGTCGCAGGCGCTGCGCCTGCGGGTTCTTCCGGCCTCAGCAACATCAAAAGCGCGACACATGTCATAACCACGCCCACAAGGATCAGTGCAACTGGGGTGCCGTTGCCCAGCGCGATCTCCCACAGGATGACCCAGCTGGGTGTCAGATAAGTATAGGCCATCACCTTGGCCGAGGGCAGATGCAGCGAGGCAAACTGCACCAGCACAAAACTGGCGGCAGTGGCAAAAAGCGAGACATAGAGCAACCCGATCCACACAATGGCAGGCAGGTTTGCCCAATCCGTCGCCCGTATGTCGGACCAGCCGTAGATCGTCAGGATCAGGCAACCCGCAACAAGGGTGCCAAAGGTGAAGACCACGGCAGGTTCACCCCTGTTGAGGCGGCGTATCATCGGGGTGTAAACCGCATGTGCGACACAGCCCCAGAAATAGATGATCTCTCCGCCGCCGATCTCGAAGGCCCTGAACGCCTGCCAGTCAGCCCGGAAAATCACCCAAAGCGCCCCGACGGCCCCAACCGCCAGGGCCAGCGCCATGCGGGGCGTGGTGATCTGGCGCAACAGAAACCAGCCCGCGATCGCGGACAATACCGGTGTCAGGGTGAACACCGCAGCAGCACTGACCGGCGGTGCGGTTTTCAGGCCGTAAAACATCAGCACGAAATAGGTGGCGAACAGCCCGCCCAGCACGAAATACCGCCAGGGTGCCCGCGCGGCGCTGCGTGGCAGGCCGGTTGTCGCCATCGCCACGGCACCGATCACCAGTGCCGCAATAGCGAACCTGGCCGCCGTGATCGCCGAAGGCGCAATCTGGTTGGCTATGAGTGAGCCCAGCGAGAAACTGCCGGCCACCAGCATGGAAAACACAAGCATCGCCAGATGGCCGCGGGCCTGAAACGTCACGGCTGCCAGCCTTTGGCCTGCTCCTTGAGGAAGGACAAAAACGCCTGCACCTTCGTTGTGCGATGCAGGTCGACATGCGTGACCAGCCACAGCTTGCCCGACCATTCGGGCAGCGGTTCCATAACTTCGACCAGTTCCGAATCGCGCGAAGCTTCCCACCGGGCCATAAAGCCGATACCGGCACCGGACAGAACCGCCTCGCGCATGCAGAAGTTGTTGGTGCAGCGAAAGGTGATCGCTTGCGCTGGAGCTGTCGCGCGCAACCATTTCGAAAACGGAGCACGGCTGTTTTCATCGTCGGTGCTGACAAAAAAGTGGTCAGCGAAATCCTCGAAACCTGCCGGTTTGCCATGCCGCTCTACGTAAGACTTGCTGGCATAAAGCCCCACCTCCTGCGTTATGAAGGGCTGCACCACATTGTCTGGCTGATCCGGGGCGGCGCCGGCACGAATGGCCACGTGCGCTTCGCCGTATTCCAGCCGAAACAGCCGGTCGCCGGTGAGGTAACGCACGATCAGGCCCGGATGGGCAGTCTGAAACTCGGTCAAGGCGGGAACAACCAGCGGCGCCAGCGAGGCCAGCGACGTCACCACCAGCTCTCCCGATACGTCGTCGCCACGTCCCTTCATCCGCCCGACCAGCTGATTGAACTGATCTTCGGTCGCCTGTGCGACGCGCAGAAGATCCTCGCCCGCATCCGTTGCCGTATAGCCGCGCGCGTGACGCTGGAACAGTTTTACACCCAGCCGCGCCTCGATCGCGTCGATGTGACGGATGACGGTCGCATGATGCACACCCAAAACTTCGGCCGCGCCACTGACCGTGCCCATGCGTGCCACCTGATAGGCGGTTCTGACTTCGTCCCAATTGTCCACTGCATCAAATCCACTGTGCAAATTCCAACAATGACTGTTGGCTTATCAGAGTTTTGTTCACCCACGCAACGCTCATATTGGCGGCAGACGCGAATTCCACATCAATAGGACACCCTGACATGACCAAGACCATCCTGCATATCGACGCCTCGGCCCGCCGCGAAGGATCCGCCACCCGCGACCTGTCAAACCGGATCGTCAACCACCTGAAGGCCGGCCGCATCATCCGCCGCGACCTGGCCTCGCCGCTGCCGCTGCTGACCGAAGACTGGATCAATGCCAACTTCACCCCCGCCGATCAGCGTGACGCGGTCCAGCGTGACCAATTGGCCCTGTCGGACGAACTGGTGAACGAACTTCAGCAGTCCGACATCATCGTGATTGGCCTGCCGATCTACAACTTTTCGGTTCCGGCCGCTTTCAAAGCCTGGATCGATCTGGTTGCCAGAGCCGGGCTTACTTTCTCGTACTCCGAAAACGGTCCAAAAGGCCTGCTGGACGGTAAGCGCGCCATTCTGGCCATTGCTTCGGGCGGTACTGCCGTCGGCTCCGAGATCGACTTTGCCACCGACTACGCCAAGCATGTGCTAGGCTTTGTCGGCATCCATGACGTCGATGTCGTTGCTGCCGACCAACTGGCTCTGGACGCCGAAACATCGCTTAGCAACGCCCACAAGGCGGTTCAGGAACTGGCAGCCTGACCGGCCGTCGCCCGCCGCAATCGAGACGTCCGGCCTTCGTCCAAAAAGCGTAGGTCGGGCGTTTTTTGTGGGCAGAAACCGCGAGCCCAACGCAAAAAGCCCTTAGCTTTTTCTGTTCCCTAGTTCCCTGGCCGGAAGCCCGCGCCGTCGGGCCTGCGCTCAGGGCAGCCAGGTGACCTGGCAGCCGATCCTGTCGAAGAACGCCATCAGGTCGGCGCGCGCCATTGCCACAGTCCGGTCGTTCACCAGCGGGTGCAGGTAGATCACATCGGCCTGCCGCGCGGCGCCATCCATGAAAAACCGAACGTTGTTCTGAACGCCATTGATCATCGCCAGCGGGCTGACCGCGCCGGGGCGGATGCCAAGGTTCTGCATCAGGCGATCCGCCGAGCCAAAAGACAGGTTCCCGATACCAAGCTCGGCGCCCAGCGCCTTGAGATCAATCTCGCGGTTTTGCTCCAGCGTCACCAGATAGTTCCGCTTTTTCTTGTCGCGCAGATAGAGGTTTTTGAGCCGCAGTGCATTTTCACCCGGCATCATGAACTGGTCCTCGACCGCCTGAGACTCCTCGACCGAGCACAGTGGCACATGGGTATGCAGACGATAGGACAACACCCAATCATCCAACTGCGCCAGCAACGCGTCAGAGCTGAGCGGTAGTGTTTCCTGAAAGGCGGATGATGCGTCCATGGGAACCTCCTGTTTGGCGCTCATCGCGCAACACGAGGGCAAATTCAAGCCACGACAGTGCCAGAATTCGGTGTTAGCGTGCCGCCATGAAGGTGACGCGCAATACCCCGGACCAATTGATCCTGTCCAACACGCCCTGGTTTATTGGCATCTCTCTGGTCTTCTTCATCCTCGTCTTTGTCGGTGTCGGCCTGTTCATGGTCAGCGAAGGCGGCGAGGGCATTTTGTTCGGCCTGTTCTTTGCCCTGTTCGGTGGCGGGATGGGGATCGGCGCATTCTGTGTCTTTGTGCGCCGCGTTCAGGTTATATTGGACCGCAATAGCAATAGCATCTTGATCCGTCGCCAATCGATCTTTGGGTATGACGCAGTAGAACATGAGTTGTCGAACCTGTCCCATGCTGAGGTGGAAACGACCACCTCGACCCGCGACACGACCACGTCCAAGATGCATCGCCCCGTTCTGATCCTAAAAAAAGGAATGAGCGCTGGACGCCACCCGATTGTCGAAGCCTATGCCAGCGGGCGCGGATCACACCGAATGGTTGACGCCGTCAACGATTGGTTGCCGACCCGCAAGGTTGACTCTGCCAGCCAATCGGCCTAAAGCCCCCTCAAACATCCGGAAGCCTCTCGATCTTCCGGTCCCTTGAGTCGATCAGGGATCGCCCCCCACCAGCGAGTTTCGCCCGTGGGGGCGTTTGTGCATTTAACCGGCGCATCCTATCTAGGAGACGCCACCAGATAACCGGCTAAGGAGGCCGAAGGCATGTTTGAAAATCTATCCGAACGCCTCTCTGGCGTCTTTGATCGGCTGACGAAACAAGGTGCTCTGTCCGAAGAAGACGTCAAGACCGCCCTGCGTGAGGTCCGAGTTGCGCTGCTTGAGGCCGACGTCTCGCTGCCGGTGGCCCGCGAATTCGTCAAGAAGGTGCAGGAACAGGCGACCGGGCAGGCGGTGACCAAGTCGATCACCCCCGGCCAGCAGGTCGTCAAGATCGTGCATGACGCGCTGGTCGATACCCTGCGCGGCGAGGAAGACCCCGGCAAGCTGAAGATCGACAACCCGCCCGCCCCGATCCTGATGGTAGGTCTGCAGGGCTCGGGTAAGACGACCACAACCGGTAAGCTGGCCAAGCGGCTAAAGGAAAAAGAGGGCAAGAAGGTCCTGATGGCCTCGCTCGACGTCTATCGCCCGGCGGCGATGGATCAGCTGGCCGTTCTCGGCACACAGGTTGGCGTCGATACGCTGCCGATCGTTCCCGGTCAGAAGCCGGTCGACATCGCCAAGCGCGCCAAACAGCAGGCAACGCTGGGCGGCTATGACGTCTACATGCTCGACACCGCGGGCCGTCTGCATATCGACGAAGTGCTGATGGACGAGGTCGAGCAAGTCCGCAACGTGGTCGACCCGCGTGAGACGCTGCTGGTTGTCGACGGTCTGACCGGTCAGGTCGCTGTTGAAGTGGCGGAAGAATTTGACGCCAAGGTTGGCATCTCGGGCGTGGTCCTGACCCGGATGGACGGTGACGGGCGCGGCGGTGCGGCGCTGTCGATGCGCGCGGTCACTGGCAAGCCGATCCGCTTTGTCGGCCTGGGTGAAAAGATGGACGCGCTCGAAACCTTCGAGCCGGACCGGATCGCCGGTCGTATTCTGGGCATGGGCGACATCGTTGCTCTGGTCGAAAAGGCCCAGGAAACGATGGAGATGGAACAGACCGAGCGCATGATGAAGCGCATGGTCAAAGGTCAGTTCAACATGAACGACCTGAAGATGCAGCTGGAGCAGATGATCCAGATGGGTGGCATGCAGGGCATGATGGGCATGATGCCGGGCATGGGCAAGATGGCCAAGCAGATGGATCAGGCCGGTCTGGACGACAAGATCCTGCGCCAGCAGATCGCCATGATCCAGTCGATGACCAAACGGGAACGCGCCAACCCGCAATTGCTGCAGGCCAGCCGCAAAAAGCGCATCGCCGCAGGTTCGGGTATGGAGGTCAGCGACCTCAACAAGCTGCTCAAGATGCACCGGCAGATGTCGGACATGATGAAAAAGATGGGCAAGATGGGCAAAGGCAAGATGCTGAAACAAGCCATGAAGGGCATGTTCGGCAAAGGCGGCCCCTCGCCCGAAGAAATGGCCGCTGGCATGGACCCCAAGGCGCTGGAACAGGCCGCCAAGGCAATGGGCGGCAAGATGCCCGGAATGCCTGGAATGGGTGGCGGCATGGCTCTGCCCCCGGGTCTGAGCGGGTTCGGAAAGAAAAAGTGACGCCAGCACGCTGCACCCAGCCCCCGTCCGGAAAGGCGGCGATGGCAGCAGCGCAGTATCGCGCGGCTCTGCCGGTCCTTGAGACCCGGCGGCTGGTTCTGCGTGCTCCTACCCTGAATGATCTGCCGGTATGGACAGCGATCTGCAAGGAAAGCTTTGGCGACACCGACCAGGAAGCCTGGACCGAGTTCTCGTACTATTCATCCGGTTGGCTTCTGCATGGCCATGGCCTGTTCACGGCCGCATTGAAAGATCAGGAAGTGGCCATTGGCTTCGTCGTTCTGGGTCTCGAATGGGACGATCAGGAACCCGAGCTTGGCTATCTGTTTTCAGCCTATCATCGCATGCAGGGCTATGCGACCGAAGCTTGTGCCGCGGTTCGCGACTTCGGCTTTGATCTTCTCGGATCGGGTTGCTTCGTAAGCTATGTGTCGGCATCCAACACCCGGTCAAATGCACTTGCCAAACGGCTGGGCGCTGTGCGGGACGTGAATGCAGAGAACGCGTTTGGCGCGGATCAGCATGTCTGGCGTTATGGCGAGGCGAAGGCATGACACTTGCGTTGGCCATACCCACCCTTGAGACTGAGCGCCTGATTATGCGCGCGCCGTCGGAAGCGGATCTTGACGCCGATACAGCGTTCTTCGCCAGAGATGCCGCGCGATATGTCGGCGGTCCGTTGCGCCGGGATGAGACATGGCGTCTGGTCGCCTCGCTTCTGGGCCATTGGGCGTTGCGCGGCTACGGGTACTGGAGTGTCGATGAAAAGGACACCGGCACCTATGTCGGGCGTATCGGTCTTTGGTGTCCGGAAGGCTGGCCCGAGCCCGAGGTCGGCTGGACGCTGATGAACCACGCCACCGGCAAGGGCTATGCGACCGAAGCCGCGCTGACCGCACGGGCATATGCCTATGACCTGCTGGGGTGGGAAACGGCGATCTCGCTGATCGATCTGGAAAATGACGCCAGCAAGGCGGTGGCCCAGCGTCTGGGGGCGCAGTTCGAGTATTACTATGACCACCCCAAGTTCGGCAAAACCGAAATCTGGCGGCACCCTGCCCCGGTTGATCTGGTAAATGGCGGGATGGAGGCCTACGCATGATAGACCTCTGCATTCCCACCCTGAAAACCGAACGCCTGATCCTGCGCGGACCCGAGGCGCGGGATTTCGACAATGTCGCGGATTTCTTTGCCGACAAGGACCGCAGCTGGGGCTTTGGCGGCCCGCTGGACCGCAATCAGGCGTGGCGCTGGTTTGCCAGCATGATCGGCCATTGGGTTCTGCACGGCTATGGCTTCTGGACCGTTGAAACGCATGACGGCCAGCCCGTGGGCTTTGTCGGGCTGTGGTCGCCGGAAGGCTGGCCCGAGCCGGAACTGGGCTGGGTCATGTTCGCCGGAAGCGAAGGCAAAGGCTATGCCCGTGAGGCCGCTCAAGAGGCGCGCCTCTATGCCTATGAGGTTCTGGGGTTCGAAACGCTGAGCTCGAACATCTTTCCGGGCAACGAACGCTCGATCGCGCTGGCCGAGCGGCTGGGCGCGCAGTACGAGCGCAGTTTCGAAAACGTCTCGCACGGCACCGAACTGGTGTACCGCCATCCCGGCCCCGACCAGATTTCGGAGGGGCTCGCATGACGACATTCACCATCCCATCGATTGAAACCGAGCGCCTGATCCTGCGCGCGCCCGAATTGGATGATCTGCCCGCAATGACCGCATTCTTTGCGACCGAACGCAGCCATATGGTTGGCGGACCCAAGGATGAATTTGCCTGCTGGAGCTCATTGGCACACCGGCTGGGGCACTGGGCACTGAGAGGCTATGGCCTGTGGCATCTGACCGAAAAGGCCAGTGACGCCTTCGTGGGATGGGCCGGTATGATCGATGTCCCCGGCTGGGCCGAACCCGAACTGGGCTGGACCCTAATGGCCGAGGCCGAAGGCAAAGGTCTGGGTTATGAGGCTGCGAACGCGGCCCGGGCCTATGCGGCGCAGCACCAGGGCCTGAACGGCGTCATTTCGTACATCGCCCACGCGAACGACCGCTCGCGCGCCCTGGCCGGGCGGCTTGGGGCCACCTACGAGCGCGACGGTGAATTGCTGGGCAAAAAGGCCCAGATCTGGCGCCACCCGCAGATTGACCCAATGACCTCCGAAAGGACCGGCCAATGACCAACCCCGTGACACAGGCTGCTGCGTTGCTGAAGGATCACCGCGAGAGCATCGACCGGCTGGACGCGATCCTTGTCTATACGCTGGGCGAGCGGTTCAAGCACACGCAGGCCGTTGGCAAGCTCAAGGCCGCACACGACCTTCCCCCGTCCGATCCCTCGCGCGAGGCTGCGCAGATCGCACGGTTAGAAGACCTGGCGAAAGAGGCCGATCTGGACCCCGATTTCGCCAAGGCTTTCCTGAACTTCATCATTCAGGAAGTCATCCGACACCATAAGAAACACCAGAACTAAACCGGGATTGTCCCGGCTTTCACAAGACACGCCTTTGGCGTGATGCCATTCAAAGGAGATACCACCATGGCAATGAAAATTCGTCTCGCCCGCGGCGGCTCGAAAAAGCGTCCTTTCTACCGCATCGTGGCTGCTGACAGCCGCATGCCCCGCGACGGCCGTTTCATCGAGAAACTGGGCACCTACAACCCGCTGCTGCCGAAAGACAGCGAAGAGCGCGTGAAAATGGACATGGAGCGCATTCAGTACTGGCTGGACCAGGGTGCTCAGCCCACCGACCGTATTGCACGCATGCTGGAAGCAGCCGGCGCACGCGACAAGGCCGAGCGCAACAACCCCAATAAGGGTACCCCGGGCAAGAAAGCCCAGGAGCGCGCGGAAGAGAAAGCTGCAAAGGCTGCTGAAGCTGCCGAAGCCGCTGCCGCACCGGCTGAAGAAGCTGCTGCTGAAGAATAAGCAAGGCGGGCGCGTGCAGGATCAGACCTTCAGTGATGATTTCCGCACGCAGTTCGATCTGCTGATGCGGCTCCGGCGCGATGTGCGCCGGTTCCGCACCGATGCCGTGGACGAGGCAGTGCTGACGCGCTGCCTCGACACGTTTCGGCTGGCCCCATCGGTGGGGCTGAGCGAACCCTGGCGCGTGATCCGTGTCGAAAGCGATAAAGCCCGCACTGCGGCGCTTGAGAATTTCCAGACCGCGAATGCCGAGGCCCTTGCCGGATATTCCGGCGAGAAGGCGCAGCTTTACAGCAGCCTCAAGTTGTCGGGCATGCGCGAGGCCCCTGTGCAACTGGCTGTCTTCTGCGACGATGCCACGGACAAGGGTCTGGGGCTGGGCGCAGGCACGATGCCCGAAATGCGTCGGTATTCCGTGGTCACCGCGATCACACTGTTCTGGCTGTCCCTTCGGGCCGAGGGGCTGGGGCTGGGATGGGTGTCCATTCTGGACCCCGACCGGTTGACGCGGGACCTGAAAGTGCCGGACAGCTGGCGCCTGATCGGGTATTTCTGCATCGGCTGGCCCGAGGCGTTGTCAGACACGCCGGAACTGGAGCGTGCCGGTTGGGAAAATCGTCAGGACAGTCTGACCGTCGAGGTGCGATAGACTTATGTTTGGGCTGATGCGGCTTCCCATCCTGCTGATGATCGCTTTTATTGTCGGCGTGTTTTTCGAACGCAGCAATCAGCGCGACGCCTGTGCCACGCGCGGAGACTGGCAGGACGGAGTTTGTGTGACGGTGGAAGGGTCCAATGACTGATCTGATCTGTGTAGGCAGTATCGCCGGGTCTTACGGCGTGCGGGGCGAAGTGCGGCTGAAAAGCTACTGCGCGACCCCCGAAGACATCGAATCATATTCTCCGCTGACCGACGAAAGCGGCGCGGAACGGTATCCGCTTGTGCTGACCCGGACGATCAAGAACGGCTTTGCCGCGCGGCTGGGCGGAATTGAAACAAAGGAGCAGGCCGACGCGATCAAAGGTCTGCGCCTGTTTGCGCGACGTGACCAGTTGCCCTCGCTGCCGGATGACGAGTTTTATCATACGGACCTGATCGGGCTTGAGGTCTATGACACCGGCGGCACGCTTCTGGGCCGGGTGAAATCGGTGCAGAACCATGGCGCGGCAGACCTGCTGGAACTGCAGGGGCCGGGGATGAACACCACGGTTCTGCTGCCCTTCACGCTTGAGGTCGTGCCCACGGTCGATCTGGATCAGGGGCGTATCATCGCCGACCCGCCGGAGGGTCTGCTGTAATGCGGCGGATAATGCTGCATCTGGGCCTGCACAAAACAGGCACCACTGCGGCGCAGTCCTTCCTGTATGAAAACCGCGAGTTGATCTGGCCCCATTTCGCGCTGGTGCTGCCTTACAAGACCCGCAAGACAGGGCTGTCCGGTGCGGCCACCCGTCACTCGGTTTATGGAACAGTGGGAACGCTGGCCGAGTTTGGCGGCCAGATGCGTGAATTTCTGGATACGCTGGAATTCGGAACCAAACGCGGGCTGATCCTGAGCGAAGAGAATTTCAGCGGCCTGCGCCCCAGTCGCAACCTGAGCCAGGGCTACGCTGCGGCCCCGGATCTGGCCGCGTGTATCGTCGATTCGATCCGACAGCGGCTGGTCGGAGAGGATCTGGACATAACGCTCTACCTATCGTTGCGCCAGCGCGGCGCGTGGCTGCGCAGCCTGTGGGCGCATGATTTGCAACGCACGCGGATGGTGCAGGATTTCGAAACCTTCCGTGCCAACCTTGATCAACTGCCTTCGCTTGAGGACACGGTGAACAGCATTCGGGACAAGCTGCCATCGGTCACCGTGCAGTCGGAATGGCTGGAAGACATGCTACAGCGCCGTTTTGGCCCCGGTGCGCCATTTGCAGAGTTCCTCAGGTTGTCACGAGACAAAACCGCCCGGATTGTACCGCCGAACAAGGTCAATCCCAGCCTGCCGGAAGACACATTGACCGAGCTTCTGGCGTTGAACCGGTCACGACTGGACGAAGCCGCGCTGACCCGTCAGAAAGCAGCGATCATCGAATCTGTGCAGGACGAGATCTACGGGACCCCATGACTGACAAGCCCAACAAATCCCATGGTCGCAAGGCGATCCGGCCCACGCTGAAACCACGCGAATTGATAACGCCGACACCCGATCTGCATGGCGTGTGGAAAGCCAGGATCATCACGCTGTTCCCGTCGGCCTTCCCCGGCGTGTTGGGCGAAAGCCTGACCGGCAAAGCCCTGCAAGAGGGGTTGTGGCAGTTGGAAACGATCGATCTGCGCCGGTTTGGGGTCGGCAAGCACCGCAATGTCGATGACACGCCGGCCGGCGGCGGGGCCGGAATGGTCCTGCGCCCAGATGTTCTGGGCGAGGCGATTGAACACGCGATGGCGGGCGTTCAGGGCAACTGGCCCCTGATCTACCTCAGCCCGCGCGGCCGGCCGATGAACCAAGCCATGATGCAGTCGCTGGCGCGATGTGACGGTATGACCTTGCTGTGTGGCCGCTTCGAAGGTGTCGATGAACGGGTGCTGGAGCATTACGGCGTTCAGGAGGTTTCGCTTGGTGATTTCGTCATGACCGGGGGCGAAATTGCAGCACAGGCCCTGATTGACGCGACGGTCCGGCTGATCCCGGGCGTGCTGGGCAATCAGGCTTCGACCGAGGATGAGAGTTTTTCGTCGGGCCTGCTGGAACATCCGCAATACACCCGCCCCGCCGAATGGAAAGGGCGGCCGATCCCCGACGTTCTGATGTCCGGGCACCATGGCCGAATCGCTGAATGGCGCCACAGCATGGCCGAGAAGTTGACCCGGGATAGGCGTCCGGAAATCTGGGAGAGCTACAGCAAATCCAAGAGTGGCGATTCTGAAGCGGAGTGACCCGTCTCACCCAACTGCTTGCACGAAACGAAGGCCATTTATTCAATTTCTGACTGCATTTCTTAAGAGGATGCCACAGTTCGAAGAAATACGACAAAAAATTACATAGAACTGACACGATCTGGCAATAGTTGCGCCCCTTTCCTGAGACAAAAACAATCAATCCTGCCTGCCATTTGACCAGTACAGTTTTAACGAGGGGGTAACTGGGCAGGGTCAGGGGGTGAGCGCCTGACCGGTCTGATTGTCATCTGGTCATGAGGCTCCCCCCGCCCAATTATCCTCTCCATTCCGTCCGAGGCGCAGCGGCCGTTGTTTGTAATCAGTTGATTTTTGTCTTTTGCATATGCGGGGTTACGCCAAAACTGGATCTGTACACGCGCGAAAAATGCCCGGGGCTTTCGAACCCGCAGGCCAGCGCAACCTCGGTGACCGAGGCCTCGGTCTGAAGCAGCAGATTCTGGGCCCGTTCCAGGCGCAGCTCCATGTAGTACTTCTTGGGGGACGTGTTCAGGTATTTCCCGAACAACCGCTCCAACTGGCGTGCGGAAATCCCGATTTCTCCGGCGATTTGCGAGGGCGAAACCGGTGCATCGATACTGTCGCGCATGATCCGTATTGCCCTGGCCAGATGGGCGTTTCGCATCCCGTTGCGGGACTGGAGCGAAACGCGCTGTCTTGCGGTGGCATTACGCACCGCGTTGTAGACCATCTGATCGGCAACGGCGACTGACAGTTCCCGGCCATGTTCCTTTTCGATCAGGTGCAGCATCAGGTCCGCAGTGGCGGTGCCACCCGATGCCGTGATGTGCTTTTCGTCAGCCGTAAACACGCTGCGCACCAGATTTACCTCGGGAAAGGCTTCCATGAACGCGTCGTGGTATTCCCAGTGAATGGCGGCCTGCATTCCGTCCAGGAAACCGGCCTCGGCCAGCACCCAGGCGCCTGAACACAGCGCGCCGATCCGCGTTCCCCGGGCACGCTCGCGACGCAATGCAGCCAACAACGGGCGCGTGACGTGTTTGCGCATGTGAATACCGGACAAGACGAACAACTGATCAGTCTTGGGCAGTTTATCCAGCCCGGAATGGACCAGCGTCACCGACCCGTTTGAACATACCGCCTGTTCGCTATGTTCCGAGGCAAAGGACCACTCGTACAGGTCTTTACCGCTTTCCAGATTGGCGATTCTCAGCGGCTCGACGGCACATGAAAACGCCAGATGCGAAAATTCCTCAACCAATATGAAGGTGATGTGCTGCGTCTGCTGCATGTCGGTTTCCGTTTGCTGGGCGTCGGCCTGCGACCCCGTGGCGAAGTTTAGGTGATGCTGCACTATTTTTTACTGTATACAAGTTGTATTTTTATCGAATACAAATCGGCCAGCTACTCGGCGCCCACGCGATTCGCAAGGGTATGCATCGGGGCTTGGCAAAGGATTTGGGATGAAAGAAGACGGCAAATCACGCAAGGCAGACCTGAGGGAGCACCTGAAGGTGTCCATTCTGACCCTGCGCCTGCGTCCAGGTGCCGATCTTGACGAGGCGCATCTGTCGGATGCCTTTGGCCTGTCCCGGACCCCGCTGCGCGAGGTGTTCAGGCAATTGGCGGGCGAAGGGTATTTGGATCTGCGCACCAACCGCAGCGCGCGCGTGTCCGAGATGTCCTATACCACCCTGCGCGACTTCTTTCTGGCCGCGCCGATGGTCTATGGGGCAATTCTGCGTCTGGCGGCCCTGAACGCAACGCCCCGGCAGATCGATGACCTAAAGGTGGCGCAGCAAAAGTTCAAAGAGGCATTGCGGACCGGGTCGCCCGAGGATCGTGCCTTGGCCAACAACCGCTTTCACGAAGTGACCGGCGAGATGTCGGCGAATGTCTATCTGCTGCCGTCGTTCAACCGGCTACTGATCGATCACGCCCGCATCGGTATGACCTTTTATCGCCCCCAAAGCGTTGAAATGACCGAAAACCTGTCCGAGGCGAGCCGCCAGCATGACGCTATCATCGCCGCCATCGAAGCGCGCGATGAAGTGGCTGCTTCGCAGCTGGCGACCGATCACTGGAACCTGTCGCGCGATCAGATCGAACTTTTTGTGATGCCTGAGGCGCTGAATGTCCCGATGGGTGCCCCGCCCCTGTCGAAACCTGCATGAGGACGGAATGAACCCGATTTTCAGATTTGAGGGGATCTACACCCCTGTCGTAACCCCCTACCACGCAGATGGCCAGGTCAACTGGGACGCCCTGTCCGACGTGATCGAATACCTGATCGGACATGGTGTGCACGGGTTGATCTCGGGCGGCTCGACCGGCGAGAACTATGCGCAGACCGTTGACGAGCGTCTTGAGCTGGCAAAATTCACGCATGAGCAGTTAAAAAGCCGGTTGCCGCTTGTGGTCGGCACCGGTGCGATGCTGACACCGGATTCCATTGCGTTGGCCGCGGGCGCGCGCGAGATTGGCGCAGATGCCATCCTGCTGGCCAGCCCGCCCTATTCGGTACCGACCGACCGCGAAAACGCGCTGAACGCACTGGCCATCGACAAGGCAGCAGACCTGCCGGTGATGCTGTACAACTATCCGCATCGCACCGGCACGATGATGGGCGAAGAGTTCCTCGACCGCGTCGGCCGCAGCCGAAATATCTGCGGCATCAAGGAAAGCTCGGGCGATATCAACCGGGTCCACCTGCTGGCGCGGGACTATCCGCATATCCAGCTGGGATGCGGCATGGACGATCAGGCGCTCGAGTTCTTTGCCTGGGGTGCACCGTTCTGGGTCTGTGGTGGGTCGAATTTCCTGCCTGCCGAGCATGTTGCGCTCTACAACGCCTGTGTGATCGAAGGCAACTTTGCCAAGGGCCGCCGGATCATGTCCGCGATGATGCCGCTGATGCGGGTGCTGGAACAGGGCGGCAAGTTTATCCAGACCATCAAGCATGGCGTGACCATGAACGGGATCGACGCGGGCGCGATGCGGCCTCCGCTGAAGGGGCTCAACAAGGACGACAAGCGCGCGCTGGAACAGGTGACGCGTGTTCTCAGACAAAAAATCGCAGACATTGTGGCGGAGGGTTAAGGCATGGGATTGCTCACTAGGGACGAATACAAATCCATTGCTGCCAATCTGGAGCTGCCGACCGGCGCGTTCATAGATGGCGCATTCCGCCCGGCGATGTCCGGCAAGACGTTTGAGACCGCAAACCCGGCCACCGGCGAAAAGCTGACCGATATCGCGGCCTGCGGAACCGCGGACGTGGATTTTGCCGTCGAAAAGGCGCGCGAGGCGTTTGACGATGGGCGCTGGTCGAAACTGCACCCGTCCCAGCGCAAGGACGTGCTGATCCGGCTTTGCAAGGTGATGACGCGCAACGCCCACGAACTGGCGGTGATGGAGAGCATCGACAGCGGCAAGACCATCTATGACTGCGAAACCGTGGACGTGCCTGAAACCATCCACTGCCTGAAATGGCATGCCGAGGCGATCGACAAGATTTACGATCAGGTCAGCCCTGCCAGCGACGATCACATTGCCATGGTCGTGCGTGAGCCGATCGGTGTTGTGGGCTTGGTGCTGCCGTGGAACTTCCCGCTGCTGATGTTGGCGTGGAAGATCGGGCCTGCTTTGGCGGCGGGCTGTTCGGTCGTGGTGAAACCGGCGGTAGAAACCACGCTGACCGCGCTGCGCCTGGCCGAACTGGCGATGGAGGCCGGACTGCCACGCGGTGTTCTGAACATCGTTCCGGGTGGCGGCGCCGACGTGGGCGAGCCCATCGGGCGGCATATGGATATCGACATGGTGTCCTTCACCGGCTCCACCGCCACCGGCAAGCGGTTCCTGACTTATTCGGCCGAAAGCAACGCCAAGGAAGTGGTGCTGGAGATGGGCGGCAAAAACCCCGCTATCGTGATGGAGGATGCCGAAAACCTCGACCGCGTGGCGGCGCACGTGGTCAATGGCGCGTTTTGGAATATGGGTGAGAACTGCTCGGCCTCGTCACGTCTGATCGTGCACAAGGATGTGAAGGCCGAGCTGCTGGAGCGCATCGCCCATCACGCCAAACAATGGAACATCGGCGACCCGCTGGACCCGGAAACCCGCATGGGTGCGCTGGTCAGCGAAGGCCATTACAACAAGGTTTGCAGCTATCTGGATCAGGCCGATAGCGTCGTGATTGGCGGCAAGGCGGACAAGGGTTTTGTCGAAGCCACGGTCGTCGAAGTCCCCGGCAACGACGCCACCCTGGCACGGGAAGAAATCTTTGGCCCGGTTCTGTCGGTAATCGAAGTGTCGGGCTTTGATGAGGCCATCAAGATCGCCAACGACACCGATTATGGTCTGTGCGCCTCGATCTTCACGGCCAATGCCAAACGCGCCATTCGTGGGGCGCGGGCAATCCGGGCGGGAACAGTCACGGTGAACAGCTTTGGCGAAGGCGACATCACCACACCATTCGGGGGATACAAGCAGTCGGGCTTTGGTGGCCGCGACAACTCGGTCCACGCACACGACCAGTACACCCAGTTAAAAACAATCTGGATCGATCTGGCCGACGATGCGGACGAGGCAGTGGATTGAGCCGGTACGAAGCAAAACGGCTGCCGCGCCAAACCGGCGTGGCGGGGTGGAACGCCGTTCTTCCCGCTCAGACACCGCTTCCTGAACTGCAACAGGACCTGAGCGCCGACATCACCATCGTCGGCGGCGGGTTTGCAGGCCTCAGCACAGCGCGACGCCTGCACCAGCTTGATCCTTCCCTGAAGATTGCCGTGCTTGAGGCAGGGCGGTTCGCGGAAGGGTCCGCCGGGCGGAATTCGGGCTTCATGATCGATTTGCCGCATGATCTGGCCTCGGACAATTACGCGGGCGACGGGCTTGAGGCCGACAGGGCCACCATCGCGCTGAACCGAAAGGCCATCGCTTTTGCGCGGCAGGTGGCCGAGGACTGTGTCCTGTCCGATGAAGTGTTCGATCCCTGCGGCAAATTCAACGCCGCTGCCACCCCGTCAGGCGATCTGCACAACCGCGAATATGCCGCGCATCTGGAACGGCTGGGCGAACCCTGCACCCTTTACGATCAGCAACAGATGCGGGAACTCACGGGCAGTCCACATTACACCTCAGGCCTGTTTGCGCCGGGGACTGTCATGGTCCAGCCCGCAGCCTATATCCGGGCATTGTCAGCACATCTGGCCGGGCAGGTTGATGTGTTCGAAAACTCGCCGGTTACGGGCTTTGAAAAACAGGGAAACGGCTGGGTTGTCACGACCCCAAAAGCCAGGGTGACGACCGGACGGATTGTGTTGGCCAACAATGGGCATGTCGAAAGCTTTGGGTTCTACCAACGTCGGCTGATGCATATTTGCCTTTACGCGTCACTGTCAGCGCCTCTGACCGACGCTCAGATCAAAACGCTGGGTGGGCAATCGCGCTGGTCGGTGACACCGGCGGATCCGATGGGAACATCCGTGCGGCGCATCTCGGGCAGTTATGGCGACCGGATCCTGATCCGGACCTGTTCCAGCTTTCATCCTTCGATCGAGACGACAAACATGCGCCTGCGCAATGCGGGCTGGGTGCATGACCGCAAGTTCCGCGAGAGATTTCCGCATTTGCCGGACGTAAAAATGGAACACCGCTGGGCCGGAATGCTGTGCCTCAGCCGCAATGGCGCGGCCGCTTTTGGCGAACTGGACGACGGGGTTTATTCCGCCTGTTGCCAAAACGGGCTGGGCATTGCCCGCGGGACATTGCAGGGAATGGGCATTGCCGAGCTGATCCTGCAGGGCGGGTCGGACATTGCCAGTCATTTTCTGGCCCAACCGGAGCTTCCGCGCCTGCCGCCCGAGCCCTTCGCCTCGCTGGGCGCCAACACCTACCTGATGTGGAAGGAATGGCGGTCAGGCAAGGAATGATCTGCCCTATCCCGGCAGGCTGAGCTTTGCCATGCGTCCGCCGTCGATGGTATAGACCTGTCCGGTGACAAAAGCCGCGTCATCTGATGCCAGAAATGCGACAAGGGCCGCAACCTCTTCCGGTGCTCCGGTTCTGGACACGGGGTGGATGCGCCCGATATTCCGGCGAAATGCTTCGGGATCCGGCATCGAGGCGATGAAATCCTCGTTCAGGTCCGTGTCGATCCAACCCGGCGCGACTGCGTTGCACCGGATGCCTTCGGGCCCGTGATCGACCGCGACCGCGCGGGTCAGCCCGTGCAGTCCGGCCTTGGACGCCCCATAGGCCGCATGTCCGGGGTTGCTGCCCAAACCTTCGATCGAACCGGTATTGACGATATTGCCGCGCCTTTCACGCAGGTGCGGCAAGGCGGCCTTGATCATGAGAAACGGTGCCGTCAAGTTGACCGCCAGGGTTCGCTGCCAGTCGTCCAGGCTCATGTCCTCGACCGAGGCTTCCTGCATCATTCCTGCATTGTTGACCAAAACATCAAGGCGCCCGGCCTTCGCAATCAGTTCATCGATCACCTGCGCCGGGCTGCCAGGTCTGGTGAAATCCGCAGCGATGCCTTTAAATTCGGTGTCCGCCCCACGCTGGGCCGTGAAGACGCGCGCGCCTTCTTGCCGCAGCCTGACAGCGATGGCACGGCCGATACCGCTGCGGCCGCCTGTGACGAGGGCAACCTTGCCTTGGAATCGGTTCATGTGACTGGCTTACCTCCGTTGACCTCAACCAATGTGCCGCAGACATAACGCGCCGCGTCCGAGACAAGAAACAGAACGACATCTGCGATGTCATCAGGCTCGGCAATCCGTCCCAGGGGGACCGTCGCCCCCAATTCGGCCACGGCAGTATCCGGATCGAACCCGCGTTTTGCAAAACCGGACCGCAGCATGGGCGTGTTCACTTCATTCGGGCACACCGCGTTGATGCGAATGCCCTGATGCGCGTGGTCCATTCCCATGCACTGCGTCAGCGAGGCGATGGCCGCCTTGGTCATACAATAAACCGCATGGTTCGGCCCCGGCCGCAAGCCCCAGCACGATGCCGTATTGACGATTGCCCCGCCCCCCGATTGGGCCAGGATCGGAATCGCGGCCCGACAGATTCTGAACGGTGCTTCGACATTGACACCCAGGGACAGTGACCAGTCATCATCCATGGTTTCGGTGACGGTGCCCCGCGTTATCACGCCCGCATTGTTGATCACGATGTCCAGCGCGCCCAGAAGGTCCGCGGCCGCTTGGGGAAGCGCGTCGCTGTACGAAGCGTCCCTGAGATCACCGGGCAGGTGGGTTTCGGCCTCGATCCCGTCAACTGATCTGTCCGCCACGGCAACATGCGCGCCGGCCTGCCGCAATTGGCGGACAATTGCTGCGCCGATCCCTCCGGCAGCGCCAGTAACCAGCGCCTTTCTTCCATTCATTTCCATTTCAATTTCCCGATCAAAAAAAGACCCGCCAATTTCAGGCGGGCCAGTGGGGGGAGAGATCATCAATACGTCTGGTTCAGTTCGTCCGCTGCCGGTATTTCCCGTTCGCGGCGCGCGATGTAGTCCAGCAGTTCCTCGTTCTTGGCCAGATCCAGCGTGGGCTCCTGATATTCGGCCAGCAGCTTGCGGGCGTGGTTCAGAGCGCGTTCGGTGATCTCAACCTCGCCCTCAGCCGTCCATTGCTCGATCGAATTGTTGTCAAACATTTCGGGCATGAAGAACGCGGTCTGGAAATTGTCCTGTGTGTGCGGATGACCCAGATAGTGACCGCCCGGCCCCACATCCGGCACCGCAGCCAGAGCCTGATCGAAATCGTGCCATTTCGGACCTTCGGCCATGCGATAGGCCATGGCGCATTGTTCAGCATCCACGATGAACTTGGCGACCGAACAGTGCATCCCGGCCTCGTTCCAGCCCGCCGAATGCCAGATGTAATTGGCCCCGGCATGAATAACAGCCTGCAGGGTCGTGGCAGATTCGTAACCGGCCTGCGCATCGAAGGTCTTGGCCCCGCCAAGCGTGTTTGAGGTACGCCACGGCACGTCGTAGTACCGCGCCATCTGACCAATCATGAAATTCATCAGACTGATTTCGGGCGTGCCCGCCATCGGTGCGCCGGATTTCATCGACACGGTTGACAGGTAGTGGCCGTAAATCGCGGGCGCGCCCTTGCGGATCACCTGTGTGTAGGCCAGCGCGCTCAGCGCCTCGGCGTTCAGCTGCGCGACGGTCGCGGGTACGCTGGCGGGCGTGTTGGCACCGCCCAACACGAAGGGCGAGCATAGTACCGGCTGCTTGCGGCGGCAGAAGGCACGCATCGCGCCCAGCATGGTTTCGTCCCAGACCAGTGGCGAGTTGCCGTTGCAGTTGCCGGTGGTGACGGGGTGATCCTCAAGGAACTCTTCCCCGAACAGGATTGCGCACATGTCCATCACGTCCTCGGCGTTTTTGGGGCTGGTGGTCATGCCCATGAACGTCTTGTCCGAATATTTCATCGAAGAATAGGTGATGCGCAGGTGGCGCTGACTGATCGGGTGATCGTAGGGTTCCACGATATGATGGGCCGACGAATGCAGCGCGGGCATCATGTGGCTCAGCTTGTGGAACATGGCCAGATCGTCCAGCGTCGGATTGCGGCGCACGTCGTCGAGATCACGCAGGAACGGCGCGCCGGTCATCGGCACGAAGATCGAGTGCCGGCCACCCAGCCGCACGTTCTTTTGCGGGTTGCGGGCGTGATAGGTGAAATCCGAAGGGATTGTGGCAATCAGTTCACGCACCAATCCGCGATCCAGATAGACCAGCTCTCCCTCGACCCTGGCACCGGCCTTTTTCCAGTCTTCCAGCGCAATGGGGTCGCGGAACTGCACGCCGACATTTTCCAGAATGTCCATCGAGGCGTTGTCGATGCGCTCAACCTGGGCGCCGTCCATCACCTCGCATAGCGGGATGCCCCGGGTCAGTCCGGGCAACATCTCAAAGTTTGGCGCGGTTCGCTTGGCGCGGCGGGCCGAGCGTCCGCCCGAGCGCGTTGCGGTACGAATGTTCATGGGGCAATCCTCCAATCTTGTTAGACAGAATGGGGGATTCGCAGGTCGCGCACCTCACTGATTCCGAAATCTGTTTGCAGGAACCGACACCGTTTCAAAACCAAAAGCACCGCCCCGCCTCGGGGGGGGGCTCGTTTTTTTATTTGGCTTTCCGCTTTTTGGTGGCCTGGGGAGGGGGAAACG